>NZ_JBVVQK010000054.1:0-21611 GCF_055811175.1 Mesorhizobium sp. WSM4828 | reverse complement strand
CGCCTATATGCCAACGCAGCGCGGTTTCGCTCCGAGATGGGCAGGCTCGGCTTTACACTGGCCGGCGCCGACCATCCAATCATCCCGGTGATGCTGGGCGACGCGACGCTGGCGCAGGAGATGGCGGCGCGGATGCTGAGGCGCGGTATCTATGTCATCGGCTTCTCGTTCCCGGTGGTGCCGAAGGGCCAGGCGCGCATCCGCACGCAGATGTCGGCCGCCCATTCCAGCGCCGACATCGATCGTGCGGTTGAGGCGTTCGCGGAGGTAGCAAGGGAACTTTCGATTGTATGACCTGTGGTCTCCAGCTACCTCGCCGCCAAACAGAGCCTCAGGCGAAAGCCTGAAATACCATCAGCGTATCTGCGCTAGCTGGTAGGGCGCCCCAACTATTGTCTTGCTTCACTGGATCACGACTGTTGCCTCGGAGGACGATTTACCGGGCTCGTGCTCCAAGGCTCAATGCAGAGGACCATCCCCGGCTCGAATTGATGGCGGGTGGATCCGCAACCAGGTCCATGCCCCACGCGCCTATTGCTATTGCGATACGCCCCCGAAGCGAGTGCATTGGCCACACATTTAAATACAAATCCGGCTGTAATCTCGACTGCCGCCGCTCGAAGCCCAATCTCGTGCTTTCCCTTGAGCATACTGTAGGTCATCGGTAGCGCTGTCAATTTTGTTGTTGCGATCGTAGGGCAGTAATACCCATCAAAAGTGGTACTCGTGTCAATAAAGAGCAGGTCGCCCGTGACAACGCCCGCCAGGGGTGGCTATCCAGGCGACGGGCAATTTTCCAGGTATCGAAAGCCGCGAGGTGCGCCTGCCGTCGATGCCAGGTTGCAAGCGGCGTGGGGCGATTCCTTGCTCGAGCAGCATTTCCTCAACTTCACGATCCAATTTGAAGCGTGGTAAAGCCAGATCGCGTGAGCAACGATCTGCGGCGGAAAACCGATGACGTTTGATATCTGAGCTCTGCATCGCCCAAGTTACGTTCAATCCGACACGCGAGCAGCCGCAAGCCCGCGAATGTGACAACACCCGGAGACACCTCCGACAATAACGAGGCCGTGCCATGTCTCCCATCAGGGCAGCTAACTTACTCAAGCAGCCGGCCCTACGCCGTGAGTGCACGCCTGTTGCTGCGAACTCCACCGGTGTGGTTTGTATCGACGTAAGCTCAAGCCAACGGGAGCCGGGGGATGAACCATGCAGCGGCCGCACCTTTCGGTGCGCCGACCCGATCATCTCCGCACATTCGCGGCGGGCGGCGCTACTCGATGCGGGATGGTCCTAAATCGCTTGGCTAATCTCCGAAAGACGTGTTGCGCTGCGTTTGAGCTTTGCGGCCGCACTTTGGCGGACTATGGGCAGCGGCGAATTCCTGCGATTGGCCGGGCCTTATGATTTAAGTATTTCATTTTTTCACGCAAGGAGCAATGATTATAGCAGCATTTCGGGCGATTGTTGAAGGGTGCAATCATAGCAGACATTGTCCATGGATGACCTAGATCGAAGGATTCTTACGGCTCTACAAAAGAACAACCGGCTCTCTTTTGCCGAATTGGCGGAACTGGCCGGTTCTTCAGCCGCGTCATGTATGCGTCGAGTCAACAAGCTGCGTGCGGATGGTGTGATCCTTGCGGACATCTCGTTGGTGGATCCGAAGGCATTTGGTAAATTGCTCACTGTTGTCGTCACGGTAGAGCTCGACCGTGAGCGTCTTGACCTTGTGGATGAGTTCAAGCGTGCAATGCGCGCGGCCAAAGAGGTGACCCAGTGCTACATGGTCACGGGCGACGCCGACTTCGTGCTGCTGGTCTCCGTTGAGGACGTCGCGGCCTTTGACGTCTTCGTCAAGACAAAGCTTTATACCAACCCGAATGTTCGAAAATTCCGGAGCATGATTTCGCTTGATCGTGTCAAGTTCGAGCCACGCGTTGCGGTGTAGCATGGGCGAGTTGCGCTGAAGTCATCAGTCCAGGCCACTTTTTGAAGCCGCCATTGCGCGTTCAGCGTCAGATTGAGCTTTTTCCCTTAATCAACTGTGCGATTCTTGCAGAAGGATAATTCTCGCCAATCCATTGGCCTGTCTCCCAAAATGTGACTGAAAGGTCCAAGGGCTGACTTTTGGCGATCCTCAGCAAAGGCGGTTGAAGGCGGGACAAGGAGAACTCCAGGGATTTTCGTCAACTGGAAGTGCATTTTTCAGCCATAAGCCATAAGAAACAGGGGAAGGGTTAACTCATGAGCAAGAACTATCGCATTCTCGACCTCATCCGGCGTAATCGCTCGCCGCTCGAAAACCACCTCATTGACGGTCTCGTCGATAGCCGGGTCAGCCGGCGCGACTTCATTAGCCACGGCAGCCTGCTCGGCCTGTCGCTGCCGCTTCTGGGGGGCATCACCACGGCAGCCGGTCTCGGCGGCATGCCGTCGCTCGCCCGCGCCCAGGGCGCTTCCGGCGCCACCATCCGCGTTGCCTGCAGCGTGCCGGCAGCAGCCGTCGACCCGATCACCATCGCAGACGCCGGCGGCATCCTGCTCATTCAGCAGGTGGGCGAGTTCCTCTGCACCGATGGCCCCGACCTCGTGCTGCAGCCCGCGCTGGCCGAAAGCTGGAAGCCAAATGACAAAGGCACTGTATGGGCCTTCAAGCTGCGCAAGGGGGTGAAATTTCACTCGGGCGGCGAAATGAAGGCCGACGACGTGGTGGCCACCATCGATCGGCTGGCCGATCCAGTCGGCTCGTCCAATGCGCTGTCCGTCTTCAAGGGCGTCCTGCAGAAGGGCGCGACCAGGAAAGTCGACGACTACACCGTCGAGTTCCACCTCGATGCGCCGAACGGCAATTTCCCCTACATGGTGTCGTCGGACAATTACAACGCCATCATTCTGCCTGCCAGCTACAAGGGCGACTACGAGAAGAGCTTCGACGGCACCGGCCCGTTCAAGCTGGAAAACTACACGCCCAAGGTCGGCGCTTCTTTCGTGCGCAACAAGGACTACTGGGGGCCGAAGGCGTTGCCTGATCGCACGGAGTTCACTTTCTTCGACGACATCCAGCCGCAGATCCTGGCGCTGCAGGGCGGCCAGGTAGACGTTATCAACCAGCTGTCGGGTCTGACCGGCATTGGCCTGCTCAACGATCCGAATGTGGACATCATCAGCCTGAAGTCGACGACGAATCGGCAAGTGCACATGCGCTGTGATTCCGATTCGTTCAAGGACCCGCGCGTACGCCGCGCGATTGCGCTCTCAATCGATCGCGACAAGCTGGTTGCCGGCCTAATGAAAGGGCGGGCATCGCTAGGCAACGACAGCCCGTTCGCGCCGGTGTACCCGTCAACCGACAAGAGCGTTCCACAGCGCAAGCAGGATATCGCGCAGGCCAAGCAGCTGATGGAAGCCGCCGGCGTCGGCAAGGGTTTCAAGGTGCCGCTGACCACCATGCGCTATGGGGGAATCCCTACATACGCCCAGCTCATCCAGAACTGGGTCAAGGAAATCGGCGTCGAACTTGACCTCAACATCCTCGATGAAGGTGTCTATTACGGGGACGCGGTGTTCGGCAAATCGCCCTGGCTGGATTCGGTTATGGGCATCACTGGCTACGGCCACCGCGGCGTGCCGAACGTGTTCCTTACAGCGCCCTTGAAGAGCGAGGGCACCTGGAACGCGGCGCATTTCAAGAACAAGGACTACGACGCGCTGGTAGGCAGCTACGTCGCGGCGCTTGACCTTGAGGCGCAGAAGGCCACCGCCGGCAAGATCCAGAAGCTGCTGCTCGAGGAAACGCCTATCATCTTCAGCTATTTCTCCGATTACCTGACGGCGACGGCGAAGGGCGTGACCGGCGTGCAGCCGAGCCCCATGGGGCAACTGTTTCTAAAAGAGTCATCGAAGGCCTAGGCAAAAGCGAAACCACCCTCTAACAGCCAGCCCCACGTGGGGCTGGCTCAAAAGGAGTCATAGCCATTCTCTCCTTCTTTGCCCAGCGTGTGTCGCTGTCTCTCGTCACGCTTTTCCTGCTGAGCGTCATGGTGTTTCTCGGCGGTCAGGTGCTGCCCGGCAATGTCGGGCGCGCGATCCTGGGGCCGTTCGCCGACCAGCGCGCGGTCGACGCGCTCAATCACACGCTCGGCGTCGATCGCCCGCTGCTCACCCAATATGCGACCTGGATCTGGAATTTCGTCCGGGGCGACATGGGCACGTCCTACATCTTCCGCTCACCGGTGGCGCCGTTCGTCATCGATGCTTTGGGCAATTCGATGAAGCTGGCTGCCGTCGCCTTTGTGCTGGTGGTGCCGATCGGCATCCTCGGCGGCGTCATTGCGGCGCTCAACCTCAACCGGCCGCTCGACCGCATCATCAGCCTTGGCGGCCTCTCGGTGACGGTGTTGCCGGAGTTCGTCACGGGCATCATCCTGATCCTCATCTTCGGCGTCTGGCTGCACTGGCTGCCGATCTCGGCGGCATGGCCGAAGGATGCCGGCGTCTTCACCCAGCTCTATTACCTGATCCTACCTTCGCTGCCGCTGTTCCTAGTGCTGTTCGGCTATATTGCCCGCATGGCGCGCTCCGGCATGATCGAGGCGCTCGATTCCGACTATACGCGGACGGCGGTGCTGAAGGGCCTGCCCTGGCGCACGGTGATCTGGCGCCATGTGCTGCGCAATGCGCTGCTGCCGACCATCACGGTCATCGCGACGCAGACCGGCTATCTCATCGGCGGCCTTGTGGTGATCGAGACGCTGTTCCGCTACCAGGGCATCGGCTCGCTGATCTTCACCGCCGCGCGCGGCAAGGATTTTCCGATGTTGGAATCGGGCATTCTCACCATCGGCATCGTCTATGCCGTGGCGACGTTGATCGCCGACTTCCTCTATTCCGTGCTCAATCCGCGCATCCGCCTGGGAGCAGAGCAATGAGCGCAACCGACACCCCCGTCGGCATGCCGCGGCCCTCCACACCCGACACCGCAGCGCGCAGCCCCTGGGGCGAGGTGCTGCATTCGCTGGCGAGGTCCGGAACCTTCGTGACCGGGCTTTTCATCCTGCTGTTCTGGGTCGGCTGTGCACTGTTCGGCCAGCACCTCGTGCCCTACGATCCACTGGCAAGCGACATCATTAACGCGCTTACGCCGCCGGCGGCCGATCACTGGTTCGGCACCGACCAGCTCGGCCGCGACGTGTTCTCGCGCGTCATCGTCGGCTCGCGCGATATCCTGACCGTGGCGCCGCTGGCAACCATCCTGGCGACCATCGCCGGTACCGCGCTCGGCCTCGTCATCGGCTATTTCCGCGGCATTGTCGACGATGTCATCAGCCGCGTGCTGGAAGCCTTCATGGCCATACCGGTGGTGATCATCGCGCTGCTCGCCATCGTCGCGCTCGGCACCTCGAAGGTGACCGTCATCGTCGTCATCGGCTTGAGCTTCGCGCCGATCATCGCCCGCACTGTGCGCTCGGCGGTGCTTGCCGAACGTGAGCTCGACTATGTCGCGGCGGCAAAGCTGCGCCACGAAGGCGCGCTGCACTCGATGTTCGTCGAGATCCTGCCCAACGTCATCCCGCCGATCCTGGTCGAGACGACGGTGCGGCTAGGCTATGCCATCTTCGCCGTCGCGACGCTCTCCTTCATGGGCTTCGGCATCCAGCCGCCCTCGCCCGACTGGGGTCTCTCGATCTCCTCCAATTATGGCATGATCGGCGGCGGCTTCTGGTGGACGGTGCTGTTCGATGCTCTGGCCATCGCCTCGCTAGTGATCGGTGTCAACCTAGTGGCCGACGGTGTGCACGGAGCGTTCAATGACTGAGCCCAGGCAAGCCGCCAACGCGCTCGAACTGAAGGATCTTTCGGTCGCCTATCGCGTCGGCCGCCGCAACCGCGCGGTGCTGCGCAACGTCAACCTGTCCATCAAGGCGGGCGAAGCCTACGGACTGGTCGGCGAATCCGGCTGCGGCAAGTCGACCGTGGCTTTGTCGGTGGTGCGCTACCTGCCGCGCAACGGCTCGATCACCGGCGGCTCGATCGCGCTCGACGGCAAGGATGTCATGAAGCTCGACGGCGAGGCTCTGCGTCGTGCCCGCGCCGACAGCGTGTCGATGGTCTACCAGGATCCGGGGAAGGCGCTGAACCCGTCGATCCCCATCGGCCGGCAACTGACCGAGATCTTCGAGCTTGCCGGCGTCAGCGGGCAAGCTGCGGCCGACAAGGCGATCTCCATCCTCAACCGGGTGCGCATCTCCGATCCGCCAAGCGTTATGCAGCGCTATCCGCACCAGCTTTCGGGCGGCATGCAGCAGCGCGTCGCGATCGCCATGGCGCTTGCCAACGACCCCTCGATGCTGATCCTCGATGAGCCGACCACCGGCCTCGATGCGACCGTGGAAGCCGAGGTGCTCGACCTGATCGGCCAATTGCGGCGCGAACTTTCGGCGTCGATCCTGTTCATCAGCCACAACCTCGCCGTCGTCTCCAACATGTGTGACCGCGTCGGCGTGCTCTATGCCGGCATGCTGGTCGAGGAAGGCTCGACCAAGGACGTCTTCAATGATCCACGCCACCCTTACACCGTGGCGCTGCTGCGCTGCCTGCCGCGCGGCGGCCAGCGCAAGGACTTGGGCCGTCTCGACACCATTCCGGGCTTCCTGCCCGGCATCGGCGCCAATATCGTCGGCTGTGCGTTCGCCGATCGCTGTGCGCTGGCGACCGAACGCTGCCGTAGGGAACCGCCGCCGCTCTACGATCTGGGAGACGGCCGGCTGTCGCGCTGCCACTATCACGACAAGGCGCAGTCACTGCCGCGCGCAACACCCGCCGAGGTTTCGGCGCCCGTGCCCAAGCAGGCGCCGCCGGTGCTGCAGGTCGAGGGTCTGAACAAGACCTATGGCAGCTATGGTCACCCGCTGCGCGCGGTCAAGGACGTCTCGGTCAGCCTGAGCCCCGGCGAGACGCTCGGGCTGGTCGGCGAATCCGGCAGCGGCAAGACGACCTTCGCCAGGCTCCTGCTTGGCCTCGTCTCGCCGGATGACGGCGGCTCAATCGAGCTGGAAGGCAAGAAGCTCGCGCCAAGACTCGCCAACCGTACCGAGGACCAGGTCAAGGCGGTGCAGATCGTCTTCCAGAATCCGGACTCGGCGCTCAACCGCTCGCATTCGATCCGGCATATCCTGAGCCGCGCCTTGAAGCGGCTCGGCGGGCTCAGCGGCAAGACGCTGGATATGCGGCTGGAAGAACTCGTCCGCTCGGTGCGGCTCACGGACCGGCATCTGGCGGTCAAGCCGCGTCAGCTCTCCGGTGGCCTGAAGCAGCGTGTCGCGATCGCGCGCGCCTTTGCCGGCGACCCGCGCATCGTGGTCTGCGACGAGCCGACCTCGGCGCTCGACGTGTCGGTGCAGGCGGCGATCCTTAACCTTCTGGCCGACCTGCAGACGAAGCAGGATGTCAGCTACATCTTCATCTCGCACGACCTTGGCGTGGTGCGCTATCTCTCCGACAAGATCGCCGTGCTCTATCTTGGCCGCATCATGGAGATCGGGCCATCGGAGCAAGTCTTTTCCGGGCCGCATCACCCTTACACCGAAGCGCTGCTCTCGGCCGTGCCCAAGCTCGACGAGACGGAGACCGCACGCATTCGTCTCGATGGCGAAATCCCCAGCGCTGCCAACCCGCCATCAGGCTGTGTGTTCCACACGCGCTGCCCGCGCAAGATCGGCCCGATCTGCGAACAGCAGGAGCCGCCGCTGGCCGAGGCGCAGCCCGGTCATTCTGTCCGATGCCATATCCCCTATGTGGACCTGGCAAAATTGCAGAAGGCGGTGGCGACCGAACCAGCAGAACGGGTATCGCTATGGAGCGTCGCGTAGCCCCAGTAGGTACGACCAGGCTTCGAACGCGCCGTCTGTGATTTCCGCCTAGTTAATCCGGGCTGTCATGGTCGGCAAGTCGCCTGATATGACATCGAAAGAGCAGCCAAGAGGCTGTTGCCATGTTAATCGACGTGCGGTGGCTTGCGGGTCGGATTGAACGCAAGTTTTGGGCGATGCAGACATCAGATAACAGTTTCAACCGTCATCGGTTCCGCCGCAGATCGTTGCTCAGGCGGTCTGGCTTTGCCTACTTTTCAAGCCGAGTAGACGTGAAGTTGAGGAAGTGCCGCTCGAGCATGGGATAGACGTGTTTCCGCCGTTGGATGGCCACGTTTGGCTCCCAGATCTCATGCAATCTGCGGTGGCGGCAGGCGAGCCCGCCGATGTTTGGTACCTGGACGAAGTCGTTGTAAAGTGGCTGGCAGGCTCTGGCGCGCGACGGATCAGCAGGGCATAGTTCCCAAGGAAATCTTGCAGAAGCGACGCATTGATGAAGCGCTATGGTTTTGTTCCGAAACGCGAGTTAAGTTCATAACGCCCCTCCAGACGCAACACCAAGGCCGCCAGGGGGGCCTGCAGACGCGACTTCGAAGAAGCAGGGCCTGACCGCATGATCACCGACAGATTGCGCTCCTACTGAGCGGCCTAACGCGAGGTCACGCCGAACGCGGAACACCGTAAAGGCTTGGGAACGGGACAGGGTTTTCCGGTCGGCCGGCGCTTTGCAGTATTTCGTATCGATCTTCCGCCGTCCGAAACCTTCTTCGTCCCCTCGCAGACCAACCGCTCCCCAGCACAAATTCTAATACAGCGACGCCGAGGAATGGCCGCGCGGGCACGCCTACCTGAAAAGCGCGGTGTCGGACTCACGCGGTCACAACAACGTGACAGCGCCCGTTTTGAGGGCACGGCTCGGATCATCGGTGGCAAGATCAAATCGCGCTCCGCGTAGCGTAACCCTCATTCGACGCCCTTTTTTGACGCTTTTCAGCCAGATTCTCAGATTTTTTGTATCTCCTGCCACGTTTGCGCAATGTTACACCGCATTCGATATCTCCGAGTTGCTCGTCTGGAATGAGCGAATTGTGGTTTTGATGCGGCATCGAGGGTTCCGTGTATGAGATTTTCGGGCTTCCGAGTTCTTTCTGAAGCGCTCAAAGGTCATTCTGGATGGAAGCCTCTATGGCGCAATCCCGATCCACAGCCTTTCTATGACTATGTCATTGTTGGGGGTGGCGGGCACGGCCTCGCGACGGCTTACTACCTGGCCAAGACATTCCGGCAATCCCGTATCGCCGTATTAGAGAAGGGTTGGCTAGGTTCCGGGAATGTTGGCCGAAACACGACAATCATCCGTTCGAATTACCTGCTTCCCGGTAACGGGCCCTTCTACGAATTTTCACTGAAGCTCTGGGAGGGGTTGGAGCAGGAACTGAATTTTAATTCGATGGTCTCCCAGCGCGGCGTTATTTACCTCTTTCACTCGGATTGGGAGCGAGACAATTATCGGCGCCGCGCCAATTCGATGGCGCTGTTCGGAGCCGACGCCCGCTTTTTGAGTCGGGAGAAACTGCGGGCAATGGTGCCTTTCCTAAACTACGACAACGCGCGCTTCCCGATCCAGGGCGGGTTCATGCAGCCACGCGCGGGGACAGCACGACATGACGCTGTCGCATGGGGATATGCTCGTGGCGCCGATCTACACGGTGTGGACCTAATTCAGAATTGCGAGGTCACAGGTTTCCGAATTATTGACGGCAAAGTCCGTGGTGTGGAGACGTCGCGCGGCTATA
Source organism: Mesorhizobium sp. WSM4828 (assembly GCF_055811175.1). Classification (NCBI taxonomy): domain Bacteria; kingdom Pseudomonadati; phylum Pseudomonadota; class Alphaproteobacteria; order Hyphomicrobiales; family Phyllobacteriaceae; genus Mesorhizobium; species Mesorhizobium sp. WSM4828. The sequence continues at coordinate 11,944 of NZ_JBVVQK010000054.1, read as the reverse complement.
TAGGTGCTTCTAAAGTCGGAGTGGCAGTGGCGGGTTCCTCTAGCCGCGTGATGGCGATGGCGGGGATGCGACTTCCGATCGAGAGCCACGTTTTGCAGGCGTTCGTCACGGAAGGTCTAAAACCCATCATTCCCGGCGTGATCATGTTCGGTGCTGGGAACTTCTTCATAAGCCAATCCGATAAAGGGGGCTTGGTATTTTGTGGCCACATCGACGGCTATAACTCCTACGCGCAGCGCGGGAATTTGCCCATGGTGGAGGAGGTCTGCGAGGGCGCCATGGCCGTCATGCCGATGATAGGGCGCGTGCGGCTCCTGCGGCAATGGGGCGGCATTATGGACATGTCAATGGACGGCTCGCCAATCATCGACCGCACGAGCATTGAAGGCCTTTATTTCAACGGGGGATGGTGCGTAGGGGGCTTCAAGGCGACGCCCGCCAGTGGCTACGCCTTCGCCCATCTACTTGCGACCGATACTCCTCATGAGACCGCGCGCGCTTACCGACTCGATCGATTCGCAAGAGGACTTTTAATCGATGAGAGCGGCGCTGGTGCGCAGCCACATCTACAGTGAGGCCAACATGCTCATTCCCCATCCAATTCTGGGTTTGCGCGATGCACGAGAATTTACCTATCTCGGCGACGCCCAACTTATCGACCGTCCAGACCCATCTACATCAGGCGCGGAGTCTGCCTTTTGCGACTATGTATATTTGCGTGACAATCCGGCGGGCGCGCACCGCGAATTGTGGTTCCATGAGCAGGGCGACCGCTCCTGTCTGGTAGTTACGCGCAATACGCTCACACACGAGGTTATCCGCGCGGAGTTGGCGCGCGATATCGCTCTTGCGCGAAAGAGGAGCGGACTATGACGCGGCTTTCGGGCGGACTGATTGACCGTTCACAAACACTGAATTTCAATTTTGACGGCAAACGCTATCAGGGCCATCCTGGCGACACGCTCGCCTCGGCGCTACTAGCCAACGGCGTCCGCCTAGTGGGGCGCAGCTTCAAATATCATCGCCCTCGCGGGGTGCTTTCCGCAGGATCGGAGGAGCCCAATGCTTTAGTCGAGCTCCGCACGGGCGCGCGGCAGGAGCCGAACACCCGCGCGACAACGGTCGAGCTGTTCGAGGGACTTGAGGCGCGAAGCCAGAATCGCTGGCCATCGGTTGCCTTTGACGCAATGGCTATCAATGACCTGTTGGCGTCGCTTTTCACAGCTGGGTTCTACTACAAGACCTTCATGTGGCCGAAAACCTTCTGGGAAAAAGTTTACGAGCCAGCCATCCGCAGGGCCGCGGGACTCGGCACCATCTCAATGCAGGCCGATCCCGATACCTACGACAAAGGCTTTCTGCATTGCGACTTGCTGGTGATTGGCGGAGGGCCGGCCGGACTTGCGGCAGCGTTGACGGCTGCTCGCACGGGCGCTCGTGTGATCCTGGCGGAGGAGGATTTCCGTCTTGGCGGACGCCTTTTGTGCGAGACGGCAGCACTGGGCGAGGTCCCGGTCGCCGATTGGATCTCAGCACTAGAGTCGGAATTCGAGAGCCTGCCGCGCCTTCGGGTGATGAGCCGTACCACAGTTTTCGGCGTCTATGACCACGGCATCTATGGGGCGGTGGAGAGAGTTTCGGATCATCTTGCGCAGCCAGGAGGCCGCGTCCGCCAGACACTTTGGCGCATCACTGCGAAACACGCCGTATTGGCTGCGGGCGCGATAGAACGACCCATCGCATTTGCGAACAATGATCGTCCTGGCATCATGTTGGCCGCCGCTATGCGAGCATACGCGAATCGCTGGGCGGCGTGCCCCTCCGAAAAGGTCGCTGTCTTCACGAACAACGAGGATGGCCACCGTACCGCTCGCGATCTCGCAGCCAAAGGTGTCCAGATCGCCGCCGTAATCGACGTGCGCCCCGAAGCGAAGGCTCATGGTGATTACCGTTTGATCGCCGGCGGCGTTGTGACTGGCTCGCGCGGCCGACTTGGCTTGACGTCCATTGAGGTTCTGGCAAACGGCAGATTCGAATGGATCCATTGCGGCGCCCTTGGGGTCGCTGGCGGCTGGAATCCGAACGTGCATCTGGCTTCACAACATGGCGCTAAGCCGACCTGGAATGAGCAGTTGCTGGCGTTCCTGCCTAGCGAGAACGGGCCTTCTGGCTTGCTTGTCGCGGGCGCCGCTGCGGGCCGCTTTTCGACCGCGGCAGCGATGCGTTCGGGCACGGAAGCGGCGAAATGTGCATTGCAGGACATCGGGATAACAGCAAGATCGCCTAGTCTGCCCAGTCCGGAGGACGACGCATATACCATTGCGCCGGTGTTTCATGTACTGGGCAGAAAACGTTCATGGGTCGATTTCCAGAACGACGTGACGGTGAAGGACATCAATCTCGCGCATGTTGAGAACATGCGCTCGGTAGAGCATCTGAAACGCTATACTACCTTGGGCATGGCGACTGATCAGGGCAAGACCGCTAATGTGATCGGGCTCGCGGTGATGGCGGAGCTCACTGGGAAAACAATCCCGGAAACCGGAACTACGGTCTTTCGCCCGCCCTATTCTCCCGTGGCGCTGGCGGTCTTGGGCGGGGGCGAAATAGGGCCGCACTTCCGCCCACCCCGTTTGACGCCGACCCACCACTGGGCCGAAGCCCATGGTGCGGTATTTGATGAGTCCAGCCCATGGCGGCGAGCCAACTATTTTCGCCTTGAGGGGGAAACGCACTGGCGTATGAGCGTAGATCGCGAAGTCAGAGCTGTGCGTAGCTCAGTAGGCCTATGTGACGTGTCGACGCTCGGTAAGATCGACGTGCAGGGCAGCGATGCGGAGAAGTTTCTTGATCGTCTGTACAGTAACATGATGTCCACGCTGAAGGTTGGCCGTGTTCGCTATGGGCTGATGCTGCGCGAGGACGGCTTTGCATATGACGATGGTACGTGCGCGCGGCTCGCCGAGGACCACTATGTGGTCACCACAACGACGGCCAATGCGGGGCTGGTCAACCGCAATATGGATTTCGCCCGGCAATGCCTCTGGCCCGAGTTTGACGTACAGCTCATCTCCACGACCGAGGCTTGGGCGCAGATAGCTGTTGCGGGGCCGAGTTCGCGTGCGCTGCTCGCGCGCATCATCGACGAATTCGACCTGTCGAATGAGGCGTTCCCGTTTATGGCCTGCGCAGAGCTAACGATTTGCGGTGGTCTACGTGCACGGCTCTTCCGCGTCTCCTTCGTGGGCGAACTTGGCTACGAGATTGCGGTTCCCGCCCGGTACGGGGATGCGCTAATAAAACGGTTGATGGAGATAGGTGCTGATCTGGGAGTGACGCCTTTCGGAGTAGACGCGCTATCTGTTCTAGGAACTGAAAAGGGCCACATCGGTGGAGCCCAGCTTAACGGCCAAACCACCGCCGAAATGCTCGGGCTCGGCAAAATGGTGTCACAAAAGAAGGACTCAATTGGCGCGGTCATGTCTCGGCGCGGGGGGCTGGCGGGGGATACGCGCCGACTGGTGGGTCTCCAGCCTGTCGAGCCTGGGGGGAAGATCATTGTTGGATCACATCTCTTCTCCGAGGGGGCAGCATTTCACCTCGACAGCGATCAGGGCTGGATCACATCGGCCTGCTATTCGCCCCATGTCGGGTCCATGATCGGGCTAGCTTTTCTGAAGAACGGCATTGAACGGCTGGGCGATGTGGTTGTGGCTTCGAACCCGGTTGAAGGAGAAAGTGCACGCGTGCGCGTCGTATCGGTGCCTTTCGTTGATGCTGAAGGAGAACGTCTGCGTGGCTAAGCTGAAACCGCTCATGGCGCTGGGCGCCGAAAAGGTTCGTTGCGCAACGTTTGCAACCTTGGAAATTCGTGAGAATGAGAATCTGGCGCTCGCCTCTCTAGCGCTACGCAGGGAACCCGTTGTGCCTCAGCCGTTCGGTTTGAATTTGCCGCGGCCGGGATGCTGGGTAGCAGGTCAAGGGGTGGCTGCTTTCTGGACCGGACCGGACCAGTGGATAATTGAGGCCCAAGGCCGCTCTGAAGTGGACTTCGCTGCAATTTTGAAGGAGCAGACCCCCGGCTGCTCGGTGACCGAGCAGACTGGTGGCTGGGTGGCGATCGAGATCATGTCCGTGGCTGGCGCGGGGCCTATCGAGACATTGCTGGAGAAGCTGATCAACATTGATTTCGCTGACCTCGGCCCGGGCCGCGCGACACGTACAGTGCTTGAGCAAATGACATGCTTCGTTATCCGTCGCGGTGAATTCCACGTGGCGATTTTCGGTGCGCGTTCGCTTTCTGCTTCGCTCTGGCACGCATTGGAAATAGCAGCGAAGCGGTTGGAGGCGAAGGCGGCTTGAGCGGCCGGCCATGGTGGATGCGGGTATGGATTAGCTTAAACCAACTTGCGCCATGCTGACGACGAAGCAGAACTATGGCAAACAGGCCATTCGGTCACGACCTCAAGAGATGTCAGTCATACGACGACAAGATCTCAGATTACCAAGGACGACGCCGAACGTGCTGCTCGTCTCCGTTGATACGTCGAGGCCTTTGAGTTGCCAAGACAAAGCTCGATAAACCCAATCCCCGCAATTCCAAGATGATCGCGTCAAGGTCGAGCTACGCGTTGCGGTGTAGAGTTGGGCGGGTTGCGCGGAAGTCATCACTCAGGGCCGCTTTTGAACCTGCCATTGCGCGTGCAGCATCAGATTGAATTCTTTCGCGCAGTCAACCGTGCGATCTAGTGGATGCAGTTGAGCTTGCGTCATGACCGTCGTTGTCCGACCGTTCCACACGGAAAGCAAACGTGGTTTGACGAAGCTGGCAAAAGCGGTCGAAGGGCGACACAAGCAGAGCTTCACGGAATTTCGTCATCGGAAATACATGCATAAGAAACAGGGGAAGGGGTTAACTCATGAGCAAGAACTATCGCATTCTCGACCTCATCCGGCGTAATCGCTCGCCGCTCGAAAACCACCTCATTGACGGTCTCGTCGATAGCCGGGTCAGCCGGCGCGACTTCATTAGCCACGGCAGCCTGCTCGGCCTGTCGCTGCCGCTTCTGGGGGGCATCACCACGGCAGCCGGTCTCGGCGGCATGCCGTCGCTCGCCCGCGCCCAGGGCGCTTCCGGCGCCACCATCCGCGTTGCCTGCAGCGTGCCGGCAGCAGCCGTCGACCCGATCACCATCGCAGACGCCGGCGGCATCCTGCTCATTCAGCAGGTGGGCGAGTTCCTCTGCACCGATGGCCCCGACCTCGTGCTGCAGCCCGCGCTGGCCGAAAGCTGGAAGCCAAATGACAAAGGCACTGTATGGGCCTTCAAGCTGCGCAAGGGGGTGAAATTTCACTCGGGCGGCGAAATGAAGGCCGACGACGTGGTGGCCACCATCGATCGGCTGGCCGATCCAGTCGGCTCGTCCAATGCGCTGTCCGTCTTCAAGGGCGTCCTGCAGAAGGGCGCGACCAGGAAAGTCGACGACTACACCGTCGAGTTCCACCTCGATGCGCCGAACGGCAATTTCCCCTACATGGTGTCGTCGGACAATTACAACGCCATCATTCTGCCTGCCAGCTACAAGGGCGACTACGAGAAGAGCTTCGACGGCACCGGCCCGTTCAAGCTGGAAAACTACACGCCCAAGGTCGGCGCTTCTTTCGTGCGCAACAAGGACTACTGGGGGCCGAAGGCGTTGCCTGATCGCACGGAGTTCACTTTCTTCGACGACATCCAGCCGCAGATCCTGGCGCTGCAGGGCGGCCAGGTAGACGTTATCAACCAGCTGTCGGGTCTGACCGGCATTGGCCTGCTCAACGATCCGAATGTGGACATCATCAGCCTGAAGTCGACGACGAATCGGCAAGTGCACATGCGCTGTGATTCCGATTCGTTCAAGGACCCGCGCGTACGCCGCGCGATTGCGCTCTCAATCGATCGCGACAAGCTGGTTGCCGGCCTAATGAAAGGGCGGGCATCGCTAGGCAACGACAGCCCGTTCGCGCCGGTGTACCCGTCAACCGACAAGAGCGTTCCACAGCGCAAGCAGGATATCGCGCAGGCCAAGCAGCTGATGGAAGCCGCCGGCGTCGGCAAGGGTTTCAAGGTGCCGCTGACCACCATGCGCTATGGGGGAATCCCTACATACGCCCAGCTCATCCAGAACTGGGTCAAGGAAATCGGCGTCGAACTTGACCTCAACATCCTCGATGAAGGTGTCTATTACGGGGACGCGGTGTTCGGCAAATCGCCCTGGCTGGATTCGGTTATGGGCATCACTGGCTACGGCCACCGCGGCGTGCCGAACGTGTTCCTTACAGCGCCCTTGAAGAGCGAGGGCACCTGGAACGCGGCGCATTTCAAGAACAAGGACTACGACGCGCTGGTAGGCAGCTACGTCGCGGCGCTTGACCTTGAGGCGCAGAAGGCCATCGCCGGCAAGATCCAGAAGCTGCTGCTCGAGGAAACGCCTATCATCTTCGGCTTTTTCTCCGATTACCTGACGGCGACGGCGAAGGGCGTGACCGGCGTGCAGCCGACCGCCGCGGGGCAGCTGTTCCTCGAAAAGGCATCGAAAGTCTAAGCGAAAAAAGCCATCCTCTAATGGCCAGCCCAACATGAGGCTGGCCCCATAAGGAGCCACATCCATTCTCTCCTTCTTTGGCCGGCGTCTCTCGCTATCGCTCGTCAGACGGTTCCTTCTCAGCATCATGGTGTTCCTGGGTTGACCAGGTGCTGCCCTGCAATGTCGGGCGGCCCAAGTTGGGGCCGGTTGCCGACCAGCGCGCGGTCGACTGAATCACTCGCTGGGCGTCGGCCGGCGGTGCTTGTGCAGTACGGAAGCTGGATCTGGAACTTCCTGCATGGCGACATGGCCCCTCCTGTGTCTTCCGCACGCCCGTCGCCCGCTGTTGGGGCCGCTCGGCCATGCTATATGGCTGATTGGTTTTGCCGACCCCGGGCGGGCCCAAAAAAACCGTTCGGGTCCAGAACTTCACTGCCTCAGACTGAGGGATGTGCGGCTTTCGATTACCCGTATCGTCGGCGGGCTCACTTGTCCGGTATGAATCTGCCGTGGTTCTGTCCGTAACGCCGAATCACGGAGGAGTCACGGATGCGAGAAAAGAGCAGCAGCAGCGAATCCATTCAGTAGATAAATTCGGTCGTGTCCTGCAGGAATAGGATCAGACCTTCGGTCACTGCAACGCGCACCGCAGTCGCGGCGAAATGGCCGGCGAGAACCCTCAGCGGACGTTACTTAGAAAACGTTGCTGCTGATCTCGATTTGCGTGAAATTGGCATCAAGCAGCACGCTGCAGGATAAGGCCACCACGCTGAAAAATGACGTTGGTGAATCTTTCGCGTCCTTGGGGTCGCGGAGGTTAATAGCGCGATGAGCGTGGGATCGCAATGTCGAGCAAGCTGTGGCAGTCCCAGAGAATGGAGGGCTTCGATTTCGCGCCGGTGAGGGTGACGGCCAGCTGGAATGCATCAGCCGCTTCTTTGACAACCCGCGTGGGACTGAACATAGCCGCTCGCGTCAAGCTGCACATCCATCCCACGCGCGTGCCGATCGAGTTGAAGGAGAGCTACCGCTGCCTGCGTGCATGTGTAACCGGGAGAGCGAGATCTCTATCGCACCGCGCAGGAACCTTGGTACTAGCTTTCTCGTGCGGTGCAGACGAACAGGCTGGCCGTGCGGCCTGCCGATGCTGTCCCACGTTTCTCCTCATAACGTCTTTGCCAACTTGCCGCGGCTCTCTGGGCGGCACGTTATCGCATTACCGTCGATCAGGACGAGACGACCTGGCTGAAGGTGAAGTTCGCCGCCATCAGAACATTGCCGCCGGTAGGCAACAGCAGCGCTACAGTCCGCAGATTCTGACTTACATCCACGCCCTCGAGGATAATCCTCCGCCCGGTCGCGAGCCGATCAACTGGAAGCTGGTGACCAACCTGCCGGTCGAAGACCTCTCCGTGGCGTAATAGGATCGGCTGGTACGCGCTGGAAGACGGAGGTGTTCCACAAGGTCAGGAAGTTCGGCTGCCGTGCCGAGGAGGGAGGCCGCGAGACCGTAGAGAGGTTGGCGACGCTCCTCGCTCTCATCGCGACGTCCCGAGGCAACCGCGATGGGTCTCGACAGCATCCGCGCACAGCCGCCGTGAAAAAGACGCCTTGCCGCCACCTGTCCGCCACTTAGCGCCAAACAAACCCAGAGGCGTCATGAACACGGCGGGGCGCTCGCTGGCTGGCGCGCCGGCGGCGATCACTCGTAGTGGAATTCGCGGAGAGCCGATGACCAGTGCGACCCCGATACCTTGCGGTTGAAGCGATTGATCCGCCGCTGCAGACGGTGGATGCGAAATGCGGACCACATCCTGCTGGTTGAGTTTTCAGGACCGACGCTGCCGCTGCCGATCTGAGCGACGGGTACGTGTTAGCGCTTGCGCTCCCATCCGTCTGCAACAATGGCCTAGCCCAATGTCACCCAATCCTTCCCGAGCTTTTAGAGGATACCGCAAGTAAACCGACACCTTTGTCTCGACCTGAAGTTCGAATTGCTCAGACATGTCGTTGGCGCGAAATTCTGCCTCGGGGTTTTCCGCTCTTCGGATACCTTTATCACCCTGAAGTTGCCTTTCTCGCGCTGCCCCTGGTCGGGTCCACACGACCGTGATGGAAAGAACATTGCCCACCTACCGATGCCGGGCCCCACAGCATCCCACTTTTTTACTCGACTGGAAGAGGCCATAGATGATAGGCGGCCACATTGCAAACTCCAACGCCTCGTGCGGCTGGAGTTTCAAAAACACTCGCATTTTGGCGCAAAGCTACGTCGCCCATACTTCATAGTTCGTGGACGACATCGACCCCTAGGTTACAACGCAACGGGGGTAGGGAGACAAAATGTCAACGAATCCATCGGGGCTGATTGCAGATCTTACTGCGCATGACTGTCTTGTTCTGTATAAGAGACGGGATTTGTCCCCCGTAGAAATGATAGATGACTGCTTACGGCGCATCGAAAAAGTCAATATAGATTTTAACGCATTTTGCTTTGTTGATTTTGAGAAGGCGAAAGCTCAAGCGCGACTTTCGGAGACCCGGTGGATGCGAGGTGAGCCGATCGGATTGCTTGACGGAGTGCCGGTAACTGTAAAGGATGTCATACTTAGTCGCGGAATGCCCACACGCTGGGGATCGAGGACGTCCAGCGGGGAAGGGCCGTGGAATGTTGACGCCCCGGCCGTTGCGCGTCTGCGAGAAGCTGGAGCTGTCTTTCTGGGAAAGACCAACACTCCGGAATTTGGCTTCCTGGGGGCTACACACAGTTCGCTTAATGGAATAACTCGTAACCCTTGGGATCCCAGCCTTACACCGGGCGGTTCGTCCGGTGGAGCGGCGGTTGCCGCGGCATTAAATCTCGGTTGCCTGCATCTCGGAACCGACGGCGGCGGATCGATACGGATACCCGCAAGTTTCACAGGCGTCTTCGGCCTTAAACCGACTTTCGGGTACGTCCCTCAGTGGCCGGCAAGCGTATTTACTACGCTTTCGCATATCGGACCGATGACCCGTACAGCGGCAGACGCGGCTCTTTTGATGGGGGTCATCGCCCAAAAGGATGTGAGGGATGGATATGCTGGTCCAGAGTATCCCCACGGTGACGTCCCGCTTGCATCGACACTGAAAGGGCTCAGAGTAGCGTATAGTCGAGACCTCGGGTACGCGTATAGCCGAGACTTCGGGTGCGCAAATGTCTCGGAAGACATTCTGAATGTTGTTGATGCCGGAGCCCAGAAGATCGCGTCCCTCGGCGCAGAGGTAATCGAGGTGAATCCGGATCTTCACGATGCTGGGAAACCGTTCAGCGCGTTTTGGCGTGCGGGTGCTGCTCGCCTCCTTAGTCGGTTGAATGATGAGCAACGCAGCCTGCTTGAGGCAGGCACCTTGGATTTGTGTGAAGAAGGAACATCGCTTACCCTTTCCGAATATCTTGATGCTCAAGAGGCTCGCGTCGAACTTATTGCCAGAATGGCGGCGTTTCACGAAAAGTTCGACCTGCTGATTACGCCGACGATGCCGGTCGCACCTTTCCCGGTCGGGCTCGATCGGCCGGCCGACGTAAAGGATTGGAATCCATTCTGCCCTGCCTTCAATCTCACGCAGCAACCCGCAGCGTCTTTGCCCTGTGGGTTAGACAGCAACGGCCTTCCGGTCGGCCTCCAGTTGGTTGGTGCTCGCTACAAGGACATGACCGTCCTGTCCGCAGCGCTCGTTCTTGAGAGTGCATTCGGGCGCCTCGTCCCCCCAATGACGAGCCCGAGCTTCAACGCATAGAGGTGCTGTCGAGAGGCGCAGATTGGCAGATGACGACGCAGCGGCACAGGTGCTTGTTTTGACCGGGCGGCAGGTGCAGAGTCTTTTGAATGCGCTTCAGGTCGACGTCCGACACAAAGCCCGCGCCCGGCGTTCGATCGATGAGATTCTCGACGGCGCTCGGGATTTCACTCTGTCGGTCGCACCCGAACATCATCTGGATTTGGACGGACGCTTGTGGTTGAGAATCTGGCCGAAGACTATGGTGTGACGGTGTGGCGCGAGACGCTGCGCAAATAGACGGCTAAGGCTGGAATCTGGCTACCGCGCAAGCACCGTCGGCATTCTAACAGCCGCGTTTGTGCCGCGAAGCCTACGCGAGCTGGTTCAGATTGACGGCAACGAGCATCGATGGTTCGAGGAGCAGGGCGCCCCATGCACCCTCTGCTCGCCTTCATCGACGGCACGACTGGCAAGCTTCAGCAACTTCGTTTATGAACTCGGAGAGATTCTCCTATTTCGAGGCGCTGGACTTATATACTATGACACACACGGGTGCCTGGGCTGCCAGAACTATGGCAAGTTGAACACGGCAGCGCCGGCACTGGCGCGCTTTCAATGCTCACATAAGGATTAGCGCGTCACGTTGTGGATTATTCCATTCCGATAGTCAGACTCCATATGGTCTGACCGGTAGTCAGACTCCATATGGTCTGAGCCTTTCGCATGAAGCGGCTCTCCTCTGCCGGTTCGCACTCACATACAGTCCCCGTACTTGCTGCTGCACCATCATACCGCTTGCGTTCTGGCAAAGGCTCAGGTGGACGGGACCATTTTAAAGCGCCGCATATGAAGCCGGACTTTTAGCCGGTTCGCCCACCTGGATCGGCCAGCCGCAGCTCCAGTCGGTCGAGTTCACGGCGGATCTGGGCGCTGAAATGCGGCTGCAGCAGTCGGCTATCTCCAGTTCGAAGGTCTTCCAGTTGTCTGTCGCAGTGGCTATAGCCTCCGTTGCCTTGCACGAATTTGATGCGGTTGACGTGCTCGACCTTCTCCGCAATCAGCGCCCTACGTTCTCGGCAAATCCGCCGCCTATCCTGGAACCCTCATGCCGGCGAGGTGCTGGATTGCGCCCCAAGAAGCCCACGGGCCACTATCCTGCGCTTCGACTTGCCAGCGACCTTAGGCGAGGCCCTCTTCATTGGGCCAATCCGCCGAAAAGGACCGAGGTCCGCGATCTCTGTCGCCGTCCTTTCCAAAACCAATTATCAGCGACGATGGAATCCTCTCGCTAATCACGCGAGGTACCCAGTAGCTTCTCGCGCGGACGATGAAGCACGGTTTTCAGTCAAGGCGTCCGAATACAGCTCTTTGCCGAATCCTCCATTTGACGGCGTTTTTTGATGCGTTGCAGCCAGAATCGAAAAATTTTTGGTCGATTTCCAACCCTAGCGAAATGTTAGCGTTGGACAACAAGCAACTCGACTATCAAGCCGAGTATACTGGCTTGTGCAAGCCTTAGCGGTCTAATCTAGGATAATCCTCCATGCCTGCATTTAGTCAAGAAGAATATCGCGCGCGCGTGACCCGGCTGCGCCGGCAGATGGCCGAGCGTGGCATCG
>NZ_JBVVQK010000053.1:0-21750 GCF_055811175.1 Mesorhizobium sp. WSM4828 | reverse complement strand
TAATCCCAACGCCTGCTTCGGCGGCGGCAGACCGGACGTCCGCCGCCGGCATGCCGCGTGCAATAGCATTGCTGCGCTGTTGGCTGCGGATCTGGACATCGGTCAGGCCCTGGTCACGGGCAAAAGCGAAAAGTGCCCTGACGTCGAGTCCGGGCGTCGCCATGTGGTCGAGTGCAAAGCGGGGCGATGCCTGGCGCATGGCTTGGCTTTCCTTCTATCAAACGGCCGTCATTCTCGGTTGACTGGCTTCTACCGTGCGTTGACTCGCGAGGGCCCGAAGTGATGGGCATGAGGAAGGCGAGGCATTCGAACTCACATTTCTCTCACTGTGGTGCCACGCCTCCTGAGACATCGCCTGAATAGGTGCAATGACCGAAGCTGGCTCGCAGCTATCCATCTGCTTCCGGCAAACTAACTCGCCAACCCGGAGAGATGCCCAAACCGATCGGATTCAAAGTTCAGGCAGCAGGGTGCTTCGCCAAAGCGAGGCCGACGCCCAGCGCGATCATCGCACCGCCCGACGCCTCCCTCAGGCGGCGGATCAACCCGGGACGCGCTGCCGCGCCGTCTTGAATGCCGCTGGCCACGAAGGCAACCACGATGTCGGCAAGCGTGTTGAGCGCAATCGACACGGAGCCAAGCACCACGAATTGCAGCGCTACGAGCCCTGCGCTCGGGTTCACGAACTGCGGAAGGAAGGCTAGAAAAAAGGCTGCCGTCTTCGGGTTGAGAGCCTCGACCAGCACCCCTTCACGAAACGCCTGCCGGGGTCCGACTGGACCCACCGGGGCGTCGTCATCGCCGCCAGTCGCTCCCTTGCGGCGGGCGGCTTGAAAGGTGCGAAAGCCGAGCCAGACGAGGTAGACCGCGCCGAACAGCTTTAATGCGGAGAACAGTTCCGAGCTCTCGAGCACGATCGCGGAGACACCTAAGCTTGCGGCGAGGACGTGGATCATGCCGCCCAGCCCCGTGCCGAAGCTGGAAGCGATACCTTCCGGACGACCGCCGGCGAGCGTGCGCGCGGCGACGTAGAAGATGCCCGGACCGGGCGTGATGGCGAGCACGGAGGCCGCGGCGAGGTACAGGGCGAATGGGGTCAGTTCCGGCATCATGGTCGATTTCCGACGAAGTTCATGATTATTTTGGGATGAGAGCGGCGATCTCGCGGTCAGATGCCCGCTCGCTCGCCGCGAGGCCCGCGGCCACGCCGGCGCGGTCGGCCGCGTTCCGGTTCTGGCTCATTTTGCGCTTACCCTCCAGCCTCGTGATAGGCATGCGCAGGCCGACGATTCCGCGGAGTTGCGCCTGTACAAAATCCGGTGGCGCGTCCGACACTGCCCAAGGCGAAGCGCGTTCGCCCTCGTGGCGGTCGGTGAGACGATTCACGACGTCCAGCAGCCTTCCCGCATGCTCGAAGAACTCGACCGGACCATAGGCGTGGACGGCGATGTAATTCCAGGTCGGGACGACCTTCCCGGTTTCCCGCTTGGTCGCATACCATGCCGGCGTCACGTAAGCGTCCGGCCCCATGAAGATGGCCAAGCCGTTGCCCAGGGGTGGAACACGGCACTGGGGATTGGCCTTCGCCAGGTGCCCGTAGATCACGCCGTGCTCGCCCTCGCTCTCGTCAAGGAAGAGGGGCAGTGACGTTGCGAGCGGCCCTTCCGCCGTGACTGTAACGAAGTTCGCCAGCAGCGCCGCGCGGATGGTCGCGCGCAGGGACTCCTTGTCGTCGTCGCGGAAAGCGGGAGGGATGTACATCGCGAAACTCCTTGCGTTACCAGTCAGGTACCGGCAATCTGGCCCACTGGAAACAGCCAGTCAGAAGCTATCGACGTGGTCCAGTTGGTGAAAACTGACATCGCGCCCCCGATCATCGCGAGATCAAGGAGCAGATCCACAGCGGGGTGTGCGAGTCGAGGGACGCCCTCCGCTCCTTCGCAGCCGAGCGGTGGGGCGTCTCCCGCATAACGGCAACGGCGGCTAGTTTGCCAATCCTTGTGGACGGCCTCCGGCAAACCCAATGAATTGATCTAACGCAAGTGAACGATAATAAAACAATCGTCGAAGAGGGAGCCTACGGGAGATGCCAGGCAATGCCGAGAGCATGCGCGGGTCCTCATTGTAGCAGGTGATAACAAGGTCTACGCTCAGCCAAACGGCCGGAGCCGACCACTTCGTCCGATGTCGACGAAATGCTTGTCCGCAGGGCGTGAACGGCTTGTAAGCCTTTCATAAGCGAGACCACAAGGTGCTGGCTGGGAAAGCAGGTACATAGGATCTCGCATTTCAGTGATGTTCTGGAAGCGAGCGAATTTCATATCCGTAGGCATCTAATGCCGGAATCAGATTGGACAGTGCCAAGACGGTCTGGTTGCGCAGACTGGCTTGACTGCTGCGTCTCGACTCGTCGGGAGGGCAACCATCGTGCAAGAGCACGATGGCGCCGGGCCGCATCGAGGCGAGCACTGCATCGACGATCGCGTTGGTGCCGGGGCGCGACCAGTCTTTTGGGTCTATCGACCAATGAAGGGCCGCCAGCCCGGCGATCTCTGACGCAGTGAATACTTCTTCGCTCCAGGCGCCGTACGGTGCGCGAATGTAGCGGATCGAGGCCTGCGGGCATGCTCCCATGATGGCATGGTTCGCCTCAAATACCTCACGTTGCACTTCGCCCAAGCTGCATTTGGACAAATCCGGATGAGACATCGTGTGGTTGCCTACCTCATGCCCTTCTGCGATCATTCGCTGGATGAGATCCGGGTGCTCTGCGGCGTACGCGCCAATGACGAAGAAAGTTGCTGGCACCCGATTTTGCGCCAGCACATCGAGTATCTGTGGTGTGAAAAATGGATCGGGACCGTCGTCAAACGTCAGATAAACGCTGCGACGGCCGGTGCCGTCAGCGCATTCACTCCGCACCTCGCATCTGTCATCAAGTTGTTTCATAACTCCGGACCCTTCCGGTCAATTGGTGTACCGGTCGGCCATTCGCTCATCGACCGCGCAATCGGCATAACGCCGGATCGGCTCGCTTAATATTCGGCGCAGACCAGGAGGCACACCAGAAAATGCTCCTCGGAGCCAACGCATACATCGACAATCCCCTTAGGGCTGCATCCTTGAATTTTTCCTATGCGACGTCCTGTCCGATGGGCAAAATCGATTGTTTCGATGACAAGCATCCACGTTGCGGATGATGAGACAAAGGCCTTGATTTGAACTTCCTCGTCGTGCTCGACGCACCGACCGAGCGCAACCTCACGGGGCGGCAACCAGCATCAATCTTAGTCAGCCGGCCATGAGCGCGGCCGTGGCCCGGCTGCGCAACTATTTCGACGATGAACTGTTTACGATGAGCACCCGCGAAAGTGTTCTAACCCCGCGTGCGGAAACCATAAGCGTCTCAGAGTTGAGCGACGACGTCCCGCAGCATCTCGACGCCTTTTTCGATCTGCCGGATGCTCAAGCCGGAATAGCCCATGACAAGCCCGACGCGATCGGCCCCGCCTGCTCCCGACTGCCCATGATAAAGCGGCGAAATGGGGTGCAGACCCAGACCCGCGTATTGCGCGGCTTCGACCAACGCCGTTTCACGCGATCGCGGCAGGTCGTTGAACCATATGACGACGTGCAGTCCAGCCTCTGCCCCCTGGACGGCGATCCGATCTAGAAAACTCCGTTTCAGGGTGGTCAGCAATACCTGCCGGCGCTCGCCGTTAAGGCGGCGCACGCGGCGCACATGGCTTTCATAGCCGCCGCTCTCGATCAGAGAGGCCAATGACTCCTGCTCCGCCACCGGAGAATGCCGGTCGGCAAACTGCTTGGCGGTTTCGAAAACCTGCTGCAGTTCCGCCGGGACGACGAGATAGCCGATGCGCAGCATCGGCGAGAGCGTCTTGGAGATGGTGCCGAGGTAGATGACGGCCCCATGATCCTCGAGGCTGTGCAGCGGGGGAACGGGACTGATATCGTAGCGATATTCGCTGTCGTAGTCGTCCTCGATGACATAGGCGCCCTGCTCCCGCGCCCATTCCAGAAGCTGATGCCGCCGCGCGATCGGCATGACGCCGCCGAGCGGAAACTGATGCGAGGGCGTCGCATAGGCCAGCCGGGCCGCGACCCCCGCCAGTTGCTCCGTCTGCATGCCGTCCTCGTCAACCTCGACGGGTACGGGCGTAGCACCTGTGCCGACAAAGACCTGGCGCGCCATCCTGTAGCAGGGGTCCTCGATGACGAAGCTGTCCCCTGGGTCGAGCAGCAGGCGCGCGCAGAGATCGAGGCCCTGCTGCGAACCATTGACGATGACGATCTGCTCGGGTTCGCAGCGCACAGTACGGGCGCGCCAGAGATAGCCCTGAAGCGCCTGGCGCAGCCGGCGCGAACCGCACGGATCGTCATAGGCGAGCCGTGCCGGCCGCTGCGCCATCGCCGCGTTCATCGCGCGTTTCCAAACCGACGCGGGGAAATCTGAGGGCGCCAGGACGCCATATCGGAAATCGACCTTCAGCGTGTTCGGCAGGTAATCCGGCCAGCGCGGAGTGCCACGCAGCCGTTCGCCATAGTTTGACAAGTGACCCGGGCCGGCCCGTTTGGGGGGATTGGCGGTTAGCTCAGGTCCGAGCAGTGAGGATGCGACACGATGGCGCGCGCCTTGACGGACGTCGATGAAACCTTCCGCGGCAAGCTGCTCGTAGGCGACGGTGACCGTCGTTCGCGAGACTCCAAGTTCCTCGGCGAGACCACGGGAGGACGGCAGTTGGCTGCCGGTGTCGTAGGTGCCTCTGAGTATTTGCTCGCGAAGCGCTTCGTAGATCTGGCGCGCACCCATGCCGTACGAGCGGGTTGAGCCACCGGGACCTGAAGATTGGACCATTTCTTTTCCTGCCAACTGAACCAGTTTGCAGCTACTCTTCCCGAAAGCCAAGAGCACGTCCGAAGTAGATGCCCACCGATCCACGACTGGCACAGCTTGCGAAAGGCCAATTCGGCTACCCGCGCGATCGATCATTGCTACGGTCCGGCTGGTTTTTCCAGTGCCGTTAAACTATCCGTCTTCCTGAACTAGACCTCCGGATTCGAAAGCGCTGCGGCGAATGAGGCCGCCGCCGCTTTGGGCGGCCGGCTCTACGCGCGCGCAATTCGGCGACCGAGACCTTGAAAATGCGGCTGGCCAATCTGGAAGGAGTCGAAGCCGGACTGGAAGGACAGCCCATCTTGTTATGGACCGCTCCAGGCGGAGTCTATGACTCGGTTGGCGTAATCTCACTTACCCCGACAGGTCCCGAACTGCGGTCCGTTTTGATGCTGGAGCCTCACAAGGATTATACGTACACTTTGATGAATGCCTATTCAGGATTGGCGTCACGATGACCGTCGACCCCACTCAGCCTTCAAATGATCTCCGTTGAACGGTTTCACCGCAACGGAGGAATATATTCCTGACGTAGTCGCGCTGCCAAACCCGCCCAAGGCTCGCGCCGAAGGCGGGTTGTTTTTGTTTCAGCCGAACTTGCGCGCAGGCGGTTCGCTAACGATCTCGCTGTGCAGATCGCGAAGCGCCTTGACCATCTCGACAGGCCTCGAGTTGATCAGCAGTAGATAGGCGCGCATGGCCTGTACGGGCCGCGAACGGCCCTGTTCCCACTGCTTCAATTGATCGAAGCCGAAGGCGAACGTGGACGCGAAGTCCTTCTGCGAAAGGCCAGTCTTCGTACGGATTGCTTTGACGTCGATCTCGGCGGGCACATGAAGCTTATAGGGCTCGGCCTCGCCGCGTGCGACGGCAAGCGCTTCCTGCAGGCCCTCCGCGATCTGATCGAATACCTTCTTGCTCATGCCCTTTCTCCACCTGCGGCTAGCGGCTGGACGCGCCGCGCATATTCTTCCACAATGGCCCCCGTCATCTTCCTAAGTGCATTACGTTCCGCCTTGGAAAGATTGACCTTTTGGCTCTTCCCAAACACGGTGATAAGGAACACCGAAGGTCCGAACCTGTGTAGAATGTGATCGTGCGAACGCCTCCGCTCTTACCTTTGTTATTGCCACGAATCGAAAAACGGACCTTCCGGCAACCACCCGTTCCGACGATTTCCTCGCCGTCATCCGGATTGGCCGCAATATGGTCGACGAAGTCCTCAATGTCCTCATCGGACATCCCGGCTGCCTGCGCCGCCCTACGGAAAGCTGTCAGTTCTGAGACCGTGTGCATGCCGTGCATAAGTATGTAAACTACGCACCTTGTCAACTGGCAAACAGGCTAGTGGGTTCCGTCTAGTCCCCCATGGGCAGAGAAATTACCGCAGTTACTGGCGCGATCGGGCCCGGCACTTGGATCGCTGAGCTCCCGTGATCGATGTACCCCAGCAGGTTTGCCATAGCTTGATCGGCGTTAGCCCTGGCCGCTGCAGTGGCCGCCACCACCGCGGCGACGTAGGCTTCGAGCTGCGGATCCGGAAGAGAGGTCATGCATCCCTCGCGGCAACCGGAACGAAACCGGTTAGTGACGGTTTTCTAATGGAAGGGACCGCAAAGGCAAAGGATGCGGCACAATGGTCGAGCTTGTAGTTTTGGAACAGGCGGTCGCGAGGCAACGAGTGAAGCGAGCGGAACTCTCTCTCAAGCAGGCGAATACGATGCTCACCGACAACATCGGGCTCCCCGTCAGTCTTGCCCTTTGCAGCCGCATACGGGCCGAGCAGGCGAGTGCGAAAGCAGCCAGAAGGCGGCTGCTGAAGATAGCGCTGCCAAGCGCGCATTGAGGATTCTGGACCATGACGTTGTTCGAACCACTCAACTCGGATGGCCAGAAGCGCAGCGCTATCTACCACGCCGCGCGGCTGAAGATGTTGCACAACGGGCTGCTCAAGCGAATGGAGCAGACCCACCGTTCTGCTGAAACGGTCGAGGAAGCGGCGGAACTATTCGCCGAGGCTGTTCGCCCTGCCGGAAGCACTCAGACGCTCGGCATGTGCGAGCCAAGCCGCCACATCGGGCTTGTGCAGTAGCAGACCAATGGACGTCCCGGCCATCCGGATACCGCCGCCACCATTCGTGCTAGGCCCGTCGTGCCCGGCTTACCCTTGGCGATGCCGACAGTCTGATCAATCACTCGGCCGGCCTGACCCGCTCCGCCAGATACCCGAGTTTGCGCCGCCTTATCGCCTTGCTTTATGCCGCCAGGGATCGCTTTGACCCAAACTGGTCGCTTCAGAGCCTCACCGACCAAATCCTTTCCTCTGGATCTCTCGATATAAACGCTTTTATCCTCGACATCCAATGCGGCTGCAGACGTCCAACAGCTCGCCTTGGCCACGCCCTCATCCGCTGAGCTCGACACGGGGCGATGACGCGCTCGACGCGGCTCCAACTGCCGGCTCCGTCAACGAATTTGACCTTCGGACTCGCCCTTCGCCGACGCTTCGAAGCGCGCCATCGTGCTGGGCTTCAGATTCGCGACATGCCTTGCGCAACGTCGCGGTGAGAGCCAGGCCGAGGATGAAGTCGATATAGTTGTCGCGGCACCAGTCGATGACCTGCGGCTGCAATAAATGACTGTCGGGCTGGATCAGGATCCGGGTGTTCGGCCAATTGCTCCGGATCCCACCAGGCGGCGTGTCATATGAAGGTGCTTGGACACACCGGTGTTTCGGCAGCTGTTATCGGTCGTCCAGGCTTTGGCATCAGTTTTGGTGGACGCGAGCAGCTTGCGAGGGATGCATCCGAACGTGGCGCTGCTCCCACAATAGTCGCAGCTCTCCTGTGAGAGCCTCGCGCAGGCCCTGATCCGGCGTAATTGTGTCGAGGAGATCCGCGAGCACGGCTTCGCCTTCGATCCGCGTCAGCAGATCGAACAAGCCATGTGAAATACGCGCACAGTCACGGTGATCCGTTCGGATTTCGCAGACGGTCTCGTGGCGATCCTGCGCCGTATATGCGCGGACTTTATGCAGGGATACATAAGGCGGCAATGAAACCGCGAGCGCAGTCCAATCCTGCAGCTTTGCGGCCCGTTTTTTGACGAGGTACGGCCCGACCACAAGTCCATCCAGCTCTGTTGTCAGAAACGTGGCAATCGAGTCTGCAACTGAATCTACGATCGGCTCTGCATTGTTGTTAAAGGACGTATTGAGCAGAATTGGGATGCCTGTCCGCTGCTTGAAGGCATTGATGACGTCCCAGTAGGCCGGACTGGCCTTGCGCGATACTGTTTGCAGCCGAGCCGTACCGTCGACATGCGTGATGGCGCCGAGCAAATCACGCTTGGAATCGCGCACACGAACTACGAAATTCATGAAGGGAAATTCGCACGCACTGCCCGGGAGGTCGAAAAATTCGCGCGCATCCTCCTCTAACACTGACGGGGCGAACGGGCGATATCCTTCCCGCTTCTTGACCATAGCGTTGATCCGGTCCTTGTTTGAAGCGGGCCTGGGGTCGGCAAGAATGCTGCGATTTCCGAGCGCTCGCGGCCCGAACTCCGAACGACCTTGCACCCAGCCGATCACGGCGCCACCGACCATCCATTCGGCTGCCCTATCCGCCACCTCCTCAGTGCGTTCAAACTCCAGGTGCCCCGCCCATGCCTTTAGTTCCTCTTCGACAGCGTCATCGCTCGCGAGTTCCGGCCCCCAATAGACCTCCTGCAATCGCGTACGCGGCGCTGGGCGGCCCAGCTCATTAGACACGATTAGCGCGGCGCCTAATGCGCATCCAGCGTCATGCGATGCGGGCTGCACGAAGATGTCTTCGAAAAGTCCTGAATAGAGCAGCTTGCCGTTCATGGAGCAATTGTGCGCAACTCCGCCGGCCAGGCACAACCGCGTCATCCCGGTGGCCTCACGATAATGACGAAGAATGTGAAACACGATGCGTTCGAGCGCTTCCTGTAACGACGCACTCACATCCATATGCTGCTGAGTAAATGGCATTCCCTTTTTCCGAACCTGAATGCTGCGGAGCAAAGTCGGACCGATGCGGTCCAGGTGAACGCGATACTCGCCGTTTGCAGAGAGTTCATAGAATTGCTCGAAAAGCTCGCGATAGGGAACGGGATCGCCGTAGGGGGCAAGCCCCATTACCTTATATTCATCGAACAAGCCGTAGCCGAGATACCGGATCGTCTCGAGATAAAATTGCCCGAGAGAATTGTTCTCTGGGAAAGTCGCAAGTTGCGTAATTTCAGTACCAGATCCAACCGCCACAAGGCCCGACAGGAAATCACCAGAGCCATCAATCGCGAAAATCAGACTTTGCTCGAAGCCCGACATTGCAAAAGCACTCACGGCGTGCGCCTGATGATGACTTACGAATGAGATACGCGAAGCGTCGAGCTCGGTACCGAACTCCTGCGCCAGAAGCTGCTGCATCAACAGTTTAGCATCCAACGGAATGGAGGCGTCCGGCTGGGAAACAAGCATGTTTTCAAGCATGGCGTTGCTATAGTCTTCGGTAGCGTAGAACGCCACTCGATCGATTTCGCTGAGCTGAACCCCAGCTGCTGAAAGACAGTATTGAGCCGCACTAATTGGGAGCTTGTTGGAATGTTTGATCCGATTGAGGCGCTCCTCTTCTACCGCCGCAATGACCTGTCCGTCCCGGACGAGCACCGCAGCGCCATCGTGCATGAATGTGTTTGGAATCTGAAACCTGTTTTCATAGACTTTGTCCAATCCGCCGTTCAATCCTAGACACAGCATCTCGCTCTCCATTTGTCGTACAGGAATACTAAATTGGCCTTCTCGAGACCGTTCGATCAGAAAGACAGGCCGCGTTGTCGCTCGCGCCCGAACGCCAGCCAAACATCACCGGCCTCAAGGAATTCTATGAGGTCCGCCGGGATCAACATAAGATCCTGTGCTCGAGACGCCGGGCGTTCCATAGCGTTGTGAGATTGAATCGACGCCAGCCAAAACCCTTCGCGGCACACGCTGGCGATGTCGTTTTTATTTGCGTCCATAGCGCATGGTTTATCTCCTTCTCTTTTGCGTCAGCGCATCAGTCGGCGGCGCAACAGCGCCATCGAGAGGAAGAATGGCAACAGCGCGTAGAGGCCGAGCACCCCGATGTGCAGGGCGATGCCGCCGATCGGGCGATCAAGCATGACCGGACGAATGAGGTCGATCGCATGTGCCAGCGGCATGCATCGCGCTATCTGTTGAAAGGTGTCAGGCAGCTGATTCAATGGGAAAACGGCGCCCGACAGGAACAGCATCGGTGTAAGGATAAGCGTCTGGTAAAATACGAAGTAATCGTAGCTGGGCGAAAGTGCGGTGACGACCATCGCGAGGCTGGCAAATACGAACCCTGTCAGAGCAATGAATGGCAGCGCATAAAAGACGGACGGCCAGGCTGTATAGCCCAACGCTGCGGTGACAATGGTAATTGCCATACCGGCCAGGAAGGCCTTGGTGGCTGCCCACGCCAGTTCACCCAGAACGATGTCGCCGAGGGTAACGTGCGTATACAGCATGGCTTCCCATGTGCGTTGAGAATGCATGCGAGCGAAAGCCGCGTACAGTGTTTCGAGGGTAGAGGCGGTCATCGCACCGACCGCGACCATGCCCGCCGCCAAAAAGGCGATGTACGGCGCACCGTCGACGCGGCCGACCATTATGCCGAGGCCGGTACCGAGGCCGAAAAGGTAGATCATTGGATCGGCGAGGTTACCGAGAATCGCCACGAATGCGACTTTCTTCCATGCCAGATAGTTGCGGCGCCACACCGCAACCCAGTTCCACGCATTGGCGGGCAGCACCGCCGCAAGACCTTCAATCATCGTTCACTCCTCCATCTCGCGCCCGGTCAGCCGCAAGAAAACATCCTCGAGATTGGCTGGACGCAGAAGAAGGCGCAGACTTGGTCGCCCCTGGAGTTGCGTGCGCACCTGATCAGGGTCTGGAGCGTAGCAGTAGAGGGTTTCGCCGCTGACCTCGATGCGCTGAGAATACGGCTTGACCAGCGAATGCAACTCGTGCGGGTCGCCGCCGTAAATCTCCATGACCTGGCATCCGATATGCTCGTCGATCAGCGCCTGCGGGCGGCCTTCGGCGATGTAGCGACCCTTTTCGAGCACGCACAGCCGATCGCATAATCGCTCAGCCTCTTCCATGAAATGCGTGGTCAGGATAATCGTCTTGCCGCGCGCCAACAGGGCGCGCAGCCGCTCCCAGATCAGGTGGCGCGCATGCGGGTCGAGGCCGGTGGTCGGCTCGTCCATCACAATGAGCTGGGGGTCGTTTATCAACGCCCGCGCCATGGTCAGGCACCTCTTCATGCCGCCGGACAGTTCCGAGACGCGCGCATCTGCCTTGCGCTCGAGGCGAGCGAACTCGAGAAGCGACGGGATGACCGCTTCGCTCTCGCGTGTGCTCATGCCGAAGTAGCGGCCGAACACCAGCAGGTTCTCGCGCACGGTGAATTCCTGGTCAAGATTGTCGAATTGCGGGACCACGCCAATGCCCCTACGTGCCAGCCGAGCGCGCGCCGGCACCGGGACGCCGAGCACCGTGATCGTGCCCGCGTCAGGGCATGTCATGCCGAGGAGCATACGCGCAATCGTGCTCTTGCCCGCCCCGTTCGGTCCGAGAAGGCCGAAACACTCTCCCGACGCAACGGTGAACGACAGTTCGTCGACAACGACCTTGTTCCCATACGACTTGGTTACGCCGGCGAAATCGACTGCCACGGTCGACAGAGAGTCATGCACGGAGCTTTTCGCGCTTTTCTGCCCATGAAACTCCCGTTCGATCGGACCAGTCTCGATCCGCCGCAAATCCTGTGTGTCCAACTTCCGACTCAACACTTGATCTTTCTGGTCCTGGCTCAAAACTTTTCCACCTGCGATCACGTGACTATTGCTGTTCGCTGTAAGTTGCCTCAGATCCCACCATGTTGGGCTTTGGAATGGCGCCGCCGGTGTTTGGCACATTGGCCGCAGAGCTTCGCGACAACCAATCGCTATTGCTCAATGTACACAGCGCGTATGCTTTCAATGGGAGCAAGAGAAAGATGTTGATGAGTGTGTGGAGCGAGAATCCGAGAAATCGAAGTTGGCGCGCACGAAATGCTGCCACGCTGCAGCGAACTATAGTCATGACCGCGATCATCAGGCATGCCGTCCAAGGCAAAGTACCTGTCGTTACGAATTGCGCGAGCCCAGCCAGGAGCGACAAAGAGAGCAATAATGGGCCAAGATTCTGCCCAATCACGTCCAATGTGAGGTAAATATTAAGGCCGCGCAGTAGTGGGAGCCCCAGAAAAGTGTCACGGAACGTGCTCCGGGCCCAGCGAAGCTGTTGGCGTAGATAGGGACCCATGCTGCTGGGAACGACTGTTGCCGCGACGGCCTCCGGGACATACTCTGTTCGAAAGCCTGCTTTCAGCATCAGGATCGTAAGGTGGCGGTCCTCACCGAAGTCGCTCGGCTTCCCTCGAAAGCGCTGCGTCTCGTACTGATCCAGCAGCGAAACAAGCGCGGATCGCCGGTACATGGCACACGGACCGCAGCAACACATGACGGCACCGAACCGAGCCTGAGCTGCCCGCTCTTCGTTGCAGGCGAGCCAGTATTCCATGTCAATCAATCGCGTCAGCCAAGTTTCACTGCGATTGCTAGCCACCAACTGGCCCATGGCGGCGCCGATCGCTTGATCTTGCATTTTCAGCGCAAGCCTTGTGACGACGTCCGGCGCGAGTATCGTGTCCGAATCTACATTGAGCACCAAATCTCCGCACGATTGGCGAACCGCCGCAATCTGTGCCTTGCGCTTTCCGACATTCTTTGGGAGCGCAATGAAGTTGAACCTCGGGTCGTGCGCGTATTCCTCGTGTACACCAACGAGGGCATCGCGATTTCCAGAGCCGTCATCAACAACATAGACCTGCAGTTTTCCGGCGTAGTCCTGACTTGCAATGGAAGCCAGGCAGTCCGAGAGGGTGCGAGGTGCCTCGTTGTAGCACGGGATAATGACATCGACGCTCGGCCAAAGCTCACAGCCGGCCGGTTCGCCCGAGGTTGGCGGTACGTTTGCAGGCAGGGTATAAAGCACCTGCGTGGTTTTATAGACGGTCGACAGCAGCGCATAAGAGCAGACGGCAACAATACTGGCTGGGGCAAATAGGTTCATGAGATGTCAGATTCTTCAGTGAATTTGAGGAAGCGAGTGGATAATTAAATCTGCGGTCAATGCTGGAGTCAGATCCACCAATGCCATGAGGGTCGGGTCGCGCTGACTGATATCATTGCGGGTGTTCTTCATAGCTCCGGACCGTTCCGATCGATCAAAGTGCCGGCCGGCCACTCGCTCATTGAGCGTCCAATTGGGAGCACCATGACGAGTACGTCGTCGTCGACTCGCGTGGGAGGCAGATCGTGGTACACGTCCGGGAGGGTTGAACGCACGCGAACGCCCGACAAAATGTTCGCGAAGCCTTTGCGGCAGAACCTCCCAACATGGTTCCGGAGCGCGTGCCGAACCGTGCCGAAAGCGAATGGAACGCCAAGCTGCTGCAGCACTGGATACATCGCGCTAATCGAGTGGGCGATTCCTAGCCCCTCAAGATCCGGACGCACGCCGTATAGACCGAGTTCAGCGACAAGCAGATCAGCGTCGCCAACTTTGATGTATCGGCGCAGCACGCCCAAGTGAGCCGCTACCCCGTGCACATCATAGCCGATTGCGCGGACCTCCGGCCTTGCACCGGCCCAACTTCGACCGCCTGCGAATTGCTTTCCACCAAAGGCGCCGACAGGCTCATAGGTCTTCCGGAAGAACTCAGAGAGTTCGAGGTGATCGGAAAGCCGCAACTCATTTTCCCAGCACAACCTCCACTGCACGTCAGAGCGCATGCGAAGACTTCCTCTTTTTCGGGTTCTCTTGTGCACCTCACGCGGTAGAGCAACGGCGGTGCATGTCATGTGGGGGGTCTATGAACGACCCGCCCAGATTGGTAAAATTGATTGTTTAGATCGCGAGCATCCACGCTATGGATGTTAAAACCACGCGTTTCGAAGGCCCATGATCTGAACCTTCCAGCCGTGCTCGATTGGCCCATAAAGCGACGGCACCGAGGCAGCTGTCGGTGACACAACCTGCTTCAAGAGCGGCCGCCAGCGGGGTGGCAGCGCCTCGTGCCGAAGCGCGATCACGTGTCAGCAAACGCGGCGACCGTTGACGCACGCTGATGATCCATAGGCGATCGCGCAGCTGTGGATCGCGCCGGCGGCAAACAGGTTCCGCGAAGCCTCAGGCTCGACAAGTTGCGGCAAAAGCGGCATCCCAATGGCGCGGCGTCGGGCTCGGCAACAAGAATCGTCTGGTCGATGCTCGCTGCCTGGCAACCGGTACTGTCGGTTAAAGCAGCCTGACGGACCTGGAGAGCGAGAAGGAGGGCGCACCTCGGCCTTGCAGCAAAAATCGCGGAGATGGGGAAACGGTCACCCCGTCGCTTCCGAACCTGATGTGTGGACCGCAAAAGCTTCGGCCGACCTCTGGGGCCGTTGAGGTGGAAGCGGGCGAAAACCCGTCGAGGCTCGTCGCGCTGGACATCGAGCCGCATGAAGAAGCTGGATATACGTCAGCAGTTGCGACCATCAACTGGATCCAGCTAACTTGTTGCAATCGGGCGCTCTTATACATCCACATATAGGGTCAGCTTGACGCCACGAAGCATACAGTGTCTCCAAGCCAACTTCGACAATTCGTTTCATCAGGAAGCGGAAATCGGCTTTCGGAAGCGGGCCAGCAGGCAATCTTCATTGATCGACGCGCCCCGGCACTCGATGCGTGTCATCTCGGTCAACGATTTGTTCAGCATGGCGCTCCAAGCAAAGTTGGCCTATTCGGCCGCCTTCGGGAAGGCGATCGCCGGTTCGGGGCCTAAGTCGGCGTCCAGGCCTTCCGAGGACACCTCGGCCTTGCCACGCCCCAACAGGCGACTGAACCAGCCACGACGCGCACCGGGTTTGACCTTGGCGCGAGTGAACACCATCAGCATCGACGGCGTCACCACCAGGGTCAGCACGGTGGCGAAGGACAGCCCGAAAACGATCGCTGAAGACAGCGAAATCCACCATTGCGTCGACGGCGCGTTGATCGTCGTCTCATGATGGAAGATCTCGAGGCCGAGGCCGAAGGCGATCGGCAGCACGCCGAGGATCGCCGACACTGCCGTCAGCACCACCGGGCGGGCACGTTCGCGGCAGGTCTGCAGAACGGCTTCGTATTTGTCCCAGCCCTCTTCGCGCAACCGGTCGTAGGTGTCGATCAGCACGATGTTGTTGTTCACCACCACGCCGGCCAGCGCGATGACGCCGATGCCCGACATGACGATGCCGAATGCCTCTCCCGTCAGCAGTAGCCCGAGGAACACGCCGATCGTCGCCATGACCACGCAGGACAGCACCAGCCAGACGCTGGTGAACTTGTTGAACTGCGCCAGAAGCACGATGAAGATCAGGAAGATCGCCGCACCGAAGGCTTTGCTGAGGAAGGCACCGGCCTCCGCGCTGTCCTCATTCGAGCCGGCAAGCTTCCAGCGAATGCCGCTGCCGAGGTTCATGTCTGCGACAGCCTTGGTGACCTCCTGCTGGACGGCAGCCACCTGGGCGCCGGCAGCGACGTTGGCCTGGACGACCACCGTTCGCGCACCGTCGATGCGGTTGAGGATGCCGACCGTCGGCTCCGGCTTGCGCACGACGAAGTTCGAGATCGGCACCGAGCCTTGCGCGGTCTGCACCCGCAGCTCGTCCAGCGTCGACAGCGTGCGCCGATCCTCGGGCAGGCGCAGTCTGATGTCGACCGCATCATCGGCGCCGGCGGGCCGGTACTCGCTGAGTTTCAGCCCATTGGTCACCAGTTGCACGACCGTCCCGACCGCGGTCGGGCTGATGCCGTACTGGGCCGCCTTGGCGCGATCGACCTCGAGCGCCCAGTCGACGCCGGGCGGCGCCAGACCGTCGGAAATATCGATGACGCCGGGCACCTTGGCAATGCGCGCGGCAACGGCACGGGCCTTGTCGTCAAGGCCCTTCGGATCGACGGCCGAAAGCCTGATCTGGATCGGCTTGCCGGTAGGCGGGCCGGCTTCCGGCACGCGAACCTCGACGTCGACACCGGGAATGCCGGCCATCACGCCGCGCAGTTCGTCGAGGATTGAGTTCGCCGATTTACGCTCACGCCAGTCGACGAATTCGTACTGGATCACGCCGACCACGTCCTCCGGAACGTCCTGGCCGCCGCCCTGCGTCTTGCCGACACGGGTATAGACAGATTTCACGCCCGGCCAGCCGAGCAGCCGGTTTTCTGCCGTCTTGGTGGCCGCGTCCATTTCGGCAAGCGAGAGATTGCCGCGGGCGTGGACATAGAGCAGGCCGTAATCAGGCTCGACATTCGGGAAGAATTCGACGCCGGCGCCGAATTTCGAATAGGCGTAGCCGACGCCGAACAACAGCGCCACGGTGAGGACAAGCACGGTGATGGGATAATGCACCGCCTGCTTGACCACGGCCATGTACCAGCCGTCGCGATTGTCGTCGGGGTGATGGGCCGGCGCCTTGGCGAATATCGCGCCCAGCGTCGGCGCGAAGACCAGCGCATAGAGCATCGAGGCCGAGAGCGTCACGATCAGCGTGATCGGCATATATTTCATGAAGTCGCCGATAATGCCCGGCCAGAACAACAGCGGCGAAAAGGCGGCAATGCGCGTCATCGTCGCCGCGATGACCGGGCCGGCCATGCGCTTGGCGGCAAGCGCGAACGCTTGTTCCTTCGGCATGCCCTCGCTCATGCGTCGCTCGGCGAATTCGGTGACGATGATGGCGTCGTCGACCAGCATACCGACCGCCAGGATGAGACTGAACAGCACGATCATGTTGATCGTGTAGCCCATCATCGCCAGCAACAGGATGCCGATCAGGAAGGACGATGGAATGGCCAATCCGATCAGCAGCGAGGCACGGCCAGACAGCGCGTAGAGAATGACGATGAACACCAGGATCACGGCGATCATCACGTGGTTCTGCAAATCGCCGAGCAACTGGTTCACGAAGACGGACTTGTCTTGCGTGTAGGTGACGTGCATGCCCTCCGGCATCGTCTTGATGAAGGCGTCGGACACCTCCCTGACCTTGCCAATCGTATCGATCAGGTTGGAGCCGATGCGCTTCTTCACCTCGATGGCAATGGCCGGCTTGCCGTCCAGGCGGGTCACCGTCTCGGCGTCCTTGAAGGTCGAGCGGATGGTGGCGATATCCTTGGCCTGCACCACCGCGTTGGGGCCAGCGACGACCGGAAGCGCCGCCACATCCTCTGGCGTCTCGATCCGCGAGGGAACCTTGACCGCGTACTTGCCCTCGGACCCTTGGATGTTGCCGGCCGCGACAAGACTGTTGGAAGCGCCGACCGCGCGGATCAGCTGGTCGAGCTGCAGCCCGTAGGAAGACAGCTTCATCGGATCGATGACCACTTCGACGAGATCGTCGCGGGCACCCTGCAGCGAGCCCTCGAGCACGCCAGGCACTTCCTCGATGCGGTCGCGCAGCTCGCGCGCGGCGGCCGTCAGCACGCGCTCGGGCACCTCGCCCGACAGCGTCACCACCAAAACGGGGAACTCGGAGACATTGACCTCGGTAATAACCGGCTCCTCTGCCGCTTGCGGCAGATCAGCCTTCGCGTCCTGAACCTTCGAGCGTGTATCAGTCACCGCGGTGTCGACTTTTATCGACGGCAGAAACTCAAGAAAGACAAAGGCGCCGCCCTGATAGGCGGATGATTTCATCTCCTTTAACCCCTTGAGACTCTTGAGCTTTGTCTCCAGAGGCCTAAGCAGAAGCCTTTCAGCGTCTTCGGGCGCAATGCCTTGATAGGCGACATTTATGTGAACATAAGGGGTAGGAACGTCAGGTTGCGCTTCCTTCGGCGTCGACTGGTAGGCGACCGCGCCGGCAAGGATGAGAAAGACCAGGACCGAAATGGTCAGCCGGGCATTGCTGATTGCAAGTTTGACGATGTCCATGATCACTGCGTCCCGGTCGTCGCTTCGCCCAACAGCTTTTGAATGGTCGCCTGGTCGGCCTCGACCGGCTTGATCACTTCGCCTTCCTTCACCAGCTCCTGGCCGGCGACGATGATGCGCGCGTCGGCCGGAATGCCGCCGAGCACCAGGCCGGTCGGCGTGTCGTCGACCAGGTCGATCGGGAAGAACACAACCTTGTCGTCCTTGTCGACGGCGCGGATGCCGAGATCGCCCTTGTCACCGAGCGTCACCACCGATCGCGGCAGCATCACGGCGTCCGTCGGCTGTGCCTTCAGCGCAATCTCGGCGGTCATGCCGGCGGGAATAGTGCCCTCGGGATTGGGGATAGCGATCTCGACACGGAAGGTACGGGTTGCCGAAGATGCATCCCGGCTGATGTAGCGGACGATGCCTTCGACATTCTGGCCGCTGACCAGACGCACACTCGCCTTATCGCCGATCTTCAGATAGCCGAGATCGCGTTCACTGACCTCGCCGCGTGCAATCACCGGGTCGAGGCTGAGAATAGTAGCCACCTCGCCGCCCTGCATCACCGAACTGCCAAGCTCCACCGGTACCCGGTCGATGACGCCGTCGAAGGGGGCCTTCACCTCGTTGCGGTCGAGTTCGGCTTGCGCGGCGTCCAGTTGCGACTTGGCCAGCGTCAGGTTGGAGCGGGCCGTATCGACCTGCAACTTGGGCAGATTGCCGGTTTTCATCAGCCGCAAGGCCGCAGCCAGTTCCGCCTCACGCTGCACGACAAGTTGTTTGGCATTGTCGACCGCCGAGATTTTTTCCTCGGCGGCCAACATCAGCACGAGGTCGCCGATCTTGACGCGCTGTCCCTGCTTGACCGGCAGCTTATCGATGAGGCCGGCGACGCGCGTTGCCAGGACCGCGCGTTTGTCGGCTTCGGTCAGTCCCGAAATGCGGATAGCACGCGCATAGGTGCGCCGCGGCGGGGTTATGACCGCGACCGTGCGCAACGGCGCCTTGGGCTGTTCCGCCTCGGCGGGCTTGGCCTTGCCGGCGTCGGCCGCCTTTGGCTGCTCGACCTCCCCCGCCTTGGGTTTGTCGGCGTCCGCACTGCCGACGGACGAGAACTCGCCCGTCGCCATCCAGGCAGCGAACCCGATGAGCACAACAATGGCTGCAAGCTTGTGAAACCTGAATTTCGGCATCGTCGTTTTTTCCAGTGCGCGGGGTTCGGCGGGGCCGCGTCTTCTAACTCGGCGCGTTGCCGATATGGGTGCGCGCGTCGGGACCCGGGCACGCTAATTCTGAAAGCGGGGCCGTTCGTGAGACCCGATGTCAAACACCACCACGCTTCACCGTGTGGTTGCCCACTTCGTGCGCTTCTGGGAGCATCCGGCACCAATTTCCACTGTCTTCGGATCGTTGCCTTCTGTACTCCAATGGGCATAGGTGGTTGGTGCTCAGGCTTCTTCGTCGGGCCTGCCTGCAGGCCGAGGCACTTGATTCGGTCACACCCCTAGTAGGGTCCGCAGGATTGGCAAAATTGATTGTTCGGATGACAACCATCCACGCCCTAAACACATCGAAGGTGGAATTGGGCGTGGCTGGGTCCGCGCGTGTGTGGCGTTGGCCGACAAACGCTTGGCGGCGCGCGGGAATTCCGCACACTTCACCGCCTCAGCATGGCCGCAATGCCATGACGGACAAAGGGAAGATGTTGGCCGAGGCGCAGCCCCACATGCCTTGCAAGCCGTGCCGCCGGATGCTCGCTTGAGTAGAGTCCGACGAGGATATTCGTAGCATGATAGAGCGGCGCCGCCGACAGGCGCAGTCGGCTTTCATATCTGCGGAGCATGTCGGGATCGGCAATGTCGCGACGGTCGCGCCATGCTGTCTGGATACCACGGGCGAGCTGCTTCTGGCCGCCGAGGCCGATGTTGAAGCCATGCGCGGTCACCGGGTGCATGCCGATGGCAGCGTCGCCGATCAGTGCGGCGCTCGGCGCCCGGAACCTGTGCGCCCAGCTCGTGACCAACGGATAGATATGGCGTTGGCTTGCCAGGCTCATGTTGCCGAGGCGCCCTCGACAGCGCTTTGTCAACTCAATCAGGAACAACTCGTCGTCAAGGGCAAGCAGTCCGTCGGCCTCGTTTGAGGGCAAAGTCAAAAGCAGTGACGACACGCCTTGCGCGAGGGGCAACATCGCTACCGTCTGATGGTGATCGAACCATTCAATCGCGATCTGGCGGTGGGGGCGCTCGTGCCTCACCCGGCAAATCAGCATCGAGTTGCCAAGCCGATTAATATCGGTGGCGATACCGAGCAGATTGCGGGTGGCGGAAAAACGCGAATCGGCGGCAACCAGAAGCCGAGCGGTCAGTTGCCTGCCGTTGGAGAGCGTTATGACTGCTCCCTGGCGGCTGTTTGTTGCACGCACGACCGAGTGGCCGCACAGCATCCGGGCATGGCCCTTCAAGCGGATGATCTTAAACAGGGCATCGCGGATGCGGCAATTCGGGACCAGAACGCCCAGTGGTCCCGCGGATCCGCCGGGAGAATCGAAACACAGCGCAAAAGGGCTCGATCCGTTGAGGACGCGTGCGCCCTGAAGCGGTGACTTGTCCGAAGCGGGGATAACATCCCAGGCGCCGAGCTCGCGAAGAATTCCAATCGAGGCGTGGGTGAGCGCGATCTCGCGACCGTCGAAACCCGGACTTGCCAGTCTTTCTAGGGACTGCCCTTCGACCACCGCCAGTTTGAACTCATTGTGGGCAAGCGATGCGGCGAAGGAAAGTCCGACCGGGCCGGCGCCAACGACAATGATGTCGAAGCTGTCGTCACAGCCGGCCATCAGCGTGCCGCCAGTGCGTCGGCTATCTTCGTGAGACGCTGCTGGAGTCGAGCCGCATGTCGTGCGTCGATTGCGCTACGATCTATGGCCCGCCGCATCGCCTCAAGCGCGTTTCTCACTTCGGTTCCTGGCTGGTGAAGCGTCATTTGCCCGCCGTATGGTTCGGATTGTCAAGACGTTGGGAGCGACGATCAGGCTGTCGGTCAGCACATGAGTCTTCCCCTGGAAGACTGGTCGATCAAACCACGCCGACAAGGACATGGCCCTGATCTGGGTCAGTCGAGGCGGAACCGGCGTCAAATCACCTCGATCCAATCCAATCATGTGCCAGCTCACCCAATGGCGGCGCAATGGCACCACTAGCCCGAGGGAGAACCAAGCGCGTCTGGTCTGGGGAAGGCTGTTTCAGGACTTTTGCGATATCAGCGAATGACGCGATGGAAGCGCCGCCGCGAGGGCGGCGACTGCGCCGAAGCCGACTCTGATCATCAGCCGTGGAATGCACGAAGGCACGGTGCCAATGTAAAGCCGAACGGATCCTCGACGAAGCCGAGGCCGGGTTCGCCGGTCAGCGTGACGGGGCTCTCATCGCCATAGACCTTGAGAACCTCTTGCGCCGAATGGCCGACGAGCAGCGTCAGTTGATGCTTGAGGATGCGAGGCTTGTGGCTGCCGCACACTTAGACATGCGGGCCGGTGCCCTCGTCGACCGGCGCCTGATAGGAGAAGAACTTCAGCATCCGCCAGTCGTCGAGATCGAAATGATACTTCCCGAGCGAGGCAAGTTCTTGTCGTCGTCAGAAGCCTGGCCGGTCGGAAAGCTCCACCGGATATGGCGCGGCGATCAGGATGAGACGGCGTATTGCCTCACGTAATGATGTTCCTCGAGATTCGAGCGTTGCCTCATC
>NZ_JBVVQK010000052.1:0-21903 GCF_055811175.1 Mesorhizobium sp. WSM4828 | reverse complement strand
CCGAACCGCCCTGTACGGACCCGTACGCAGGGTGGTGTGGGAGGGGAGGAACTGCGAAGCTCCCCCCTATCCCGATTTCGGATAACCTAAGGTTTCGGTGCTGCCGGCCTGACGCCGCGACAGAGGCGGCCGCGAAGCGTCGCAACTGGGCGGCTTCCATTTGCGTCGGACTAGCGTCGGCGGCGCAGTTCCGGATGCGCTTCGATCTCGCGGCGCAGCGAGGCAGCGGCGTTCACATAGGGTTCCTGCCTGGCGACACTCCAGTATTTGAGCTCGTCGAGCGGGATGCTCTCGCCGGTCACCGCGCAGCGCACGAAGGCGCCGGGGCTGGTCACCTGGAAGTCGCCGTCGAGATAGCGGATGCGGGCTTCCTTGCCGCCGGGACCTTCGAAACGGTTCATCATGGGGTGGTGCCGAAATCCATGACGATGTCATCGCCACAAATTGCGGCGAGGTCAAGCTTGGTTGGCCTTACCTGGTTCTGTTTCTGGTGACACTTGCCCGAACAAGCCGGCAAAGCGGATGCCAATGCATGTCGCGCTAGCGCGAGGCCATGGCCTGATCGAAGCGAGCTGGATCATGGCGAGGAAGTTGGCAGCCAGCTTGTCGTAGCGGGTGGCGGCGCGACGGAAGTGCTTCAGCTTGGAGCACGCCTCGCGGCTTGTTGGGCAGGAGCGGTTGGATCACCCGCCACTCGAAGTCGGTCAGATCATATCGGCTCATACCGCCGCTGAATCACGTCAGCGACGATGTTGAAAGTCCCGCTTCAGGGTGCCTGCTGCTCTGAGAAGGGAAGCGCTATGTCGTGCTCTAGCAGCGTAGCCTTATAATGGTTGAGGTATGACCACAGAGCGTTGCGAAGATCATTCAGTTCGTCGTAACCCGGCGAACCTCGCCCGACTTCCTTGCAGGCCAGATCCGCTCGCTGACACAGCACATAAAGGCTGTCACCTTGAACGAGAACGCCCGGGAAGGCACGACCAGGATGCCGCATGACAGCGGCATTGGTCTTGTCCGATAGTGTGTGTCTCGCGGATCGGCTTGCCGCACCGTCAGAGCACGAGCACGCTCACCTCGCAACCATTTATGGGTTCACGACCTACGACGTAGACTCGTTATCGCGTAACCAGATGCGGACCGCGACGAGCGTGAGGGCGGCAAGATAGTTTTCAGCCAGCTTGTCGTAGCGGGTCGCGATGCGACGGAACTGCTTGGCCTTGTGAAGAACCGCTCGACCAGGTTGCGCGCCTTGTAGAGGAAAGGGCTGAAGCAGATCGGGTCCTTGCGATTGGCCTTTGGAGGAATGTCGGCCCATGCATTTCGCTCTGTGACGGCATTGCGCAACGCGTTGGCGTCATAGCCCTTGTCACCAAGCAGCATCGCACCCGGCGGCAAATCTTTGATCAGGTCCGCTGCGGAGGCGATGTCGCTCTTCTGGCCTCCCGTGAGCGTCAGCTTGATCGGCCTGCCTTTGGCGTCCACAAGGGCATGGATTTTGGTTGTCAGCCCGCCTCGGGATCGGCCGAGACAATGATCTCGATCCCCCTTTTTGCCGTCGCACCCTGCTGATGGACGCGAACAATGGAGGTATCGATCATCTGCACCCTGCCGTCATGGTCTTTGGTAATGGCGTCCATGAGGCGGTCCCACACACACCTGCCTTCCGCCATCGGACGAAGCGATTGTAGCAGGTGGTGCGGGGGCCGTATCGCTCTGGCAGATCGCGCCAAGGCGCACCCGATCGCAGCACCCAAAAGATGCCGTTCAGCACCCGCCGATCATCGACGCGCGGCACCCCTCGCGGCTTGTTGGGCAACAGCGGCGCAATCACGCGCCATTCGACGTCGGTCAGGTCATATCGGCTCATGCTGAGCCTGAATCAGATTCCGCTCCAATTGGAAACCCGCCAGTCGACAAACGACCCAAAGCGGACAGAACGGCTGCTCACACCTCACTTCCATTTTGGGGAGCTTCGTCCTCAACGAAAAGGTCGAGGCCCCAGCCAACACCGCAATCCGCGAGCACCCTCATCGCGGACGGCTCAAGCCAGATGCCGCACTGCTCGTCGTAGGGCGTATAGAACCCGCCATAGATCGTAATCTGCTTTGGCCGCACTTCCTGCCGCAGCCGTGCGAAGGCTTCCTCCCGACCTCGCATCTGCTCGATCAGGTAGTTGACCGCAATCTCGTGGTCGGCCCCGTTCCGGAGCCTTTCGCGCCGTCCATCGAGGCTCCAGCCATTCTTTTTGCGCGGCGAACCGCTGCGCATCGGGTCGCCCTTGCGGACTATGTGTGTAGGTTCGATGCCTAGGATCGCCGTCACCCTGTCGGGATCGGCATCGAAGTCAGAGATCGAGAGCGAGATCATCGCGTGTCCTAACTAAGTTCGAAAGCGCATGGCAAGCCCTGCGCCCGTGCGAGTTCATGCTTGCCTCACTCCGCTTCCCCACCCATCCCGCATTTATGAGTTCACGGCCTAGGATAACGACATGCATGGACACAAGAACCTTAAGCGCGTCGCATGAGGCCGGTCGAACGCGACGCGTCATCTCATTCTTCGGCGATGATAAACTCTTCGATCTTCTCCGTTGGCAGCCCGGCCTGGACGGCGATGCGCCGGGCGAGTTCGGCGGCGGCTGCGCGCGGGCGCCCCAGCGGCCGGTCGAGCCAGTAGGATATCGGGCTCAGCGCAGTGCGCTCGTCCACGGCGACGATGCGGCCCGATTTCAATTGGTCCACCGTCAACGGCGGACGCGCCAGCGCAATGCCGAGCCCATGCGCGGCGGCGTCGAGCACGAGGTTGTAATCTTCGAAACGCCGGTCGTGCGGCCGCGGCCGATAGTCCATCTCCTGCGCCGCAAACCAGGCGCGCCACGCCGAAGCGTCGGAATCATTGATCACCGGATAGTTGAGCAGCCGGGCGGGGTCTCCGCGGCCGATCTCCCTGGCCAATTCCGGCGAGGCGACCGGGAACACATATTCTTCGAAAAGCTGCACCGAGATCCGGCCCGGAATGTGGCCGCGCCCGCAGCGGATCGACAGGTCGATGCCTTCGTCGGCAAGATCGCCCTGGCGCATGTCGACGTCGAGCACGATGCGCAGCTTGGACGGGTGGTTCTCCAGCGCCGCCATGCGCGGCATCAGCCACAGCCCGCTGACCGAGGGGATCGAGGTCAGCCGCACCACCGCCGTACCGCGCGGCTCGACCCAGCGGTCCGAATTGCTGGCGATCAGGGCAAAGGCTTCGGTGGTGCGCAGATGCAGGCGGTTGCCTTCGACGGTCAGCGAGACGCCGCGCGCGCCGCGATCGAAGACTTTGAGCCCGAGCCAGTTCTCGAGCTTGGCGATCTGCCGGCTGACGGCGCCGTGGGTGATGTTGAGCTTCTCGGCCGCCGCCGAAAAGCTGCCGGTGCGTGCCGCGGCGTCGAAGGCGCGCAGCGTTTCAAGTGGCAGCATCGAGTCTGAGCTGTGATCCATAGTCA
Organism: Mesorhizobium sp. WSM4828; assembly: GCF_055811175.1. Taxonomy (NCBI): domain Bacteria; kingdom Pseudomonadati; phylum Pseudomonadota; class Alphaproteobacteria; order Hyphomicrobiales; family Phyllobacteriaceae; genus Mesorhizobium; species Mesorhizobium sp. WSM4828. The sequence continues at coordinate 18,422 of NZ_JBVVQK010000052.1, read as the reverse complement.
CAGGTGATCCTCGATTTATTCGTTTGTCAACCGGCCCGCAATAGCGTTTCTCTACTTCATGGCATTGGATCGCGAGGACACCGAGATGAGTGCTTACACCGGCACGTTGAATAAGACACAGCGCATGGATGCCACGGCGGCCGTCGCGGTGACGCTGACGGTGGTCGGCTGGGCCTCGGCCTTTCCGGCGATCCGCGCCGGTCTTGCCGCCTTCGGGCCGCTGGAACTTGGCGCGCTGCGCTTTGCCATCGCCGCGGTTCCGGCGGCGATCTTCCTCGCGGTCAAGCGGCCGGCTCTGCCCAGGCTTGATGAACTCTGGCGCTTTGTCTTCGGTGGTGCCGTCTTCGTCGCGCTCTACACGGTGATGCTCAATTTCGGCGAGCTGACCGTTTCGGCCGGTGCGGCCGGCTTCATCATCAATGTCAGCCCGATCTTCACCGCCATCATGGCCATGGCGCTGCTTGGCGAACGCTTCTCAGGCCTCGCCTGGGCCGGCACATTCCTGTCCTTCGCCGGAATCGGCATCATCGCCATGGGCGAGGGGCAAGGGCTGCATTTCAACAATGGTGCGCTGCTTGTCCTCGGCTCGGCGCTGTGCTCGGCCGTCAACACCATCGTCCAGAAGCCGCTGTTTGGTCGCCACCACCCACTGACCATCTCGGCCTCGAACATGGTGCTTGGCGCGCTCTGCCTGTCGCCGTTCCTGCCGAACGGTCTGGCGCAGGCGGCGGTCGCCGATACCGCCGGGCTCGGTGCCGTCATCTTTCTCGGCATCGTACCCAGCCTGATCGCCTATGCCGCCTGGGTAACAGCGCTTTCCCGGCTGCCCGCCGCGCGCGCCTCGAACTTCCTCTATCTGGTGTCGCCGGTGGCGACCCTGATCGGTTTCTTCTGGCTGGGCGAAGTACCGACCCTGCTCGGCATCATCGGCGGTGCTCTGGCGCTGGGCGGCGTCATCGTGGTGAATTTGAAGAGGTGAATTAGAGGGTTCGGAGGCTTGCTTGAATCAAAAAGAGCCGTATCGAACGGCTCTTTTTGATTTCCCCTCTCCGGTTTGCTTCGCAAACCACCTCTCCCCACCTTGTGGGGCGAGGAACCTAAGGTTTTCAAGATTGCGCCTTTGGCGATTAGCGTTTCCTCGCCCCACCAAAGTGGGGGACAGGTGGCCGCGGAGCGGCCGGAGAGGGGGCTGCGCCAGCGGACGTCGTAAGCCGCTGGCCCTACCGCCGCCCGAACAGCCGCTCGATGTCGGCGAGCTTAAGTTCGATATAGGTCGGGCGGCCGTGGTTGCAGGTGCCGGAGCCCGGCGTCGCCTCCATCTGCCGCAGCAGCGCGTTCATCTCTTCCGGTTTGAGCAGCCGGCCGGAGCGCACCGAGCCGTGGCAGGCCATGGTCGCGGCTATCCTGTCCAGCCGCTCCTTCAGCGTGTCGATCGTGTCATCGTCGGCGATCTCGTCAACGAGGTCGCGAACCAGCTGCTGGACGTTGGTCTCGCCGAGCATCGACGGCGTCTCGCGCACCGCAACGGCACCGGGGCCGAAGCGCTCGATGCCGAGGCCGAAGCGGGCGAGCGTCTCGGAGTGCATGGCGAGCCGTTCGGCGTCTTCCTCCGGCAGGTCGACGATCTCGGGCAGCAGCAGCATCTGCGACGGCACCGCGCGCGAATGCAGCGCATTCTTCAAGGCCTCGTAGACCAGCCGCTCATGCGCCGCATGCTGGTCGACAATGACAATTGAATCCCTGGTCTGGGCAACGATGTAGTTCTCATGCACTTGCGCGCGCGCCGCGCCCAGCGCCGTGCCGAGCAGCGTCTCCGCCGCTTCGTTTTGCCCGGCGCGCGCGTCGGCGCTGTGCAGCGGCCCGGCGTCGAAGGCCGCCTGCTCGTCCTCGCCGAAGCCGCCGCCCATATCGAGCGGCCGCTGTGGCGAGCGGCCAAGATCGAACCCGGCAAAGCCGGAGGCCCGGTAAGCGGCCTCGTAGCTGCGGTGACCGTTGGCCGGGCCGCCATGCGCATAGGATGCCGCGCCTGGCCGGAACGCCGCCATCATGCCGGCGGCCCCGGTGGTGGCGGGGCGGATGCCGGCATTGGCCAGCGCTTCGCGGATGGCGCCGACGATCAGCCCGCGCACCAGCCCCGGATCGCGGAAGCGCACGTCGGCCTTGGCCGGGTGGACGTTGACGTCGACGATCGCCGGGTCGAGCGTCAGGAACAGCACGGTGACGGCATGGCGGTCGCGCGGCAGCACGTCGGCGAAGGCGCCGCGAATGGCGCCGGCAATCAATTTGTCACGCACCGGGCGACCGTTGACATAGGCGTATTGCTGCAGCGCGTTGGCGCGGGTGAAGGAGGGCACCGAGACATGGCCGGCGAGACGCACGCCGTCCCGCACCGCGTCGATGGCAATCGCATTGTCGGGAAAGTCGGCGCCCATCACCTGTGCCACCCGACGCAGCCGGCCTTCCGGGCTGTCGTCGGTGGCCGGCAGTTCCAGCGTCGAGCGGTCCGGGCCGGCAAGGGTGAAGCGCACGGCGGGGAAGGCTATGGCGATGCGCTTGACCACGTCGCCAATGGCCGAGCTTTCGGCGCGCTCGCCCTTCATGAATTTGAGCCGCGCCGGCGTGGCGAAGAACAGGTCGCGCACCTCGACCGTGGTGCCGCGATTGGCCGCCGCCGGCCTGACGGCGGAGACGCGGCCGCCGTCGATGCCGATCTCGGCGGCGTTTTCACTGGACGCGGTGCGCGAGCGGATCGACAGCCGCGCCACCGAGCCGATCGACGGCAAGGCCTCGCCGCGAAAGCCGAGCGAGCGAATGTCGTGAATGTTGTCGGCGAGCTTCGAGGTGCAATGGCGCGCAATCGCCAAAGCCAGTTCCTTTTCCGGAATGCCCGAGCCGTCGTCGCTGACGCGGATCAGGTTCAGCCCGCCGCCGGCGGTGACGATCTCGACACGGCTTGCACCGGCATCGAGCGCGTTCTCGACCAGTTCCTTGACCACGCTTGCCGGACGCTCGATGACTTCGCCGGCGGCGATCTGGTTGATCATCGTTTCGGAAAGCTGGCGGATCGGCATGGCAGCACTATAGGCGGATTCGTGGTCGGTGCGGGAGGGCGCAATTGAGGAAATCCACGCAGCCGACCGCGGCCGTGCACTTCAACTCATGAGCTTGGGCAGCGCTGCCGCCAGTGCGTCGACGGCAAGGCGGACTTTCATCGGCAGATGTGGCGTCTGCAACCACAGCGCATGGACATCATAGAGAAACTTCGGCTGTTCCGGCAACAGCGGGACAAGTACGCCCGCCTGGATGCGCTGGCGAACAAGCCAATATGGCAGCCAGGCGAGCCCCATGCCGGCCGCCGCCGCATCGGCGATGGCATCGAGGTCGTCGAGCTGCAATCTGCTGACGGGCCTGACCTCAATCGCGGGGTGGCCATCGCGCGGAAACAGCCATGGCTGAACGGCACGCCCTGAACGGCGGTAGATGATCGCATGATGCCTGCCGAGGTCATCTATCGCCTGCGGCTGGCCGTGCCGGTCGAGATAGGACGGCGACGCGCAGACGACCATGTGCTGGCGCGCGATGCGGCGCGCGATCACCCCGGTCTGGTCCTCCAGATCGCCGGTTCGGATGGCAAGGTCGCAGCCGTCCTCTGCGAGGTCGGCGAGGGCATCGCTGAACGACAGGTCCAGTTCCAGCGCCGGATATTGCTGCGCAAGCCCGAACAGGACTGGGGCAACGCAGCGCCGGCCGAAATGCACCGGCATGAGCACGCGCAGCTTTCCGCGCGGTTCGGCAAGCTGGTCGGCGGCGAGTGCATCCGCGGCCTCCGCTTCGGCAAGCACCAGCCGGCAGCGTTCATAATAGGCGCGCCCGAAATCGGTCAGGCTTTGGCGGCGCGTAGTCCGGTTGATGAGGCGCACGCCCAGGCGCTCCTCGAGAAACCGGACATGCTTGCCGACCATCGGCCCGGACAGATCGAGAGCCGCGGCCGCGGCCGCGAACGAGCCCAGGTCGACGGCTTTGACGAACACGGCCATGCTCGTAAGGCGATCCATATTCAAAACCTACAGTTTCTACTGCTCTACTCGAGCAGCTATTTATCCGCCTGATCGCGGCTGGCATAGCACATTCAATTCAAATCTTTTGGAGTTGTGACCGATGGCACGTGTTGTTCGCTTTCATGAGCTCGGTGGTCCCGAGGTTCTGCGCATCGAGAATGTCGATATTCCTGCGCCCGCGCGGGGCGAGGTCCAGATCCGCGTCAAGGCGTTGGGTCTCAACCGGGCCGAGGCGCTGCTGCGTTCGGGGACCTACATCCAGACCGCGCCGTTGCCTTCCGGTCTTGGGCTCGAGGCGGCGGGTATCGTCGAGATGGTCGGCGAAGGCGTGGACGGGTTTGCGCCGGGCGATGCCGTCAGCATCGTGCCGCCATTGTCGATGGTCCGCTGGCCTGCCTATGGTGAGATTGCCACATATCCCGCCGAGCTCGTCGTCAGGCATCCACCATCACTGAGCTGGGAAGAGGCCGCCGCAGCATGGATGCAATATCTCACGGCCTACGGTGCGCTGATCGACATTGCCCAACTTGGCAGGCAGGACTTTGTCGTCATCACTGCGGCATCGAGCAGCGTCGGACTTGCGGCGATCCAGATCGCCAACATGATTGGCGCGACCCCGATCGCGGTCACACGGACATCTGCCAAGAAGCGGGCTCTGCTTGAGTTCGGCGCGACCCACGTCATCGCCTCGGCAGAGGAGGATCTGGAAGCCAGGCTGAAGCAAATCGCCGGCCCGGACGGCGTGCGCGTGGTGTTCGATGCCGTCGGCGGGCCGATCTTCGAGCCTCTGACCGCAGCGATGGCATCGGGTGGCATTCTCATCGAATATGGCGGCTTGAGCCCTGACCCGACACCCTTTCCGCTACCTGCAGTGCTGGCCAAGACGCTGACGCTGCGCGGTTATCTCGTCCATGAGATCGTGCGCGATCCGGTCCGGCTGCAGGCCGCCAAGGCGTTCATCCTTGACGGACTGAGCTCGGGCTCGCTGAAGCCGGCAATCGCCAGAACCTTTCCGTTCGACCGGATCGTCGAGGCGCACCGCTATCTCGAATCGAACGAACAGTTCGGCAAGATCGTCGTGACGGTTTGACCGGGCATTTATCGGCCTCACGCCTGCGCCGCCAGCCAGTCCCGCACCTTGCGGGCGTTGTCGCTGAGCTCGCGGTTCCTCGACCAGATGACATGAAAGCCCTTGCCGGTCGTCATCGTGTGGCCGGTGACGCGCACCAGCAGCCCTGATGCCAGCAGCCGCTCGGCGAGGTGACCCCAGCCGAGCGCGATGCCTTGCCCTTCCATGACCGCCTGGATCACCAGCGCATAGTCGTTGATACGCAAGCCACGTCCGGCATCGGCGATGTCGACCCCGGCCGAGGCGAACCACTCGTCCCAGCTCGCGGCCTCGCGAAACGGCTCTTCGAGATGGATGAGGCGGTGCGATTGAAGGTCCGCGACATGCTCCGGCAGCCCGAACCGTGCCACGTAGCTAACGCCGGCGACGGGGAATATCACTTCATCGGCCAGCGGCAGCGAATGATAGTCCGGCCATTCCCTGGGCTCGCCGCCGCGGACGCCGAGCGGGATATCCTCGGCGATGATGTCGAGATCGCGGTCGGCGGTCTGGATGCGCAGGTCGATGCCCGGCAATTCGTCGCGAAACTGCTGCAGGCGCGGCATCATCCAGAACGAGGCGAAGGCGGTCGAGGCGGCGAGCGTCACATGAGCGCCGACGGCGATCTGGCGCAGATCCTCCGCCGACTTGCGGATGTGCGACAGGCCGAGCGAGACGTCGGCATGGAAGCGGTCGCCGGCCTCGGTCAGGCTGACCTGCCGGTGGCGGCGCTGGAAGAGTTTCGCGCCGAGCTGCTCTTCGAGCCCACGGATCGCATAGGAGACGGCAGCCTGCGTCATGCCGAGCTCGCGCCCGGCGGCCGTAAAGCTCGACAGCCGCCCGGCGGCCTCGAAGACGATCAGGCTGCCGGCCGACGGCAGCAGGTGGCGTAAGTTTCGCATAAGCTGAGCTTATACAAGAGATCAGGATTTTCCAGCGTCACAGCTGCATTTTGTCTGGCTAGATTGATCGCCAACAGGAAGATGGAGCCTCCATGAACGCACCGGCCGTTGAAGTGAGCGAACACACCAACCGCCGCAGCGGCGGCCGTCTGGGGCGCAAGGCGCTGCGGGGAGCTCCCGTGGCGTCGTTTCCGACCCTGGTTCGCAAGATCCCGGTGTATCAGATGGTTCCGGACGAGGCGGTGGAGCTGATCCATCAGGAGTCGCTCTCCATCCTCGAAGAGGTGGGATGCGAGTTCCGCGACGACGAGGCGATCGCAATGTGGAAGGCGGCGGGCGCCGATGTCTCGGAGACAAGGGTCCGGATCGACCGAGCCCTGCTGATGGAGCTCATCTCGAAGGTCCCGTCGGAGTTTACGCTCAATGCGAGGAATCCCCAGCGTTCCGTGCGTGTGGGTGGAAACAACTCCATCTTCGTGCCGATGTACGGGGCGCCCTACGTGCGCGACCTCGACAACAACAGGCGCTACGGCACACTCGCCGACCTCAACAATTTCCACAAGCTCGCCTACATGGCGCCGGCGCTGCATTCGTCGAGCTCGATCATTTGCGAGCCGATGGAAATCGCGGTGCCGAAGCGTCACCTCCACATCATCCATTCGGCGCTGAAGCACTCCGACAAGCCGTTCATGGGCATTGTCACTTCCAAGGATCGGGCCGAAGACACGATGGCGATGGCAGGTATCGTGTTCGGCGAGGACTATGTCCGCGACAACCCGGTCCTGGTGGCGATCACCAACTGCAATTCGCCGCTGGTCTGGGATGCCACCATGCTGGACGCGATGAAAGTTTATGCGCGCCATAACCAGCCGCTGATTCTCGCCCCCTTCGCGTTGTGCGGCGCCTCGACTTCGGCCTCTGCTGTCGGAGCGGTCGCGCAGGTCAATGCGGAAGCACTTGCGGGTGTCGCGTTCACACAGCTCCTGCGTCCGGGTTCGCCGCAGATCTACGGACAGTTCATGGTGACGGTCGACATGAAGACCGGCGCTCCCATGGGCGGCACGCCGGAGGCGGCCCAGATGATGTATCTCATGGGCGCGCTGGCGCGGAAGTATCGGCTGCCGTGGCGCACGTCCGGTTTCCATGTCGGCTCGAAGCTGAACGACGCCCAGGCGGGCTACGAGGCGAACATGCTGATGCATGCCGCCATCCTTGCCGGCGCCAACTACATCTGGCACTCCGCCGGTTGGCTCGAGGCCGGGCTGACCTGTGGCTATTCGAAATTTGCGACCGACTGCGAGCAGCTTGTCGGCTGGTACAAATATGCTGGCGGGCTGCCGTTCGACGATTTCAAGGAGGCTATGGCGGCTATCCGCGAGGTCGGACCGCAGGGCCATTTCCTCGGCACCCAGCACACACTCGAACATTTCGAGTCCGCCTTCTTCATACCGAGCATCATGGACTTCAATTCGTTCGAACAGTGGAAGGCGGAAGGAGCAAAGGACCACGACACCCGCGGCCGCGAGAAAGCGCGCAACATGCTCGCCGATTATGAGGAGCCGAAGCTCGATGAGGGCGTCGCCGATGGTCTCAAAGATTTGATTGCGCGGCGCGAGGAGAAACTGCCGGACAGCGTTAGTTGATAACGGGCGAAGACCCGATGCGAACCATAAGGGAGGAAAAAATGACACTCTTCAGAAGCAACGGTGATCGCGTACCGAGCGCCATCGAAGCGATGGCCGGCGAGGCGCGCGCCGGTCGTGTCGACCGGCGCGAGTTTCTGGCGCTGGCAAGCGCTTTCGGCGCATCGACGGCCCTTGCCTACGGCATGATCGGCCTTGCCGTGCCGGAACGGGCTTTGGCTGAAGAGCCGAAGAAAGGCGGAACGCTGCATGTTTCGATGTCGGTGAAGGCGCAAAAGGACCCGCGCACTTACGACTGGGTGGAACTGGCGAACATTTCACGCTGCTGGCTGGAGCCGCTTGTCCGCTATACGCGCCAGTTCACTTTCGAGCCGGTTCTGCTCGAAAGCTGGGAGGTCAATGACGACGCCACCGAATACGTTCTGCATGTTCGCAAGGGCATAACCTGGAACAACGGCGATGCTTTCGGCGCCGATGACGTGGTCTACAACCTGACGCGCTGGTGCGAGAAGGCTGCCGCCGGCAATTCCATGGCCGCGCGCGTCGGTGCGCTGATCGATGCAAAGACCGGCAAGGCCAGGGAAGGGGCGATCACCAAGGTCGACGACAACACGGTGAAGCTGAAGCTGAACGAGCCGGACATCTCGCTGATCCCGAACTTCACCGACTATCCGGCGCTCGTGGTCCATCGCAACTTCGACGCCGATGGCGCCAATCCGATCGAAAAGCCGATTGGCACCGGGCCGTTCGAACTGGTGTCTTATGCGGTTGGCCAGAAAGCGGTCGTCAAGCGTCGTGAAAATGGCAAATGGTGGGGCGGTGAAGCGCTTCTCGACGGCGTCGAATTCATCGACTACGGAACCGATTTCAACGCCTCGATAAATGCGTTCGACTCCGGCGAAATCGATCTCAACTTCGAGACGCCGGCCGACTTCATAGACATTCTCGACAAGATGGGGCTGGTCAAATCGGAGGTCGCGACAGCGACCACGCTCGTCGCCCGCACCAACATCACGAACAAGCCCTATGACGACAAGCGGGTTCGCAACGCCCTCCAGATGGCCGTCGACAACAAAGCGGTGCTCGAACTTGGCTACGCCGGGCGAGGCACTGTTGGTGAAAACCACCACGTCAGCCCGATTCATCCGGAATACTACGCGCTGCCCAAGAAGACACGCGACGCCGCGGGCGCCAGGAAGCTTATGGCCGAGGCCGGGCAGGACGACTTCGAGCATGAACTGATCACCGTCGAGGACGATTGGCAAAAGAACACCGGCGACGCTATTGCCGGCCAGTTGCGCGATGCCGGGATCAAGGTGAAGCGCACCGTGCTGCCGGGTTCGACCTTCTGGAACGACTGGACGAAATACCCCTATTCGATGACCATCTGGTACATGCGCCCGCTTGGCGTCCAGGTGCTGGCGCTCGGCTATCGCACCGGCGAGGCCTGGAACGAAACCGGCTACTCGAACCCTGATTTCGATGCCAAGCTCAAGCAGGCTCTCTCGCTGATCGACGTCGAGAAGCGCCGCGAGGTCATGAAGGATATCGAGCAGATCCTGCAGGATTCGGGCGTCATCATTCAGCCGTTTTGGCAGAAGCTGTTCAGCCACATGAATGAGAAGGTGAAGAACTACGGTGTCCACCAAACCTTCGAGATGGATCTCCAGAACGTCTGGCTGAACGCCTGAGTTGCCAGCAGAGGAGGCGTTGCAGGATTTCATGGACCGCAAGAAAGCCGACGGGCAAGATGCGTGGTACTGATAGCTTCCGTCAGTGAACAATCGGGGACACGCATGAAACTGCCACTTTTTGTTGCCGCGCTTTCGATGGCCTTGCCGGCGGCCGCGTTTGCCGGCCCGGCTGCCAACGCCGTGAAGTTCTTTTATGTCCCGTCGGTCAAATTCGAGGCCGATGCGCAATATCGCGACCGCTTCACCGCGCCGGTGACGAAACTGTTCGAACTGAACGACAACGCGGCAAAGAACCATCCGGATGAAGTTCCCTGCATCGACTTCGCCCCTGGTCTCGATGCGCAGGACTATGACGAGAAGACCGTGGCCAAGACGCTGACCTTGGGTGAAACGCTCAATGGCGACAGCGCCGAGGTGACGGCGACGTTCAACCTTTTCCCGGAAGGCGATGATTCCAAACGCGAAATGGTCTGGTCGTTGAAGAAGATCGACGGCCAGTGGAAGGTCGCCGACATTACCTCGAAGACCAGCGGCTGGACGCTGAGTGCGCTCGAATGCCTGGCCGGGCAGCCGCCGGAGTGATGCCGTGGCTTGCTGCCGTCCCTGGGTTCTGGCCACTGCGTGCATGCTGGCCGGATTGAGCAGCGCCGCCGCTCAGGGCCTGTTGGGCGCGCCGCCCGCAAACGCGCCGGCCGACAGTGCGGCACCTCCGCCGGCAGAAATCGCGCCGGCCGCACCCGTGCAGCCGGGCTCGCCGACGGCGGTGGTGAAGCCGTTCTACGAGCATGCCGGGCTCGAGGTCGATCCGGCTCAGCGGGGCCATTTCACCGACCCGGCAAAGTCGGTGCTGGACAAGAGCGACGCGCTGCGGAAGTCGGGGCAGGGCGAGTGCCTCGATCCCAACATGGCGCTCGACAATGCCGAATACGATAAGCCGGAGATCGACAAGAGCCTGAAGACCATCGAAGCGGTCAAGGGCGACGAGGCCAAGGTCGTCGTCGCTTTCGTCGTCTCCGGCAATCCGCACCGGCTGGAATGGAAGTTCAAAAAGGTCGACGGCGACTGGAAGATATCGGACCTGCTCTCGGTGACCGGCGAATGGGCGCTAAGCCAATACCAGTGCGAGTGATCAGCCGATGAAGTCGCTTCGAGGTGATCGTCAATGAGAGTTCGCCTTTTTCTCGCGATAGGCTTGGCTGGACTTTGCGTCTTAGCCTGCCTGGTCATCTGGCACACCGGGACGATGCTGATTGCCCGCCAACCCCGGCAGAACTTGGCGGCGGTTGGCGACCTGCCCGTCGAGCGTGTCGTGCTCATTCAGGCCGACGCCCCCGAACTTGTCGGCTGGGTGGCCAACCGGCCTGGCAGTTGCGGCGCAATCGTGCTGTTGCACGGGCGCGGGGCCAACAGGCTCGCAATGGCTGGAAGGGCGAGACTGCTGTTCGAGGCGGGTTATTCTGTTGCCCTGTTCGATCTCTCGGGAAACGGCGAGAGCGGCGGCACCGTTCGAGGGTTTGGCTATACCGAAGGACAGGATGCTGCTCGCATTCTGGCCTTTGCAAGGCAACGCTTCCCCGGGAGGAAACTCGGCGCTCTCGGCTCATCGTTGGGCGCCGCATCCCTCGTCTTTGCTGCGCCGCAGGCGCCTGCCGATGCCTATGTGTTGGAGCAGCTCTACGCAACCTTGCGGGAGACCACGGCTGGGCGCATGCCCTTCCACGTCTTGCGCGACCTTCAAGCGGATATCTTGTTGGCGCAAATGCCGCTTCGTCTCGGGTTCAGCGCCGACGATGTCAGGCCGGTCGATCGCCTCGGCAAGATCGGCAAGCCATTGATGCTGCTTGCCGGCAGCATCGATCCTTTCATCGATCGCGGACAGGTACTGGCCTTGCAAAACGCCGCCGCTGGCTCGGAGCTGGTCTGGTTCGAGGGTGCCCGCCATGTCGATCTGCTGCGATACGACCGGCCGCGCTATCGTGATGCGGTCCTTCCGTTCTTTACAACAAACCTCTGCCGGACCGGTGCCGACCATGTCTGACGGCCATTCAGCCCCTTTAACCGCGCCCGCGATAAGGGGCGACGCCGGTGTCGGGCAGCCACACACCTTCCGGCGGTGCGCCGGTTTGCCAGAACACGTCGATCGGAATGCCGCCGCGCGGATACCAGTAGCCGCCGATGCGCAACCACAATGGCTTGGTCGCGGCGATGATGCGGCGGCCGATCATGACGGTGCATTCTTCGTGGAAGGCGCCATGGTTGCGAAACGAGGTCATGAACAGCTTGAGCGACTTCGATTCCACCAGCAGCGCATCGGGTGCGTAGTCGATGACGATATGGGCGAAGTCCGGCTGGCCGGTGACCGGGCAGAGCGAAGTGAATTCCGGGCAGGTGAAGCGAACGATGGCGGGCGGGCCATCGCCGCGCGAAAACGGCACGGTTTCCAGGACTGCCGCTTCGGGGCTCTGTGGCGCCTCGACGTTGGTGCCGAGCTGGGTGAGGTTTTTCGTATCGGTCATGAGCAGGTTCCTTGCTGCATGCCACCCAAAACTGCGCAGCGATTTTGGGATAGCGACATGCGTAAAAACAAAAATTTGCCGCTCATTAGCACAATTTGAAACAGCAGGAAGACGATGACTAGCAATGACCCGCTCCTCCAGCCCTATCAGCTCAAGCATCTGACGCTGAAGAACCGGGTGATGTCGACCAGCCATGAGCCGGCCTATTCCGAGGACGGCATGCCAAAGGAGCGGTACCGGCTCTACCATGCCGAAAAGGCCAAGGGCGGCATGGCGCTGACCATGACCGCCGGTTCGGCGATCGTCTCGCGCGACAGCCCGGCCGCTTTTGGCAATCTGCATGTCTATGACGACCGTATCGTGCCATGGCTCGCCGAGCTTACCGATGCCTGCCACGAGCACGATTGCAAGGTGATGATACAGATCACCCATCTCGGCCGCCGCACCGGTTGGAACAAGGCCGACTGGCTACCGGTCCTGTCGGCTTCGCCGGTGCGCGAACCGGCCCATCGCGCCTTTCCCAAGACTATCGAGGACTGGGATATCGAGCGCATCGTCGCCGACTATGCGGCGGCCGCGCAGCGCTGCCAGGCTGCCGGCCTCGACGGCATCGAATTCGAGGCCTACGGCCATCTGATGGACGGTTTCTGGTCGCCGGCCACCAACCAGCGCGACGACGATTTCGGCGGCTCGCTCGACAACCGGCTGCGCTTCACCGGAATGGTGCTCGACGCAGTGCGTGCCGCGGTCGGCGAAAAGTTCGTCGTCGGCATTCGCATGGTCGCCGACGAGGATTTCGAGAAAGGCCTGTCGAAGCAGGAAGGCGTCGAAATCGCCAGGCGGCTGGCCGGCTCCGGCAAGGTCGATTTCCTCAACATCATCCGTGGCTCGATCGAGACCGACGCCGCTCTGACAAAAGTCATCCCGGTGACCGGCATGCGGTCGTCGCCGCATCTCGACTTCGCCGGGGAGGTGAGGGCGGCGACGAAATTCCCGACCTTCCATGCGGCGCGGATTTCCGACGTCGCCACCGCGCGTCACGCAATCGCCGCCGGCAAGCTCGACATGGTTGGCATGACGCGTGCCCACATTGCCGACCCGCACATCGTCAGGAAGGTGATGGAGGGCCGCGAGCACGAGATCCGCCCTTGCGTCGGCGCCACCTATTGCCTCGACCGCATCTATGAGGGCGGCGAGGCGCTGTGCATCCACAATGCGGCGACGGGCCGCGAGGCTGATATCCCGCATATCATCCCGAGAACCGAGGGTCCGAAGCGGAAGGTGGTGGTCGTCGGCGCCGGCGCCGGCGGGCTGGAGGCAGCGCGCGTCGCCGCCGAACGCGGGCACCAGGTGACGGTGCTGGAAGCATCGAGCCAGGCCGGCGGCCAGGTGCGGCTGGCAACGCAGAACCCGCGCCGCAAGGAATTGATCGGCATCATCGACTGGCGCCTGGCCGAACTCGACCGGCTTGGTGTCGAGATCCGCTACGATACCTGGGCGGAGAAGGACGACGTACTGACGCTGTCGCCGGACGTGGTGGTGATCGCCACCGGCGGCCTGCCGCAGAACCCGCCTCTGACGGCCGGCGACGATCTCGTCACCTCGAGCTGGGACATCATGGCCGGCAGCGTCAAGCCGGCCGAGAATGTACTGCTCTATGACGACAATGGCGGCCATCAGGGCATGGGTGCTGCCGAACTGATCGCCAACAGCGGCGCCAGGCTGGAGCTGGTTTCACCAGAGCGCTTCTTCGCCCCGGAAATGGGCGGCATGAACCATGTGCCCTACATGCGCGCCTTCCAGGAAAAGGGTGTCACGGTGACCATCAACACACGGCTGCGTTCGGTGCGGCGCGAGGGCAATCAGCTGATCGCCGAGCTCGCTTCCGACTTCGCCGATGGCTGGCGCGGCGAGCGGCGGGTCGACCAGGTGGTGGTCGAGCACGGCACGCTGCCGCTCGACGATCTCTATCTGGCGCTGAAGCCGCTGTCGAAGAACGCCGGCGCGGTCGACTACGAAAAGCTGGTCAATGGCGGCGACATCTTTCCGGTGCGCAATCCGCAGAGTGGCTTCGTGCTCTTCCGCATCGGCGATGCAGTCGCCTCGCGCAACATCCACGCCGCCATCTATGACGGCATCAGGTTCGGCTTGCGGATCTGAGGAATATTTTGGATTGATTGGTGGCGCGCAGCCGAAACCTCCGTACGGAGAGCCACCATGGTACTTTGGTCCGGTCTGCGCGCCGCGCACGCCGCCGGCCATCGCCGGGCACCGTACGATCTTGCGATTGCGGCAGGACGCTCAAAACATCCTGGCGGTGGCCATGCAGAACACGGTGATGACCAGCAGTCCGCCGGCGATGCGCTCGCCTTTTGTCATCTTCGCGCGCAGCTGGGTTTGCTTCGCGGCATCAGCGCCAGCCAGCTGCCTGCTGGCGGAACCCACCAGCGCGCCCTGAACCCCGGCGGCGATCAATGCCGTCAAGATGCCCAGCGCCAGGACTTTCTCCATGGAACCGAAAGAGCCGTTGTGGAAGAAATACCACAGCAGCAAACCCGTGAGGAAAACCACGCCGGCCGCGCCCATTTGCGGCCGGAAGAAACGTTCCGCCCTGATCTCCGGTTCGCGGGCAACCGCGATGGTGGTGCCGGCCCAGAACACACCCGCCATGACGTGAAGGCCGAGGACGATGATGTAGACATATTGCATGACCGCATTTCCTCTCTTGCCCACCGCTAACCATATTGATAGATATCAAATGATTAGATGTCAATGCATAAGCTCGAGCCGTTCCATAGGCTTTGCCCTTGTTCTAGTGTTGGACCATGACGCCGTTTGACCGCCCGCCGATCGGGATGAATCTCGCCCGCACCGCCAAGCTGGTCGCGCAGGCTTTCGACGCTACCTTGGTCGAGGCCGGCGGCACGCTGCCGGTCTGGGTCACTTTGCTGTCAGTCAAGTCGCGGGAGCTGGCCAACCAACGCGAGCTCGCCGGCATGATCGGCATCCGGGGCGCAACGCTGACCCACCACCTCAACGCCATGGAGACCCAAGGCCTGCTGATGCGGCGCCGCGATCCCGAGAACCGCCGGGTTCACCAGGTGGAGCTGACCCAAGCCGGAGAAGCGTTGTTCCTGAAATTGCGCACCGCCGCGTTAGCCTTCGACAAACGGCTGCGGAAGGGATTGTCCGACGACAGGCTGGCGGAGTTTGCACAGGTGCTGGCTGCGCTGCGGGCCAATGTCAGTTGATCTCGATTGGACCGCCAACCCTTGTTCCAAGGCGTCTGCAATGTTATATGACCATGGTAGTCATATGCGAAGGGCGGCAGCATGCGCGAAATTCAGTTGAAAGACGCCAAGGCGACGCTTTCGGCAGTCGTCGATCAGGCAGTTGCAGGAGAGCCTGCCATTATCACACGCCACGGTCGGAAGCAGGCCGTCATCCTGTCGTTCGAAGATTATCAGCGGCTGTCTCGGGTGCCGAGCTTCGGGCAGCTGCTGGCGGCTTTCCCTGGGGATAAGGACGACATTCCGCCTCGTTCCCGTAAGCCGGCTCGCAAGGTTGCATTGTAGCGAGGCGACCAGCCCCGATGTTTCTGCTGGACACCAACATCATCTCGGCAATGGCTCCAGCCAGGAAAGTTGATCGGGCGGCGCTGATGGCATGGCTCGATAAGGCGAGCGAATACCTGTTCCTATCCGTTGTGACTGCGTCCGAAATCGCGGCGGGTATAGCGAAGGCGGAGCGCGACGGCGCGACCACAAAGGCCGCGCTGCTACGCGACTGGTGGCAGGCAGTCGAGCACCTTTACGGGGCAAGGATTCTGCCCTTCGATTTGCGAGCGGCGCATGCCGCGGGTTCTATTCTTGATCGCGCACGGGCTCATCGGCCGGGATTTGAGGATATAGCGATTGCTGCTACGGCCGAGGTTCACGGCCTGGTGATACTGACGGATAACGAGCGTCATTTCGCACCACTTGGGGTGCCGATGCTCAACCCGCTGAGAAACCTGCCGCCGTTGCAGTAGTTCCGACGTTCACTACGCCCGGCTGCCCTGCAGCACCGTCAGCCTGGCCTTCTTGGGCGCCCGGGCCACCAGCCATTCGCGCACGCTGTCCGGCGGCATCGGGAAAGCGATGGAATAGCCTTGCACCTGGTCGCAGCCGATCGCCATCAGCGAGTCGAGCTCGGCTTCGGTTTCAGCGCCCTCGGCAACGATCGAGATGCCGAGACCGCGGGCGAGTTCTGTGAGGGCACGCACGATCTTGGTGTTGCCGCTGTTCTCGTTGATGTTCTGGACGAAGCGGCGATCGATCTTCAGCCGGTCGATCTCGTTTGGATTGACATGGCTGAGCGATGCATAGCCGGTGCCAAAATCATCGAGCTCAAGATGGATGCCGGCGGCGCGAATGTGCCGCAGCTTTGCCGCGATACCGGTCTTCTCGTCGTCGAGAATGACGGATTCGACGATCTCCAGCGATAGTTTGCGCGGGGGCAGGCCAGTCCTTTCCAGCGTATCGAACAGGAAGACTTCGAAATCCGTCTCGCGCAGCTCCGTGCCGGACACGTTGACGGCGATCCGTCCGAAGGCGATGCATGCGCGGTTCCATTCGGCTGCTTCGTTGATCGCCTTCGTAATGACGATGCGTCCGATCTCGGACATCAAGCCGCATTTTTCTGCGATTGGAATGAACTCGCCCGGCGCGATCATACCGCGCTCCGCATGCCTCCAGCGAGCCAAAGCCTCGATGCCACTGATGGCGCCGTCCGACAGCGACACCTGCGGCTGGAAATGGACCTCGAATGCCTTCTCCGAGATGGCGACCCTGATGTCGAGCTCGAGCTGCTTTCGATTGTCGAGTTCGCGCCTCAGCTCATCGGAGAAGAACGACAAACTGCCGCCGCCCTGCTTCTTGGCTGAATACAGCGCCAGATCGGCATGGACGAGCAGGTCCTGCGCATTGTCGGCATCGATCGGGTAGACCGCAATCCCGGCACTTACGCCCGGATGGATCGTCGTGCCTCGGAATATGATCGGCTCATTGAGTTTGGCCAGCATGCGCCTGGCGACGACATCGATGTCTTCGGTGCTGCCGGCGTCGTTGAGGACCACAACGAATTCATCGCCTCCGAGACGCACGTTGAGATCCGACGTGCGGCAGGAATCGCGCATACGCTGAGCGGCCACCACCAGCACATAATCGCCAGCGGCATGGCCGAGCGTGTCGTTGATCTGCTTGAACCGGTCGAGGTCGAACTGCACCACGGCAACCCGTTCACGCCTTCGCCGCGCGCCGTTGATGAACGTATCGAAATGGTCGGTCAGGAAGGTGCGGTTGTGCAGGCCGGTTAGCCCGTCATGCACCGCAATAAAGGCCATGGAATTGCGTGCGTCGACCAGCTCGCGCGTCCGGCGCAGGATGGCGTTCGACATCGGCCGGAAAATGAAAAGTGCCACCAGCAGGATAACGCCGATGGTCGAGTAGAACAATGTGCGATGAAGATCGAGGAGCCTTTCGGAGCGCTGGTCCGCGTAGGCGCTGATGCGCTGGCCGAGTGCTGCGTAGCCCGACAATGTTGCGTTGGCAACGGAAGCGTCCAAGTTGACGCGCTCCTCTCCGCCCTTGTAGCCGCCGCTGCCGGTCGTGTTGAGCCGCGATTCGAATGAAGAGATCAGGCGCTCGCCGTTGGCGATAAGCCCAACCGAGAAATAGTCGAGATGGTACGGCTTGGCGAAAAGCACGCTCTCGATCGATTTTGGATCGAACCTTGCCGGCGACACCGGATCGGCGGCGGTCCGCTCGAGCAGCAGATCGTAATTCTTCTCGAACTCCACCGTCGCTTGCTTGAGCGCGCTAACCAGGGCCTGCTGTTGATCGCGCGGGGCGCTGCCTGTGGCGCCAGCAAGAAAGACGATGCGCTGCGACAGGGCTTTTTGTGTGCTGACGATATCGAGCAGCGCCTGATTGTGCCGTTGCGTCGCCATCACCTGCTGCAGCAGGATGAAGGAGGCCACGACCATAGCGGCTATGATCAGCAGAGCCAGCCAGTAGCCGGATTTGATGAGGAGTATGAGCCTGCCTGAAACGGCGTGCACCAACTGCTGCGACATTTTCTGAGGCGGCCTCTCGCCAACGAATTCTTGTGCGACAACCTTTGGCTTCAAAGTGTTAACAGCTTTGGGACGGCAACAGGCCGGCGGCGACGACCGTGGCGGGAAACCCGCAAAGTGGTTATTGCAATCTTTCGCAGCGCCTCCGCATTTGAACATCGTGGCCTCTGCCGTGCCATTGCCGCCACCGAAGCGGTCGCTTTTGCGATGGATTTTTCGTCCGCGGGGCGCGACAGTCCTCATCGATCTCAACAGGGCCTGATTATGACCGAAGCATTCCTTTCCCACATCGACGGCGAGCTTGAAGGACTGAAAACGGCAGGCCTCTATAAATCCGAGCGGGTGATAACCTCGACCCAATCGGCCGAGATCGAGGTCGGCGGCGA
>NZ_JBVVQK010000051.1:0-22222 GCF_055811175.1 Mesorhizobium sp. WSM4828 | reverse complement strand
CGACCTGCTGGTAAATCATTGACGTGTTGCGAAATCGGCAGTGTGATGCGCTGTGGCGGCTTTCCAAGGGAGGCTAAATCTAGAGTGTTTACGTTTTAACGGAAGCGTGTTCGGCTTCTTCGAAGTAATTCTTGTATTAGGCTGGCTCGTTTCGAAGAGGTGGCCGATGTGTCGCCGAAAATATCCTCGACGCTGCGTTTCTCGGGTTGACGCATCCAGTGTTTGATCTTGGCGAAGGCTTGCTCGATCGGATTGAGGTCGGGCGAGCAAGGTGGCAGATACCAAAGCCTAGCGCCGGCAGCTTTGATCATCCGTCTGGATGGCGGCCGGCTCATGCTTTTTGAGATTGTGTATGACGACGATGTCGCCCGGCTTCGGCACGGTGATGAGCGGTTGTGCGAAGCGCGGAAGCCTTGGCCGTTGATCGGACCATCGAAGACGCAAGGGGCCGCGAGCCGATGCCAGCGCAGTACACCGAGGAAGGTGAGGATCAAGGCCCGCCTGCCAGGATCGCCATCACTGGCGCCGCGGGCAATATCACCGCGCGCCTGCTCAAGGCCAACAGCGCTTTTTTGAAGCTCAGGCCCTCGCGGCGCAGGAACTGGCACGCCCGTTGTGCGAGACCTTGAACCCGCGACTGGTCGACTCATCCCTCAGACGTGCGGCGTCAGATGCGGCGTCTCACGCAGCCGTGCCTCGATGAAGGCGCGGTGCGGCTCCAGCACTCGCTTGCGATGTCAACCCATCTTGGTAGGCGCAACCGAGCCGGTCGCCTGATAGTGCTGCATTTAACTTCACCGCGGCCGAAATCAAGATGCCGACCGATTTGGCGGCCGACCGGCGTCTCTCGCGACTCAAACCGCCACAACCCGCCCGCGAAGGTCATTGGAAAGAGGTCGGGTCATCAAATGTTAGCGTTCACGCCAGCCAGCGTCTGAATCACATCCCACCACAGACTGAATCCCTTCGACTCCATCAAATCAGGAACCGCTCTAAAGGCCTGGTGAGATTCATCTCAAGTTTATGACGGCGGTTGTGAGATGGATGATTGCGTTGAAGTTCTTGTCGGTTCTGTCAGCTCGCATTGCGATACGCTTGAACTGCTTGAGTTTGCACAAGAAGTCTCGTGAGATGACGCGACTTGTAGAGTTCGAGATCGAGAGGCAGCTGCAAGGCGCGCCTCGGATGCTGCAAGATGACGATCTTCGCGCTCGCCGTCGTTCAGATCGGCAATGATGGTGTTGCTGTCGAAGGCCTTGTCAGCGATCAGCCCGCCGAAGGCGAGACCGTCGATGAGCGGGGCGACGCCCACCGTATCAGAGCGACGTCATGGCAGGCGACGAAGCGCACTGCCGAGCGCAGTGAGCGCAAGAATCTTGCCTGTCATTCCGCCCTTGGAGCGGCCTATGGCCGGGCTTTGAGCCCCCCCTTTGCACCCTGCCTGTGCTGGTGGCCTTGACGATGATTGCGTTTACCGTGGCGAACTCCATGTCCGGCTCGTCGAACAGGCCTCGAAAAGCCGAAACATCGGCTTTGACCCGATCGCGGTATCGCTTGAAGACGGTCGTTCCAACTTCCGAAAAAGTCTGGAAGGTCACGCCGCGGGCTTCCCGTGCGCACGATCCAAAGCACGGCCTCGACGAAGCGGCGGTTGGGTCGCTGCCGCTTCGCTGAGGCTCGTTTGGCTTACCCAGGCAATGCGGTTCCATCTACGCCCATTGGCGTCAGCACAAATCGTTCCATCCAAAGGTTGAATCACAAACAAGCCAAAAAAGGTGGAATCCTGAAACTCAACAGGCTTTAGGTGAGTGTTGTCACGCTTGCCGCAATTCGATCAAACCCTTCCCACAGGACCATTAGGATCCATCGAGCGGCCTCATCATAGATCGAAGGCGGTTGACGTGTCTGCCGACGCTTCGATTTCGACGAGCTGTTCGGACATGGGTTACCCATTTCTCCTGACAGCCTGTCGCCGCGCCTCCTTGCTTCGAGAAAGCCTCCCCCAAGATTCCTTCTTTTGCTACTTGCCTATAGAAAATCAACTGATCTGCGATTCAGTTATTTTTGCCGGGATGAACTCCTCCAAGATCCGCCCTTTGTCCTTGTTCGCTGCGGCCGCATAGCGATACCGGACTGCATTGGCGAGTTCCATGGGCATAGGCGTCGAAGCTGCTCGGTAACAATCTCCGTGAGGCAATGCGTCCCTCGAGCGCGCGTAGCGCTGATCCCGGGTGTCGCGCGCAGTATAGCGGCGGATGCCCTAGCCCATTTAGGAGCTGGCTATCACCGGTCCCTCAGACAATCACATTTCAAATCGTGCCCCTCTATGCAGTCCATATTTCAAAGGTCGGCGTAGTTTGGAGCAGGCCCGTCCGTCCAATGCGTCATACTTCCATCGGCGTTGAACAGTGGAATTCTGATCCTCGAGCGAACAAAATGAAGGACTCACGTCCTCATTTCGGGTTCGACAATGGAGCCTCACCTTCTCGCCGAGGATTATCGACGCGGCAGGAAGTAGGACATTGAAACGGGCCCGCAGAATGCATGCAATTAGGCTGATGCAACATGAGAGCGTCGAAATTTTCCGGGAATTACAGAACGAAGCAACCGAATGCCGCCGCCATCTCCATGAAAATCCCGAACTCGATTACCGGCTGCCAAATACGGCGAAGTTCGTTGCCGAGAAACTTGCCTCGTTCGGTATCAATCACATTGAAACGGGGATAGCCGAGACCGGCGTCGTCGCGTTGATTCAGGGTGAGGGCGGAGAGGGGCCGACGATCGGATTGCGGGCGGACATGGACGCCCTGCCGATCGTCGAAGCTTCAAACAAGCCCTGGTCGTCGAAAACTCTCGGAATAATGCATGCATGCGGCCATGACGGTCACACTGCCATGTTGCTGGGTGCCGCGAAATACCTCGCGGCTACCCGAAATTTCAAAGGCACTGTCGCCTTGATCTTCCAGCCGGCAGAGGAGCCAGAATTCCCAACAGGCGGGTTTAAGATGGTTCAAGAAGGAATAATGGACCGCTTCAATATATCCCAAGTTTATGGTATGCACATCCAGCCTGGGCTTGACATCGGCAAGTTCGGCATCCGCGCTGGCGCGATCATGGCCTCGCAGGACGACTTCGATATGAGCGTTAACGGCAGGGGGGGGCATGCTGCTCACCCCAGTCAAACTATTGATCCCGTTGTCATAGCGGCTCAAATCATTCTAGGTTTGCAGGCTCTGGTTTCCCGCCAGACGGACCCACTGGAATCCCTGGTGATATCCGTCACTAAACTGAACGCTTCGCAAGCCTACAATATTATTCCCGACAAAGTTGTAATCTCCGGAACCGTTCGGACGCTGGCACCCGCCCTGCAAGATTTCGCCGAGCGAGCAATACAGGCCGTCGGCCAAGGGATTGCGCGCGGATTTGGCGCGGACGTTGAATTCAAGTATATGCGTTCAGTTCCTGCCACTTTCAACCATGCTGAGCAGACCAAACTGGCTGTCACAGCGGCACAAAAGCTCGTGGGCGCCGCTAACGTCGATGGGGCAATCGCAATCTCCATGGGGGCGGAGGACTTCGCTTATATGCTGGCGGAGCGGCCGGGAGCCTATATCTTCATTGGTAACGGACCAACGCCCCAATGTCATAGCCCGGCGTTTGATTTTGATGATGAGGCCTTGCCTTACGGGATCGGTTGGTGGGTTACTCTGGTTGAGACGGTATTGCCCATTTGAATTTAACGTGACCGAACTTTCACCGCCATCCCGACGTGTTCGCGCGAAGAAATCTGCAACACCTTGCAAATCCTGTTGGAGAGGCACAAGGCAATTTGACCGGTTCACAAGTGATTGACCTGCTGACTTTCGCCACCTCCCAAGGCGTACCGGCCCGGCAGCGAGCTTAGGCTCCTGCCGGGCGCTCAGTTTGGTGAGTGTCGTCAGCTGATTTCACACCCAGTTGTTGCTGTACAGGAATGCGGCAAGTCAACATGAGCAAGGATCACATCGGATGAGCTGGGTAGCAAGCGCCGATCCCGGGAACGCTCGCGAGGACGGTGCATTCTTCCAAGCGCTGCTGAAAGAAACAGATCGCGCAGTGCCGATCGTCGGCGAACTGCGCGGCGTCGGCCTGAAGGGCGTTGCGGATCGCGACAAGAAAAAAAGCGTTTTGATCTCACGCTTAAGGTTGGTGCACGAATTTCCAAGTCAGTCACTTCAGCAATGTCAACTAATCTTCGACTTCCCCACGACAATTGCCGGTACGGAGACCAGAATGTCACCATTCGGCATGGCGCGAGCGATAAGGCGCGTTCGCGGAGTGCGTTTCGTGATGGATGAGCTCACGCGAGACGGGATTAACATCTCAGGCGAGCGGCAGCCCAACAGCGGTGTCAGGACGCGCTCGAAATGTCCGACGATAGGTGCAGCCTGGCGGTATCCACCTTCACAGGGTGGCGACGCGAGCGGAGGACACTTAGCGGAAGAATCATGGCCAACCGCGGTAGGCCCGTCCCCACAAGCGCCTAAGGCGGAGCCTAGCTCGGTCTGGAATCCGGGGCTATCAAGCCTCCCGACGCAGCTGGCACACTTTCGCAAGAATGCTGTCGAATACGGTTCGATAGGCGCAGAGCACTTCGTGTTGCGTAGCTGCGCTGGTTCCAACGAAGGAAGTCGGTCGCGCAGTTTTAGCATAGCCGCTGGAAGCACGAGAAGTCAGGTAGGAGAAAGGAACCCGAGGATGCAAGACTCAGAGTCCACATGCCGACATTTTTGCTTTTACCTCTTGCCGGCCTTTTCGCTCCAGGCCTTCTCGTCGGCATTAGAAGTACTGAGGCTAACCAACGAGGTGTTGGGGCGGGACGTGTATAGCTGGCAGGTCATTTCGGACGACGGACTACCTGCGCCCTCGAGTTTCGGCGTGTCGGTTTGCGCCGATTCTTCGTTGTCCTTCGAACGTGAAAGAATTCGTCGGTCGATCTCAGCACCGGCCGTGGTCGTGGTCGGCGGCCGCAATCCTCCTGTTCCGCACAAACAGCTTGATGCCTGGCTAAGAGAGTGTAGCAACCGCCGTTGCAGCTTCGTAGGGATAAGTAGCGGTACGAGTGTGCTTGCTCGGGTGGGGCTTATAGAGGGGCGGCGTTGCGCGGTTCACTGGGAGCAATTTCCTATATTCTCTGAGGGGTTCCCAGGTGTGATAGCCACTCAAACCGCCTTCGAGCAGGACGGGGATCTATACACTTGCGCAGGGGGGGATGCCTCCTTCGACATGTTTCTCGATTTGGTCGACCGCCATCATGGGACAATTGTAGTCAATCGTATTTGCGAAAAAGCTATAGCGTGTAGGACCCGTTCAGCGGGTGACCGCCAACGTCTACCTCTCCAATCTCGAGTGCGACTAAACCATCAGGCTGTGATCAAGGTAATCGAGGAGATGGAGGCAAACCTCACGGAACCGTTGCTATTGGACGAGCTTGTGGCGAAAGCCCGCCTATCCCGCCGTCAAATCGAGCGGCTGTTTAAGCTGGAACTTGGATGTTCTCCGAGCCGCTATTATTTGGACCTTCGTCTGGAACGTGCGCACCTGCTACTCATCAGCTCGCGCCTGCCGGTCGTCGAAATCGCGATGGCTTGCGGATTTGTCTCTGCATCGCATTTCTCAAAAGCTTACCGCGAAGCCTATGGATGCGCGCCGCATCAATCGCGATTACCAGTTTGCAAACGAAATGAAATAAGACCGTGTGGTGCCAAGTTCCAGGACAGGATCGAGCTCATCGAAATGAAAAGCCAAAATCCGTCGCAGCTACATCCGACACGCGAACAACCGCGCGCCGGTTAACGTGACCACACCCGTCGGGGCCGGCCTGTGAATGAATTCGCCGCTCCAAGAAAATGCTACATCTTGGCAGGGTGTTGTCACGATAAGTCCCCAGCTTGAGAAGCCTTGAGGCGTGTTTAGTTTTCCAGGCGCAGCCGAAACCGATATGCTCACAATTACATTTAATCGACACGTGATAACAGCATCCAAAGTCTACTATAATAGTTAACTGCGTTCTCTTTTCGGGCTTTTTCCGAACAGTGCTGAATAGCATCTCGACAGGTGAGCTGCACTTGAGAAGCCTGTTGCAAAGGCGATTTCGGAGATAGAGAGTGGGCTTTGCTGTAACAGGCGGCGTGCATGTGAAAGGCGAAATTTTCGATAGACCTCTGAATACCCCGCGTTGAGATGGTTGGAAAAAAGACGATCGAGATGACGCTTGCTTACGCCGGCATAGATCGCCATCTGGGACCGCTGTAAAGGCCGCTCGATAGCAGCTTCCATTTTCTCCAGAACATTCAACAGAATTGGATGGTTGATCCCGAAGCGGTCGGCGGCGGATGCCCGTTGTGGTGCCGTTGGTTCTGCGACGGCAGTATGGAGGTACCAGTCGCTGACCCGTCGGGCGAAATCCGCGCCCATCCTATCCGAGACAAGGGCATGCATCATGTCCAAAGGCGCAACCCCGCCGCCGCAGGTAATGCGGTTCCCGTCGAACACGAAGCGAGCTTGCCTTGGGTTAAGATGAGGGAAGGCTTCAACGATCGAAGCAGCATGCTCCCAGTGAACTGTAAAATCCCGCCCATCCAGCAAGCCCGCCGCTGCCAAGATATAAGGCCCTCCTGAAATCCCTCCAATGCGCGCACCACCGCGAGATAGTTGACGTAACGCTGCATAAAGTGCGGGCGAGCCTAAAATCGTAGGATTTCCACCTGCGCATACGAATATCGTGTTCAGCGGAGAGTGGTCCAGCCGTTTACAAGGCACCATTGCGCCAGAAGAGCTAGCCACTGGTTCCCCGTCCGTCGAAAGCGCTCTGACGTCGTACAGCGTTTGGCCAGCAAGAAGATTCGCCGCGCGCAGCGGTTCTGTCGCCGAGGCGTATGACATCAGAGAAAAGCCAGGCAGCAGTAGAAACCCAATTGACTGCGTAAGTCGACCTACCTGCTCGCTCATGGCTCTTCCGTGTCTTTTTTGGGCTCTTTGAAGAAAATAATAATGATGTTTCCAGGATATACAAGCTGGAACGATGTGGAACAGATCATGCGTTATTCTGCTTTCTCCCTGCTTCTAAACGGACTTCGCGGCAACAAGGCGTGGGCACCAGCATGGCGGCGTCCGGAGCCGAAACCGCGTTACGACGTGATCATTGTTGGTGGTGGTGGCCATGGACTGGCGACGGCCTATTACCTAGCCAAGGAATTCGGCATTGCCAACGTGGCGGTGCTGGAAAAGAGCTATATCGGTTCGGGTAATGTCGGCCGCAACACTACGATCATCCGTTCCAACTATCTGCTGCCAAGCAACAACCCCTTTTACGAACTTTCGATGAGATTGTGGGAAAAGTTGGAGCAGGAGTTTAACTTCAATGCCATGGTTTCCCAGCGCGGCGTTCTCAACCTTTTCCATTCGGATGTCCAGCGCGACGCCTATGCGCGGCGTGGCAACGCCATGCGGCTGCACGGCGTCGACGCGGACCTGCTCGATAGGCCTGCGGTGCGCAAGATGCTGCCCTTCCTCGAATACGATAATGCCCGCTTCCCGATCCAGGGCGGCTTATTGCAGAAGCGCGGCGGCACCGTGCGCCACGATGCGGTGGCCTGGGGTTATGCGCGCGGCGCCGACAGCCGCGGCGTCGATATCATCCAGAACTGCGAAGTAACGGGCATTCGCCGCGAGAGCGGCATCGTGACCGGCGTTGCAACTACGAAGGGTTTTATCGGCTGCGGCAAGCTTGGCCTCGCTGCGGCAGGCAATTCGTCCCAGGTCGCGCGCATGGCAGATTTGAAGCTGCCGCTGGAAAGCCATGTGCTGCAGGCGTTCGTCTCGGAGGGGCTCAAACCCTTTATCGACGGCGTCGTTACCTTCGGCGCAGGTCATTTCTACGTGTCGCAGTCCGACAAGGGCGGCCTTGTCTTCGGTGGCGACATTGACGGCTACAATTCCTATGCTCAGCGCGGCAACTTGGCGACTGTCGAGCACGTTGCGGAGGCCGGGAAGGCGATGATCCCGGCCCTGTCGCGGCTCAGGGTGCTGCGCTCCTGGGGCGGCACCATAGACATGTCGATGGATGGATCGCCGATCATCGACCGCACGCCTATCGACAACCTCTATCTGAATGCTGGCTGGTGCTATGGCGGCTTTAAGGCGACTCCCGCCTCTGGCTTGTGTTTCGCCCACCTCTTAGCGCGTGGCATGCCGCATGAAACGGCTACTGCCTTCCGCCTCGACCGCTTCCGCCGCGGTTACCTCATCGACGAAAAAGGCCAAGGCGCCCAGCCCAACCTTCACTGATGTTGGATCAAGGACATCCGAAATGGCGAGTCTCGTACCCTGCCCGCATTGCGGGCCTCGACCAAAAGAGGAATTCACAATCAAGGGCGCAGCGCTTGCTCGCCCCGCGGCCGACGCTGGCACCGACGCCTGGTTAGATTATGTCTATCTGCGCAACAATCCCCGAGGCGCCTACGAGGAATACTGGCACCACACCTCCGGCTGCCGCCGCTGGCTGGTCGTCGGACGCGACACAGTTACCCATGAAATTGCCGTTTGCCGCGATGCTGCAACCGTCGAGAAAACTGTCGATGGGCAAGGAGCTGGCGCATGACCTCCTACCGTTTGCCTAAGGGCGGATTGATCGACCGCTCCAAGCCCCTGTCGTTCACCTTTGACGGCAGGCCGATGAAGGGGTTGGAGGGCGACAGCCTGGCCTCCGCGCTACTGGCCAACGGCTGCCGCCTCATCGGCCGCAGTTTCAAATACCACCGGCCGCGCGGTATCCTGACGGCCGGCGCCGCCGAGCCGAACGCGTTGTTGACCGTCGGCAGTGGCGGGCGCACCGAACCTAACACCCGCGCCACGATGCAGGAACTCTATGCCGGGCTGGAAGCGAAAAGCCAAAACTGCTGGCCGTCGCTTAAACTGGACATCGGCGTGCTAAACAGCTTGTTGTCGCCCTTCCTCGGCGCTGGGTTCTACTACAAGACCTTCATGTGGCCAGCCCCCTTCTGGGAAAAGGTCTACGAGCCCTTCATCCGCAAAGCGGCCGGTCTCGGCAAGGCGGCCTACGACGCCGATCCCGATGGCTATGACAAATGCTGGGCCCATTGTGACCTGCTCGTCATCGGCGCCGGACCGACGGGCCTGGCCGCAGCACTGACGGCCGGTCGCTCCGGAATCAGCGTCATTCTCCTGGACGAACATCCGCATGCTGGCGGCGCGCTTCTTAGCGAGACTGCAACGGTCGACGGCCGGCCGGCCGTCGATTTTGCCAGCGCCTGCGTCGCAGAACTCGAATCCCTGCCGAATGTCACCCTGCTTGCCCGCACGACCGCGTTCGGCTGGTATGACGGCAATGTCTTCGGCGCTGTCGAGCGGGTGCAAAAGCATGTTGCTCAGCCGAAACTCAACGTGCCAGTAGAGCGCCTCTGGCGCATCGCCGCCAAACGCACGGTGCTGGCGACGGGGGCGGAAGAGCGGCCGCTGGTGTTCGGCGGCAACGATATACCGGGCGTGATGATGGCAGGCGCGATGCGCCGTTACCTCAACCAGTATGCGGTCGCCCCCGGCAAGACGACGGCGATCTTCACTACCAACGACAGCGGCTATGCGCTCGCCCGCGATCTCGAAGCGCAAGGCATCCAGCTTGCGGCCATCATCGACAGCCGCGAGCACGGCGGCAGTTTCTATGCCGGCAAAGCGCGCCTCATCAGGGGTGCCGTAATAACGGATGCCAAGGGCGGCAACAGCCTGAGCGCAATCAATATTCGGGCGAACGGCCGCAGCGAAAGCCTCGCCATCGATGCACTCGCCATGGCCGGCGGTTTCAGCCCGATTATCCATCTCGCCTGCCACCGGGGGGCTAACCCGGCTTGGTCGGACGAGAAAGTTGCCTTCCTCGCGCCTAGAAATCTGAAGGGAGTCGTGCTCGCCGGAGCCGCCAGCGCCACAGACGGTCTTTCTGCCTGCCTTGCCGACGGCGCGCAAAAGGGCGCTGCCATGGCGGCGGAACTCGGATTCAAGGCGGCAGCCGCCGACTTCGGCACAGTCCAAAACGATATCGTCGCACCACCAGCCAAGCCCCTGTGGTCGATAGCCGGCGTCAGGGGCAAGGCCTTCGTCGACTACCAGAACGACGTGCGCAGTATGGATCTCGCCCTTGCCGTCAGCGAAGGCTACGGCCATGTCGAGCTTGCCAAGCGCTATACCACCAACGGGATGGCGACGGACCAGGGCAAGCTATCCAATGTCAATGCCATCGGCCTTCTGGCGGAAGCGCGCGGCGTCTCGCCGGCCGATGTCGGCACGACGACATTCCGGCCTTTCTACACGCCCGTCTCTTTCGGCGCGCTGACAGGCCCTCATCACGGCCACCATTTTCAGCCGGTGCGCAAATCACCGCTGCACGGCTGGGCGGAAAAACTCGGTGCGGTCTTCGTCGAGACCGGTCTTTGGTACCGCTCCTCCTGGTTCCCACGCAGCGGCGAGCAGTCATGGCGCGACAGTGTCGACCGCGAAGTGCTGAACGTCCGCCGCAATGCCGGGCTCTGCGACGTCTCGATGCTCGGCAAAATTGAGGTCTGCGGCGCGGACGCAGCCGAATTCCTCAATCGCATCTATTCTAACGCCTTCCTGAAATTGCCCGTCGGCAAGGCTCGTTACGGCCTGATGCTGCGCGAGGATGGCATGATTTATGACGACGGCACGACCAGCCGGTTAGAGGAAACCCGCTTCTTCATGACGACGACCACGGCGTATGCCGCCGGTGTCATGAATCATCTGGAATTCTGCGCCCAAGCGCTATGGTCCGATCTCGACGTGCGTCTCGCCTCGGTCACCGACCAGTGGGCGCAGATGGCAATCGCCGGTCCGAAAGCCCGCACTATCCTAGAGAAAGTCGTCGACGACGACGTCTCCGCCGCGGCCTTCCCCTTCCTGGCGGCGAAAGAGGTCTCGCTGTTCGGTGGCCAACTGCATGGCCGTCTGTTCCGCATCTCGTTTTCGGGCGAACTCGCCTATGAGCTTGCGGTGCCGGCCGGCTATGGCGAAACCGTCGCCGACGCGCTGATGGACGCCGGCATGTCCGACGGCATCATGCCCTATGGCCTTGAGGCGCTCGGCGTAATGCGCATCGAAAAAGGCCACGTCACCCACAACGAGATCAACGGCACCGTCGTGCCAGCCGATCTCGGCTTTGCTAAAATGGTGTCGGACGGTAAAGCCGATTTCATAGGGAAGGCGATGGTAGATCGCGAAGGCCTCGCCACTGCCGATCGGCAGCGCCTGGTAGGCGTCATGCCGCTCAATCCGAAGCAGTCCTTCCGCACCGGTTCCCACGTCCTCGCCAAGTATGCCGCGCCGACGCTCGAAAACGACCAAGGCTATGTCACCTCGAGCGCCTATTCACCGCATGTTCGTTCCACCATCGGCCTCGCACTGGTCAAGCACGGGCCGGAAAGGCACGGCGAGGAAGTGGTGGTATGGGACGGCCTGCACGGCGAGTTCACCGCCGCGCGGCTGTGCAATCCGGTTTTCGTCGATCCGCAGAACGAAAAGCTTCATGTCTGATTTCCGCCCGATCTTTCGCCCGGCGCTCGGCGCCAAGACCACCGTCTCGTCCGCTCAGGTCAAACTGTCGGCCCTGCCTGAAGGCACGATCGTAAATGTGCTTGCCCGACCCGGCGAACAGGACATGGCAGCTTTTTTGAGCGGCCTCCGCAAGGGCGCCATTCGCAGCGTTTCGCCCAGACAATGGATCATCGTCGGGGATGAGCCGACAACTCATCGGGATATGAAAACCCTGTTGGAAACGCTCGAACCGCGGGCCTCTGGATTCGACCAGAGCGGCGGCCGCGTTCGTATCCGCATCGAAGGCAGTCAGGCCGCGCGCGTTCTGTCGAAGGGCACGGCCGTCGACCTTTCCGCCGGCTCCTTTCCTGTCGGGCGATCGGCAGCGACCCTGATCGGTCACATCGCTGTACATCTCACTCGCAGCTCGCAAGACGGTTTCGAGCTGATGGTACTCAGAGGTTTCGCAGAGAGCCTATGGGACGATCTGATAAGGATGAGCGCTGAATATCGATAGCTCAGTCTGGTGCAACCGCGCTGCAAGGTTCCAGTTGGTTGCCGGTTAATGAGGGAAGTAACTATGCCTAGCAACTTGATCTTGACCGTAAAATGTAAGTCCATGCGCGGGATCATCGCAGCGATCTCAACCCTCTTGGCGGATAGCGGCTGCAACATCGTCGACAGCTGGCAGTTCGATGACCTCGATACGGGCAAGTTCTTTACCCGCATCAGCTTCATTTCCGAACAAGGCGTCATACTACCGGCCCTGAAGGAATGCTTTGCGCCGATTGCCGAGAAGTTCGGCATGGAGGCGGAGATTCATGATGGTGCCAGCCGCATGAAGGTACTATTAATGGTTTCGCGCTTCGGTCATTGCCTCAACGACCTGCTCTACCGCTGGAAGATCGGCGCGCTGCCGGTCGACATCGTCGGCGTCATCTCCAACCACTTTGATTACCAGAAGGTCGTGGTCAACCACGATATTCCGTTCCACCACATTCGGGTGACTAAGGAGAACAAGCCACAGGCCGAAGCACAGATCTTGGCGGTCGTTGAACAGACTGGCACCGAACTGATCGTTCTCGCCCGCTACATGCAAATTCTGTCGGATGAGATGTGTCAGAAGATGTCCGGCAAGATCATCAACATCCATCATTCCTTCCTGCCAAGCTTCAAGGGTGCCAACCCTTACAAACAAGCCTATGAGCGCGGCGTCAAGCTGATTGGCGCGACGGCGCACTACGTATCCGCGGACCTCGATGAGGGTCCGATCATCGAGCAGGACATCGCCCGTATCACGCATGCCCAGAGCGCGGAAGACTATGTCTCGATCGGTCGTGATGTTGAAAGTCAAGTTTTAGCAAGAGCTATACACGCGCACATTCACCACAGGACGTTCATCAACGGCAACAGGACCATCGTGTTTCCCGCCAGTCCTGGCTCCTATGCGTCCGAGCGGATGGGATGAGGCATGGTTACTGTTATCCATGGGAAGCAAGTCGCTGCCTCCATAGCAACAGGACCAAGGCCGGCCCTGCAAACCTTGAGATGCGGAGCGGCATCAAGACGGGTCTTGCGGCCGTTATCGTCGGCGATGATCCGGCAAGCCATGCCGGTGTCAACTCCAAGAGCAAGATGGCCAGGAAACACGGCTTGAAGTCGGTACAGCACACGTTGCCGGCCGAAACGACGCGGGGAGGAGGTTGCTGGGTTGTCACCTTAAGTCCCTCTGCTTGAGAAGCCTTGAGGCGTCCTTAATTTTCAGGCGACGCAGACCGCAATTTTCCAAGCATCGGAAGCCTCAAAGGCGATGTAGCGAACTGTTTGTGCAGCACGGCGGCGGGCGGAATTGACAAAGCGGTTGCGGGTAGCTGAGTTCATGGAGACGAGACGTGCAACGCTACCGGCGATCGGTGGCCCTGCGTGGTTCTTTCCCGTCTTCAAACGGCAGGTGGGTAAGCGCTGATTCCGGCGGCACCTATTCGCGCGTGGATGTGAGGGCCAATGTTCGACGATTGTGAGGGCTTCGACATATGACGATTCAGAGTTTAGGCATACATCCAGGGACGAGGAGCCGGTCCGTCGACTGGAGATTTCCACGGGCGCAGCCACCGCGATCGGCGTGACCGCTCTAACCATCATCGACTACCTCGCCAAGGGCCTTATCCACGGTCGAGAAAGCACGCAAGGCCAACCTTGGCAGATCGGCCTTTCCAGCGACGTTTGATCAACTTCAACGCCGACTCCAACGGACCAGGAGATCAAGGAAAGGTGCATCATGAAGCATTCGCGAATCCGGTTGTTGTCACGGCGATCCTGGACCGCCTGCTTCGCCACTCCACCGTGATCACCATCCGCGGCGACAGCTACCGTCTCCGCGAAAGCCTCGGTCCGGCCTTCCACAGAAGACCGGATCGACGCTTGAACCCAACGAAAACTGCAAACCAGTGAACGGCGTCAGTTCCTCCCTTCTCCAAGAGGGTCAACGACCGGACGCCGGGCCTGGCATCAACGGAGAACAGCCATGACAGAATATATTGAACGACGTATGGTCGGTATGGTTCTATCATGCGCTGCGCGCCGAATGATCGCCAATCATCTGCATCGATGCACGCCATGCCAAAGCCGCTCTGGGTATGGCGGCGAACAAGACTGATGCGAATGACGGGCGAATCTTGCTGAGGCAGGGTTCTTTCGTGAGGTGCGCGTGAAAGGCTTTGAGAGTACGTTGATCCGCACGCTCGTGGCGGCACGCACCCGGCTGGCCCGGATCACCGTCCAGCTTGCCAACCGAATTCGCGGGATCATGATTGGCCTGCTCGTCCCCGCAGGTAAGTCCCGAGTCTTCATATCGATCATGCTCCTATCGTGTTACCAATCTTGAAGGCAGGCGCAGCATTCGCGTTCGCGCCGCGGAGTTCGGGCGCCAACTGGTTGCGCACATTGAATGCTCCCCACGCGAAGCTCCATCATGCGGCGGCCGATATCGACCGCGGAGCCGCCAAGCTCAAGGCGGCCACCGAAGATCCTCTACACGCCACCAGGAGGGCCGGTTCTTCCACGGCTACTACAATTGCTACTGCTATTTGCTGCTCTACGCTTGGCTTCTGCCTGGCCAATCCGTTCATAGCCGAGCTTATTGATGTCGATGTGGATCATCTCGCCGGGATGCTCTCGTTCGTAGCGGTGGATCGGTTCGGCTGGCGCTATGTCCTTCAGACCGACAACCCTGCACGCCTGAGAACCCGGCTGACCGTGGCGGGCGAGACCTCCATGGCGATGTGCTTGCCGGTCAGCCGTTTGCGGCGAAGGACAAGGATGCGCTCGGCCAAGGCCTGACTGTCAGACCGGCATGACCTTGGGCCGTGACGAACGGGCGGCCATGCCGGTACTGCTTCGGTCTTGTAGCGCTCGACTGCTCGACTCACCGCGCCACGATCTTGGGCGATACACCATACGTCCGCGCCGCATGGGCTTTGGAAAGGCTGCGTTCTATCACCATAAGCGCCATCTCCCCTCGACGCACTGTGTGAGACGGGCACTCTTGTGGATGTTCATTCGGAACCTCCGGTGAGTCCTGAAGCGTGGTAACTCCAGTTTCCTCAGTTCCTTCCGAATGGACAACCTACTGAAAGCTCACAGCTAGCAGGTTGATGAAAAGCTCTCTGACAGACCGTTTTGACTCTGATCTGTACCGGATTTGATTCTGATACATTCCGTCAACAGAACAGTTTTCAACAGATGGGGTGATTGGGTCTCGCCCCTCGTCGCACGACGCACGGTCCTCAACCATAGAGAACGTGGTAGAGCGATTCTTCGGGAGGCCGGCATGAAGCTCGGCACTCCAAACCGTGCAGCCTTCGCCGACTGTGTGCGCGAACTGATTGGCGCAGATACGGTCATCATGGCGCTTGTCGAGGCGCATCTGGCGATCATGGCCCCGATCTTGCGCGAGTTCGGCGACCTTGCGGCGATGGCCGAGCACTACGACACCACCATCTTGCCGACCCGCAGCCGCAAGCCGCGCTACAAGGAGGAGGCATCACGATGCACCTTGTTGGAGAGCGACAATTAATCTGGGCGGACGACCCGGCGTGCCGCACGACGGCTTCGTTGCAGACATAATACGGGCG
This sequence comes from Mesorhizobium sp. WSM4828, assembly GCF_055811175.1. NCBI lineage: Bacteria > Pseudomonadati > Pseudomonadota > Alphaproteobacteria > Hyphomicrobiales > Phyllobacteriaceae > Mesorhizobium > Mesorhizobium sp. WSM4828. Next base: position 6,488 of record NZ_JBVVQK010000051.1, on the reverse strand, counting down.
CAGCCGCCCCTCGAATGGCTCGTAATGGACGCGCATGCGTGCACCGCAGCGGCCGCACAGCAGCCGTCCCTGCAACAGACCGCTGCCCTGGCGGGGCATGCGTCCGCGCAGGCCAGGTGAAAAACCGGCGGCGTTCTGTTCCAGGGTAGTCTGATTGCGCTCGCACTCGGCCCAGGAAATGTAGCCCTCGTGGGCGTCGGGTATAAGCACCTGCCAGTCGGATCTCGCCACGCGCAGCTGCAGGACTTGAGCTTGGCATTGTAGGCGGTGCGCGTGCGCCCATAGGCGAATGCGCCGGCAATCGCGGATTGTGCAGAATCTGGAGCACGCGTGAATGGTCTATCTCGCTCCACAGGACGTCGCCCTTGCCGATGCCGCGAAGGATACGCCGGGGAAAGAGGATCTTCTCGCCGCGCAGGCGGCGCACGAGGGAGCCGGTCTCGCGGAAGGTATCGAACAGGAGCCGCACCGTCTTCTGGATCTGTCGGTCGGGATCGAGCACGACCCGCGCGTCAGGGGTATAGACCAACCCGATCGGCAACGGCATCTCGAGCTCGCCGCGGCGCGCCTTGTTGAGAATGCCGCCTTGCAGCCGAGACTTGAGGATGTGCAGTTCGGCCTCGCTCATCGTGCCCTTCAGCCCGAGCAGCATGCGATCGTTGAAATAGGCCGGATCGTAGACGCCGTCCTCGTCCATGATGAGCGTGCGCGATAGGGCGGCGAGCTCGAGGAGACGGTGCCAGTCGGCATTGTTGCGTGCCAGGCGCGACACTTCCAGCCCCAGCACGATCGCTGCATGCCCCATCGCCACTTCACTCACCAGGTGCTGGAAGCCGTCGCGGTCCTGCGACTGCGCGCCTGAGATGCCGAGGTCGCTATCGATGACGTGGACACGTTCGATCGGCGAGCCCAGAGCCACTGCGCGATCGCGCAGGGCGTATTGCCGCTTGGTGCTCTCGGTGTTCTCGAACACCTGACGATGAGAGGACTGACGCACGTAGAGGAATGCATCACGCCGCAGATGGTCGGCGCCAACCTTCATGGCGATGTCAGTAGACATGATTGCCTCGCGTCTCTGCTGCCAGCACCATGTTGGCGAGCTTGTGCACGAGCTGGCGATCGTGCACGGCCGCCGAAGCCGTGGGCGGCGGTTCGGGCCGCCGATGCATCGACGGGGAAGGCTGAGGGGCCGCGATCAGCACCGCGCGGACTCGACCGGCGCAGCACCATGGCGCTCGCCCGGGTGAATGACTGAAAGCGCATGAGAATCTGATCGTCACCGGCCAGACCGGCACCGGCAAGTCGTGGCTGGCCTGCGCCTTCGGTCGGCAAGCGGCACGGCTTGATCATTGCGTGCTCTATGTGCGCGTGCCGCGCCTCTTCGAGGATTTGGCGCTCGCCCGTCTCTATGGCCGCTTTCCACGCCTCATCGACAAATTCACGCGCGCGCAACTGCTCATCCTCGATGACTTCGGAACCCACAGCCTCACCGACCAACAGCGCTTCCATCTGTTCGAAATCGTCGAGGAACGCTATCGACGCAAATCCACCCTGATCACCGCCCAGGTTCTGGTGGCCAGATGGCATGATCTGATCGCAGACCCCACCGTCACCGACGCCATTTTCGACCGGATCGTGCACAACGCCCACCGCATCGTGCTCCAGGGCGACAGCATGAGAAAGCAACAAAGCAACAGGCCGCGCCCCTCTTGATCGGCCCGAAAACGGCGAACCGTGAACGCAAAAGGCACCCAAGGACCGTCGCCGCCAAACTGTCGCAAGATTAGCGAAACCACTGTCCGGGATTAGCGGAACCCCTGTCCGGCTATTGCGAAATACGCAAAATAGGTACAACGGACCAAAGAAGGAAAAGCTGATTCGGCTCGAAAGGGCGTGAGCCGAATCGTTCCCGTGGGGAGGATGGGCAAGGCGATCTCGTTAGCAGGCACGATCCTGGGACGAACTCTCCTAAGGTCGTTCAACAGATTGAGATGCCTCGCTCTACTGACCCACCATGCGGCGGCCTAGCGTCGACCGCGAAGAGAAGCGAGTGACTTGAGGGGCGACATGGTCCGGAAATTGTCAGGAGGAGCTTGATCTCAACGACCCCAATCAGAGAAGCCTGCTAGGGGTTAGCCAATCCGAAACACCGCATCTGAGCGAGACCAAGAATTCGATTGATCAAACTTGAGAAGCTATACCCGGCGGACTTCGCGGCCACGGCAAATGAAGTGCCGCTTGCGAGGTCGGGATTCGCATTTATCTCTAGTACAAAGGGCTGGCCGGAGCGGTCGACCCGGATATCGATACGCGCCAAGTCGCGACACATGCAGGCATGGAAGATGGCCGCCGAAATATCCCGCAGCTCCGCTGCAAGCTTGTCGTCTAGTTGGGCCGGGCAAATTTTCTCGGGCCTCCCGCTCCCCCCTCCGTACTTCGCCTCCCAGGTGAAAAGAGGCGTTTTTGCACCCCCGAAGTCCTGCTCCAGCAACGGCAAAAATTCGAGTTGCTCATTTCCAAGGAGCGCCACGGTGATTTCTCGCCCGTCGATGTATTCTTCCACCAGCGCCTCCTGTGCATATTGTGCGACGATTGCCTCGACGGCCTGCCGCAACTGATCAGGTTCATGTATCAGCTGCAATCCGTAGCTGCCGTCTTCGCGACGCGGCTTCACTACCACCGGGAAACGCAGGTCGCGCGTGCTCTCCGTGCCGTGACGCATCACGCGAAAGTTCGGCGTCGGCACCCCGATGCCGCGCATGATATGTTTGGCGATGACCTTATCATCAGCAAGCGCTTGCCCAAGCGGGCTTGATCCAGTGTATGGTACACCGGCCATCTCGAGTATAGCAGGCAGGTGGACGTAACGAGATTCGCCTTGAATCCCATCGGCGTAGTTGAAAACAATTCCCGAAGGGCGAGCTTCCAAATCGGGTGGCATGAACCGCTCAAGGGTCGCAAGCAGTCCCTTATCGGCTTCACACAGCAGCGTATCGTGGCCGCCTTGTTGCAGCGCCGCCGCCAGACTCTCGCAGACCTGGCGGTCTTGACGTGTCGGACAAGGCCGCCCGAATCGGTTGATCACACCTGCATGGTCCGAGTTACACACGATGGCTACTCGCATTAGTCTACTCCTTTGATGTTTGCCCGCTGCTGTGCCGGCATCTCTGTAGAAGAGGATGAAACTCAAACGCCTTCACCCTTCCTGCGCAATCGCCGTGCCGTCGCAGATGATCTGGTAAAGGAGCGGGAGAGTCCCTGCTTGCCCGGGCGGAAACAAGCGGTTCGGTGTATCGTTCCGAACATAGTGGTCCGCAATCGCACACGGTAAGGACATCCAATGCGAGCGAAACCACTGTGCCAGTCGTGGGCGATTCTAATCCTGATGCTGGCGATTGAATTGCTGACGTGGCGTTCGGGATGCGGATTCCGACGTGAAGCCGGCCGCCATTCCGATCAAACACCGGCCACCATTCCGGTATGAAGCCGGCCACCATTCTAACCAAAGACCGGCCGGTTTTCGGCACTGAAGATTACCTCCTGGGTCAGCAACTTTGGCATCAATTACCTCGCGATGAACGAGGACATTTTGATGCCGGCAAAGAGAAGGCTGACCATGAGACAGTTGAGACAAATGCTTCGGCTTGCCGGAAGCGGGACCAGCTCCCGCGAGATTGCGGTTGTGCTGGGAATAGCACGCAGTACGGTGCAGGATAATCTGCGGCGCGCAGCGGCAATCGGGTTGAGCTGGCCCCTGCCAGGCGAACTGACCGATGACGCGCTTGAGAACAAACTCTTCGCTCGCAATGGCGTCAAACAGGGCACGCGGCGGCGCGCAGAGCCGAACTGGGCCGATCTTGCCGTCGAGCTCAAGAAGCCGGGCGTCACGCTCCTCATCTTGTGGGAGGAGTATCGAGGAAGTCATCCCGACGGATATGGCTATAGCCGGTTCTGCGAGCTCTTTCGCAGCTTCGAACAGCGGCTTTCGCCGACGATGCGCCAAGAACACGCCGCCGGCGACAAGGTCTTCGTCGACTATTCCGGCAAGAAGATCCCGATCGTTGATCGAGACACCGGCGAGATCCGTGAGGCGGAGATCTTCGTGGCGGTGCTGGGTGCGTCCAGCTTCACCTATGCCGAAGCAACCTGGACCCAGACACTGCCTGATTGGATTGGTTCACACGTCAGGATGTTTCGCTTCTTTGATGGCGTTCCCCGCCTGATCGTCCCCGACAATCTGAAGTCGGGCGTCAGCCGCGCCAGCTTCTACGATCCCGAGATCAATCGCAGCTACGGCATGATGGCATCCCACTATGGCGTCGGCGTTCTTCCGGCACGGCCGCGACGGCCGAAGGACAAATCGAAAGTCGAGAACGGCGTGCGTTTCGCCCAGTCATGCATTCTGGGGCGGCTGCGCAACCAGACCTTCTTCTCGCTGGCCGAGCCCAATGCCGCCATTCGCCAGGCACTCGATCGCATCAATGATCACGTCATGCGTCGGCTGGGCGTCAGTCGCCGCCAACTGTTTGAGAGCGTCGAGCGTGCTGCGCTCGCAAGCCTTCCGAGCGAAGACTACGAATTCGCCGAGTGGCGTTTGGCCCGCGTCTCGACGGACTACCATGTCGAGTTCAAGACCTTCTTCTATTCCGTGCCGCACAGCCTCATTCGCCAGCAAGTCGATCTGAGAGCAACGGCACGCACAATCGAGATCTTTCACCGCGGCAAGCGCATTGCCGTCCATCAGCGCCGCTATGGCGGCCCTCGTCATGGGACTGATCCGGATCATATGCCCAGCTCCCACCGGCGATATGCCGAGTGGACGCCGGATCGTTTCCGTCGCTGGGCCGCATCCGTCGGCCCTGAGACAGAAGGCATAGTTGTCGCAATCCTCGCCAGCCGCCCACATCCTGAACAAGGCTTTCGAACATGCCTGGGTGTCCTGCGCCTGTTTCGCGATGTCACACGCGATCGCGCCGAAGCCGTGTCAGCGCGCGCTGTCGAGATCGGTGGGCTGAACTGCAAGAGCATCGCCTCGCTTATCGCCAATCACAAGGCCGCAAGGCATTCCACCGAACCGACCGCCATCGTCGATCACGCCAATCTGCGTGGCCCCGATTACTTCCATTGAGGAGACACACCAATGCTCATCCATCCGACCATCGACATGCTGCGCGAACTCGGCCTTCATGGCATGGCCACCGCCTTCCAGGAGCTCGACGCACAATCCGAAGCACGCGGCCTCGAGCATGGCGAATGGCTTGCCATGCTGCTCGAGCGCGAGGCTACCATGCGCCGCCAGAAGCGTTTCGAAACCCGCGCCAGGGCTGCAAAACTTCGCCATGACGCACAGATCGAGAATGCCGACTTTCGTGCCACGCGGTCTTGATCGCAATCTGTTCATGGCGCTCGCCGGCTGCGACTGGATCAGAAAGCATCACAGTCTTCTCATCACCGGGCCGGCGGGCGTCGGCAAGAGCTGGCTGGCCTGTGCGCTTGGCCACAAAGCTTGCCGAGAGGATTTCTCCGTCGCCTATCACCGCGTTCCCCGGCTGTTTGCAACGCTTGCCCTCGCGAGAGGCGACGGACGTTATGGCCGGATCCTCAAGCAACTCGCCAAAACCGACCTTCTCATTCTCGATGACTGGGGACCGGAAAAACTCAATGATGACCAGCGGCGTGATGTGCTTGAGATCATTGAAGACCGCTACGAACGCCGATCGACAATCCTCACCAGCCAGTTGCCTCTGGATCGCTGGTACGAGATCATTGCAAACCCAACCCTGGCCGATGCCATCCTGGACCGCCTCGTTCACAACGCATATCGCATCGATCTCACCGGAGAAAGCATGCGAAAAGAGCGCTCGCCAAGAGCGTCTGAAACAGCGCAAGCTTGACCGGAAACGAAACCCAATCCAAACATCAACGAGACCCAGGATCAGTCCGAAAAATGGCCGGCTTCAAATCGGAACACCGGCCGGAATGAAATCGGAATGACTGGCCGGCTTCAAATCGGAATCGATGGCCGGCTTCGTTGGAATACGCATTCGGGACGCAGCGTCGACGCCGCGGGGTCGATAATCTTCGAGTAGCGCAGGTGCCTTGAAGAGCGGCGCTGAGCGTGGGCCTGAGGGGATAATCAGACTCCGTTCGGAGACCAGGAATTCGAAAGCGGCGATCGCGAGCGTGGTAGTGTGCTGACTGTTCTGCAAATTCGCTGAGAGAGGACGGCGGTCATGGCAGGCCGGTGATTGTTCAACGTCACCTGATTCCCGCAAAGGAACGCCACCACGACCAAGACAGAAGACAAATCCGCCATAGCCGCCGTCAAAGACATTCTGCTTTCGAACCCGGATAGGTTGCACGAGGTGATCCGCGCGGTGAGCCAGGAGGTGCTTGAGACCGAGATGGAGGGTAAGCGGGTAGCTGATGCCGTTCAGCGCTGGTTGTTCCAAGGCATAAGTGCCTCGATATCGCTGTTTGGCCAGCCA
>NZ_JBVVQK010000050.1:0-23578 GCF_055811175.1 Mesorhizobium sp. WSM4828 | reverse complement strand
TTGGCCAGCGGTCAAAACCGCATCAACAGGCCGGACATATGGATGCAAGCGATCCGATCAGACCTGAGCCACACCTTTGCAAGCAGGGGGCCGTCCACATATGGATCCTGGGGTCTGCGCCGCGTCGCTTCGCTCCTTGCTCCGCCCCAGGATGACGAAGGGATGGATGTCTCAGCTAATCTGCAAGATTCAGCGTATTACCACCCACGACCGTTTCCCCCGCAAAAAAGGTTCGCATTTTTTAGCGACCGGTCTAAGAGCCGATCTATGGATTCTTCCCCGAACCCGCCGGCCATCGAGCATCTGGCGCGGATCCACAAGGCTTGGCAGTGGCCGGTCCTGGTGGTGGTCTCGGTGCTGTTTGCCGGCGCGCTGGAACTCGCCGCCCTGCCCGCCGCGCTCTTGATCGGACCGATGCTGGCGGCCATCGCTGCCGGCACCAACGGCGCCACGGTGCGCGTGCCGCGGGTTCTGTTCGGCTCAGCCCAGGCGGTCGTCGGCTGCCTGGTCGCCAGTTCGATCTCGGCCGATATCTTTCCCGTCTTTTACAGGGAATGGCCGCTGTTCCTCGGCGTCGTGATGGCGACGATCGCGGCATCCAGCCTGCTCGGCTGGCTGATCAGCCGCTGGCGCATCCTGCCCGGCACCACCGCGGTCTGGGGCTCGTCGCCGGGCGCCGCCACCGCCATGGTGCTGATGGCCGGTGCCTTCGGCGCCGACCAGCGCCTCGTCGCCTTCATGCTTTATCTGCGCGTCATCTGCGTGTCGATGACGGCAGCCCTGGTGGCCAAGCTTTGGGTCGACACCTCAGGCATCGAGGTGCCGGCCATCGTCTGGTTCCCACCGGTCGACCCGCAAGGCTTGGCCGCAACATTCGGCGTGGCGCTGGTCGGCGGCCTCGCCGGAAAGCTTTTCAGGCTGCCGTCGCCGTTCTTCCTCGGCACCTTCATTTTCGGCACCGTGATCCATCTCGGGCTCGGCGTGACCATGCAGTTGCCACCGTGGCTGCTTGCCTTGAGCTATACAATGATCGGTTGGAGCATCGGCCTGAATTTCACCAGGGCCATTTTGCGCCACGCGGCCCGCGCGCTGCCGCAGATCGTCGGCTCGATCATTGCCCTGATCGTCTTTTGCGGCGGCCTCGCCTTCCTGATCAGCCGCCTGCTCGGCATCGATCCGCTGACCGCCTATCTGGCAACCAGCCCCGGCGGCATGGACAGCGTCGCCATCATCGCCGCCGCCGCGCAGCATGTCGACATATCCTTCGTCATGGCGCTGCAATCGGCACGCTTCCTGATCGTGCTTCTGGTCGGCCCAAGCGTGGCGCGGCTGGTGGCGAAAAGCCTGCGGGAGTAAGATCGGCCGGGTAGCGCGTCAGCTGATCACCAGGCTCGATATACGCTCGCCGTCCAGCGTGAAGACCATGTCGCCCTCGCCGTTGAAGCCGTTGCCTGTGACTGCGATGCGGACCTTGTAGGTATCGCCCTCCGGTTCGATACGAATGATGCTAGGTTTGGACTGCACGCCGATATTGTCCGACTGGTTCCAGCGCGCTATCTGCTCGCGGCCCTTGAACGACCGGCCCCAGTCGCTCAGGAAGGCATCGGGCGTGAAGCTGTCCAGGAAGGCTTCGCTATCGCCGGCATTGGTGGCTTCGACAAAGCGGCGGATGGCATCGGGCGTGGTCATTTCCTTGCTCCATGTGGCCTAATCCAGCCGGTGCATCAGATCGTCGTCCAGCCAGCGGGCGAAGAAATAAACCAGTTGCTTGTGCCACCACGGCCAGTCATGGGCCGCATCGCCGCCCCAGTAGTCGACCCAGGCCGGAATCGACTTGTCACGCAGGATCTGTTCCAGCGCCTGCGTATCGGCCAGCATCCGTTCCTCCCAGGCACCCTGCCCGCAGCAGAAGATCAGCCGCAGCGCCTTCAGCCTGACAAGCAGCCCCGGATCGACGATACCCGGCAGGTAGTCGAGCGGCGAGTTGAAGAAAATCTGTCCGTCGAGCGCGTTGCCGAAGAAATCGTGGGTCGAGTAAACCCCCGACAGCGCGATGACGCCGCTGGCCAGCTCCGGAAAGCGGAAGACGAAATTCGACGAATGATAGCCGCCCATCGAGCAGCCGCAAAACAGCGGCTTCAGCGTACGCCCGCCATTGCCTTCGGCTGCCACAGACAGGAGTTCCGGCAGCGCCTCCTCGCGCACATAGCGGAAATACGCTTCATGCCGGGCGATGCGATGGGCCGGCTCGGCATCGCGGTCGAAGAAGGATTCCGCATCGATGCCGTCCAGCGTGAACAACTGGATGCGACCGGTGTCGACGAACTCGGCGAGAGCCGAGACGGCGCCGGAATCTTCGAACTGGTAGAACCGCCCTTGCGAAGTCGGGAACACAACCACGGGTCGGCCGGCATGGCCGTAGCGCTTATATTCCATGTCGCGGCCGAGGTTGCGGCCAAAACCCTTGTGATAGGAAACGTCCATCGCCTCACGCCTTTTCCGCATGGATGTAGTCGACCGCCCGGCGCAGCGCCTTCGGGTCCGTGGAGCGCAGCTGATAGGCGTAGTTTCCCATGGCGCGGCTGAAAACCTCCTCGATGGCGTGATGATGGACGATCATGTCGCCATGGGCGGCTAGCACGTCGGCATGGCTGTGCACATAGTTGAGGTGCCGCTTGCGGCTGGCATAGGCGGTGAAATACTTGCCCCTGTAAGGGCCGCCGGCGGCGTCCTTGACCACCATGTCGGCCCAGGCGGCATAGACATCGATATCGAAGGTGTAATTGATGGCATCGGTCATCCATGCGCCAGGCGGCCGCATGTTGACCTCCAGCGCAATGACCCGGTCGTCCCTGGTTTCGAACAGCTCGATGTGGAAGAAGCGCTCGCGCACGTCGAACGCCTTGAGGATCTTCCTGCCGGCCTCCTCGACCGCCGGGCTGATCTCGGGAAAACAGACATAGCTCATATGGCGGTCTCGGTTGACCACTTCCATGACGCTCTGGTCGTAGCGGTGGCTGGCGGCCAGCACCACCTCGCCGTCGCGGTTGACCAGCCCGTCATAGGTCACCACCAACCCTTCGATGAATTGCTCCATGACGAAGCTGACACCTTCCGGCTTGTCCCTGAAGAACCTGTCGAGTTCGCCGGCATTGGAGATTTTGAAGGTGTTCGAGGCGCCGGAGCCGGAATCCGGCTTCACCACCACGGGATAGCCGACGCGGCGGATGAAGGTCATGGCGCCGGCGCGGTCGGAGCATTTGCGTTGCGCGATGGTTTCGACGCCGCTCTTGCGGAAGAACGCCCGCATGCGGCTCTTGCGTTTCAAATTCTTCACGAAGTCGAGCTTGGTACCGAAGATGTTGAAGTCGGTGCGGATATTGGCTTCCAGCTCCAGCCAATGCTCGTTGAGCGATTCGAACCGGTCGACGCGACCCCATTTGTGGATGAAATGGCCGATCGCCCGGAACACCGGCTCGTACTCCTCCAGGTCGTCGATGCGGTAATATTCCGAAAGGGCTGCCTTCAATTTGCCGTCCAGCGCATCGAACGGCGCGTCGCCAATGCCGAGCACGGTGGCGCCGGCCTTCTTCAGCCGGTCGCAGAAATCGGCGCCGTTGGCCGGAAAATGCGGCGAGAAGAACACGAAGTTCATGGACGATCCCTCCCGGCGGCGAGCCATCGCACCCCCGCCGACAATCGACTCTGGCGCATTTGCCGGGCTCGGGGAAGAGCAACTGGATCAGTGAGCGGCTGGGTCCGCGAAAGGTGACGCCAAAACCGTAAAAATGAAAAACCCGCCTCGGCGGGCGGGTCGTTGGAGCCAATTAGCACCATACCGAGATTAGTAGCATAGCTGCCGGCACAAAGCAAGAACAAAGTTGCTATAGTCAGGAAAAATCGCTTCACCTCGGCGCCGCGCCTTCGTTCCAGCTTGGGTTCCTCGCCCCACGAAAGTGGGGAGAGGTGGCTCGGCGAAGCCGAGACGGAGAGGGGACTGCGGCCTACGAAGGCCCCCTCTCCGGCCGCTCTGCGGCCACCTCTCCCCCGCTTCGCGGGGGCGAGGAACCCAGGTCTTGAGGCTGGATCGGCAGCTTCTGCGACGGCGAGGCTCCCACTTGCCTCGCTTTGCCGGCTCCTGTATGAAATCCGCCATGAGCCCGCGCGCCACCTCTTTTGCGTCCCGTCCGACCGGCATTGCCGGCCAGACCGTTCGCGCGCTTGCCTCCACCCTGCTGCTTCTCGGCCTTATCGGCGATCGCCGGGTTCGCTGAAGGAGCGCCCGGCGGTCGAATTCGCCGCTCACGCGCACGCTCCTTGGCCAGTTACAAAATTGGCACGTCACATCAAGCGAACGAAATTCTGGTAAAGGCGCCGCTCGCCACCAATCCGCCTGAAGCTGGATCCGCGAGCCGCCGGGAGAAAAGACGATGAACGCACGAGAAGATATCCGTCTGAGTGTAGAGGAAATCAGCAAGCCTGCGGTAAAGGGCATGCCGGACGCTGCCCGCAAATACCAGCCCTATCCAACCGTCGGCCTTGCCGATCGCACATGGCCTTCGAAAGTGATCGACAAGGCGCCGATCTGGTGCTCCGTCGACCTGCGCGACGGCAACCAGGCGCTGATCGATCCGATGGGCCAGGAACGCAAGGCGCGCATGTTCGCCCTGCTGCTCGACATGGGCTTCAAGGAGATCGAGATCGGCTTTCCGTCGGCCTCGCAGACCGACTTCGATTTCGCCCGCTGGTGCATCGAACAAGGCAACGTGCCCGCCGACGTCTCGCTGCAGGTGCTGGTGCAGTGCCGGCCGGAACTGATCACCCGCACTTTCGAGGCGCTGAGGGGCGCCACCAACCCGATCGTCCATTTCTACAACTCGACCAGCGAGCTGCAGCGCCGCGTCGTGTTTGAGAAGGACGTCGCCGGCATCAAGCGCATCGCCACCGATGCGGCCAAGATGATCACCGACATGGCGGCCAAGGCCGGCGGCGGCTACCGTTTCGAATATTCGCCGGAAAGCTTTACCGGCACCGAGCTCGAAGTGGCGCTGGAGATCTGCAACGCCGTCACCGAGATCGTCAGGCCGACGGCGGAAAACAAGCTGATCATCAACCTGCCCTCCACGGTCGAGATGTCGACGCCCAACATCTATGCCGACCGCATCGAATGGATGTGCCGCAATCTCGACGATCGCGAGAACCTGTTGATCTCGCTGCATCCGCACAATGACCGCGGCACCGGCATCGCCACCACCGAGCTCGGCCTGATGGCGGGCGCCGACCGCGTCGAAGGCACGCTGTTCGGCAATGGCGAACGCACCGGCAATGTCGACATCGTCACGCTGGCGCTCAACATGTACACGCAAGGCGTCGATCCCGGGCTCGACTGCTCCGACATCAACCGGATGAAGGACGTCTACGAATACTCCAACCAGCTGAAGATCCCCGAGCGCCATCCCTATGTCGGCGAGCTCGTCTACACCGCCTTTTCCGGCTCGCACCAGGACGCCATCAACAAGGGCATGAAGGCGCTGCGCAAGGCCAACACGCCGCACTGGGAGGTGCCCTACCTGCCGATCGACCCGGCCGATGTCGGCCGCAGCTATGAAGCCATCATCCGCATCAACTCGCAGTCCGGCAAGGGCGGCATCGCCTATGTGCTGCACGCGGATTACGGACTCAACCTGCCGCGCAACCTGCAGATCGAGTTCAGCCAGGCCATCCAGGCGATCACCGATGCCGAAGGCAAGGAGGTGCCGGCCAGGCGCATCTACGAGCGCTTTCTCGAGACCTATGTCGACCAGCCCGGCGCGCGGCTGAAGTTCCTCGACCACCACACCTACCCCGACACCGAGGTCAAGGGCCGGCGCGTGATCGAAGCGGTGATCCTCGACAAAGGCAAGGAGGTGACCATATCAGGCACCGGCACCGGCCCGATCGACGGCTTCGTCGATGCGCTGTCCCGCCATGTCGGGGTGCCGATGTCGGTGCTCGATTATTCCGAGCATTCCATGCAGCGCGGCTCGAACGCCTCGGCTATTTCCTATGTCGAGATGGAACATCCGGGCGGCAAGCTGTTCGGCGCCGGCATCAACACCAATATCGTCGCCGCCTCGCTCGAAGCCGTGGTTTCGGCCGCCAACCGCATTGTCGGCCGAAAGGCCGGCTAGCCGGGACTGCCGGGCTGGCGCCATCAGCCCACCGGATTTTTATCCGGTGGGTACGCTATCGCACCATAAGCACACGCTTGTAAGGCGCCGCCAGCGCTATATGATTGTACCTCAACCTGTGCCGAATTCGAAGGGATCGACACTTGCAGCATACCACGCCTGCCGCCCCCGCAGTGCGCGAAACGTTGGAGCGATTGCTTGCCAGCGAAACGTTCGGACGATCCGAGCGCGCGCGCAAGCTGCTCCGCTACCTCGTCGAGCGCGAGCAGGCAGGCGAAGCCGACAGGCTCAAAGGCTTCTCCATAGCGATGGACGTCTTCGGCAAGGACGGCGATTTCGATCCGTCGACCGATGCGGTGGTGCGGGTGCAGGCCGGCAGGCTGCGCGAACTGCTGCAGCAGTATTTCGCCAATGAGGGCGTTGCCGAACCGGTCCGCATCGCCATTCCGCGCGGCGGCTATGTTCCGTCCTACGAACTCAACGCCATTCGCCTGCCGGCAGAGGCGGAGGCAGAGAGCAAGCCGGAGCTGGCAACAGAGGAGATGGCGACGACCGCCCCGCCCGGATCGCCGGAGGATGCCCGCAACCGGGCACATCCGGCTGCATTGCTGAGCGTTCCAGCCGTGGCCCCTGCTGCACCTTCGCTGCAGCGCCATTTGCAGTTCTTCTGGCTGGCGATCGCGCTGGTCATTCTCATGCTGGGTGTGCTGATCCTTCGCCAGGGCAGCGTGGTCTTGCTGACCGGCGGCGACACGGCGGTCGAGACCGCGGTGGCAACCGGCAGCATAGCAGCGCCTCCGGTTGAAAACCTCCCCCAGGTCTACATCGCCATCAAGGCCGACAGCGACGTGGCTCGCCGTGTCGCTGCATCGCTGCGCGCCGGCCTTAGCGGCTTCGATACCATCAATTTCATCGGCCGTGATGCCGACAGCCCGCCCGATCCAGTGACCGACGCCGCCAGCTTCGTATTCGATGTCCTGCCCGGGCCGCGCAGCGGCGACATTATGCTCGAGCTGCAAAGCGTGGCGACCGGCCGCGTGCTGCTGTCACGCAACCTGACCGCCGGCGACAGCGCGAACACCGCCATCGAGGACCAGATCTCAGGCATTTTGAGCTCGGCTCTTCCCGCCTCGGGCACGATCTACAACTACATCGAGCAGAGCGGCATCCAGACCGGGCTGACGGCGTGTCTGGTGCTCAACGGCAAATATTATCTCGACCAGAATGCCCAGACGCACGAAGCCGCCTACCGCTGCCTCGAAGATCTTGCCAACCGGGAGGCGAAGTCGTCGCTCGTCTATTCGGAACTCGCGTCCTTGCATCTCGAAGCGGTCACCGACCACTATCCCTACCCCGCCGACGCGACGATCGACAAAGCGATGACGTTTGCCCATCGTGCCATCCAGATGGGCCCGACCAGCCCCTACGCGCACCGCGCACTTGGTTATCTCAATTCGCGCATGGGCGATTCCGCGGAATCGATCCGCTGGATGCGCAAGGCCTATGAGCTCAATCCCTACGATCTCGCAATGGCCGCCGCCTATGGCTACGGGCTGGTTTTCGCCGGCAGGTACAGCGAGGGCGCCCCGATCCTTGCTCACGCCGTGGATATCGCCAGCGCCCATCCGACATGGTGGGATTACGGGCTGTTCGCCGGAGAATTCATGATGGGCGACATGAACAAGGCGACGCTTGCCAGCGACGGCTTGCGAACGACGGAAATGAAATCGCATTATCTGGCAGCGCGGCTGATCGGCGCCAAGGCTGCCGGCCGCGAGAAGCTGGCGAGCAGGCTGCTGCAGGAACTGACCACCAAATTCCCGAAATTCGCAGCCGATCCGCGCGCAACCTTCGTCGAGCGAAGATATCCCGCCGATCTGACCAACCGGCTGGTGGAAGCCCTGCGCGCCACCGGCCTTGGCGGCGCCAGCTGATGTCTCCCGGCGCGTGACGACGTCAGGTGATCGCAAAAATTTTACTGGCCATCCGCACGGCCAAAGCGCAATTCAGACACAATTTGAACCGGCCAATCTGATCCCCACGTAAGTCTGATCCCGCATAACACCGATCTCCATGCAAGTCTGACCTCCCGCAAAGACTGATCCTCGCATAAGACCGCCCCCGGCATCCTGATTGATCCCGGCACCAAGCCATAAAGTTTGCATGACCCCATCCCTTTACGCTGCCGAACGGGGCACCGGCCCGACAACGATTGCCTTCCTGCATGGTTTCGGCGGCTGCCACGACGACTGGCGCGACGTGGCCGCGTCCCTGGCGCTCGGCGCGCGGACGTTGGCCTATGATCTGCCGGGGCATGGGCTATCGCTCGATTTTCCGGGCGGCGGTCCGGCCAGGATCGCAGCGAGCGCCGTCCTTGCCGATCTTTCCGCTCGCGGAATAAAGCGGGCCCATCTCGTCGGCCATTCGATGGGCGGCGCCGTGGCCGCCCTGATGGCATTGAGCGAGCCGGAAAGATTGGCCTCGCTGACGCTGCTGGCACCGGGCGGTCTTGGTCCTGAGATCAATGGCCCGCTGCTGCGCCGCTACGCCGCGGCTGCCGGCACCGACGAAATTCGCGCCTGTCTAGCCGCCATGTCGGGACCGCAAAGCCGGCCGCCGCAGCATAGAGTCGAGCTCCTCAAGGAGATGCGCCGGCGTCCCGGCCAGTTGCGCACACTTGTCGAGCACGCAGCCGCAATGACCCGGGATGATCGGCAAGGCGTCATCCCGAACGAGCGGCTTGAAACGCTGAATATGCCAATCATGGTGGTTTGGGGAACCGACGACGCGATGCTGCCCGTCAGCCAGGCGGACGGCCTGCCGAAGCGTTTTCACCTGCACCACGTGCTGGAAGCCGGCCATATGCTGGTCGAGGAAGCGCCCGGCCTGGTCGTCGAGGCCGTTCGCCGCAATATGCGGCGCCGCGGCAGGCGACTTCGCCCGGAATTCGCCGCTGCGGCGAGCTGATCGGTCCTCGCGCGGGCACGACGGGGCGCTGGTGCTCCTCCGGCGAAGCTTTGCCGGCCCATCGATCTCGCAAGTGCATTTCGCCGGCGGCTGTGTTAATTCGGTGTTAACCAAACCCGCGAGGCAACGCCGATGAAGGACGCAGGCGAGAACATCACCCAGATCGATCAGTCGCGAAAACTGTCCGATGCCATTCGCGACGTCAAGAACGCCTTCGCCGACCGCGACGACGTCGTGGTCGACATGCGCGAAGCGCATCGCATGCGGCTGGATCTGCTTGCCGCCGAACTCGCGCCGGTCTTTAGCGACGTGCCCACCGACATGGACAGTTTCGACTTCGCCGTCTCGTCCGGCCTGCAGCCACGGCTGTGGATCGACGCCGTCAGCCATGTCGCCATGGGACGCGACCGTCGCACCTATCGCTTTCTCAAGGACACGCGCATCGGCCGCGTCGTCCTCGCCGAATCGACCGACATGAAGGTCGTTGCCGACCAGGTGACACGCTACGTCGCCGAGCGCGTCGTCGAACGCCAGAGGATGATGGAAGGCGGCATCGAGCAGGCCGTCGCCGGCCTGAAACGCGCCCTGGTGGCAGAGGCCGAGCCGCCGCTGCGGATCGCTGCGCGCAGCAACGGCTGGTCGGCGTTCTTCTCGGGCCTCGGCCTGATCGCCGCCGGCGCCCTGGTCGGCCTGGCGATTTCGCTCGTGCTGTTCTGGGACCGCATCGTCGCGATGAAAATCAGCTTCTAGAGTTCTTTTTTTGACGCAATTCCGGACGGAAACCCGCTTCACACTTTTCCTGGAATTGCTCTCGCCATCGACGCCTCGGCCTCGACGCCAAGCTCCAGCGTCTGCAGGTCGCTGGGCGGCAATGCCGGCCCGGTCAGGCCGCGGCGCGTCAGCCTGATCCGCCAATTGTCCTTTTCACCGTCGATGTCGAGCAGATTGAATTGCGCCGGTGCATGCGAACTGCCGGGGGCCTGCCCGGCGGCGGCGACCCCGACCACCGGGATTTTTGTCTTGCGGGCGCCGATGAAGAACAGCGACGGCACATGCGAATGGCCGTGCAGCACAAGCTCGGCGCCGTGCCGGTGAAGAACCTTGTGGAAGCGCGAGATGCCGAACAGCCGCTTGTTCTGCGAAACGGCACCGCGCAACGGCGGGTGGTGGATCATGATCACCCGGAACAGGCCGCGCTTGCCCGTGGCGTCGAGCATGTCGCGCAGCCGTTCCGCCTGGCCTTCCAGAAAGAAGCCGTTGGCCATGAAGGGAGCCGTGGCGCGCGCCGTCGAGACGCCGATCAACGCAACATCGCCGCGTACCCGCAGATAGGGAAAGGTGTTGCGGTCGACCGGCGTATTGACGCCGTCGCCGGTCATCCACGCCGCCCAGGACCGGCAGGTCTTGTCGAAGGCGCCCGGCACATAGGCGTCATGGTTTCCCGGCACCACCGACACGTCGTTGGGCGAGCCCAGCGTCTCCAGCCAGTGCTTGGCCATCTCGATCTCACCGTCGAGCGCCAGATTGACCAGGTCGCCGGTGATGGCGAGATGGTCCGGCCCGCTGGCCTTCATGTCGGCGACGATGGTGTCGATGACGGCGTCGTGCATGTGGCGGCGGCGATTGCGCTGCCAATTGACGTAACCGACCACGCGCTTGGAGGCGAGATCGCGATAGGTTACATCGGGAAGCGGCCCCAGATGGACATCGGAAATATGCGCGAGCCTGAACATCTTTTCTTCATAGGCGAGGCGCGCGCCGCTTTCCACTCACGGTTTCGCGGACGATGACGGCGCCGGATCCGGAGCAAGCCCTGCGCCAGACCGGCTGGCCGGGCCTCAGGGCGAGGCTGTTTCACCTGTACTTCGTACTGCGGCGGCCGATGACGCTCGGCGTGCGCGGCTTGATCCACGACCGAGCCTCCAATTCCGTCTTCCTCATCCGCCATACGTATGTTCCTGGCTGGCACCTGCCCGGCGGTGGCGTCGAGTTGGGCGAGACGATGATCGAAGCGCTGACACGCGAAGTCTTCGAGGAAGGCAACATCGCGCTGACTGGACCGCCGGTGCTGAAATCGCTGCATTTCAACCGCCGCGCCAGCCGCCGCGACCATGTCGGCCTCTATCTGGTCGAAGAGTTCGATCAGCCAAGCCCTAAGCTGCCCGACCGCGAGATCGCCGAAGCCGGCTTCTTCCCGCTCGACCGCTTGCCCGAGGGAACGACGCCGGCGACGCTGCGGCGGATTGCCGAGGTTTTTAAGGGGAATCCGGTATCGCCTTACTGGTAGACCACCTCTCCAACAGCCTTGCTGCTTCGATTCAGGATGACAGCATCCATTGTTCTCCAAGACACGTATAACTAATCGGTTGGGAAAAATGGAACATAAACAAAAAGATAGACTTAGAATTGTACTATATGTCTTACTTTTCACTGGAATTTATGTAATAATATTGTTTTCGACAGCATTAGTGTCGACGGTAACGCTTGGGATAGATCCATCCAGGTTAGAAAGAATTGGAAGAGGCATCCAATTCTTAATACAATTCGTTGCGGCATTCGGGACATATTTCGTTTTTTTAAAGCGACATGTCCGGCTTTTTACTCGCGCTGAATTCTGGAAAATGGTCGGCTTCTCAACCCTGATAGAAATGGTTTTGGGAATGGCTCTGATTCTGCTGTCGGGATCGTTACGCGCAATCCCACTCCAGATGTCGGTCCAGGCCGTCATGATCGGCAGCATCGTGGCGTTCCTGGCAACGTCGCTCGGCTACTCCAATCGATTTGGAAATACCATATTGAAAGCCGAACTCGTTAGAAGGGCGAAGATGGACTCCGAAACCTTCCGCTAGGTCGCCGGTCTCACGCAGCCTTCCTGAACCTGTCCCGATCATGCGGCGCGGAATAGTCGAGCTCTGGCCCGACCGGCACGATGCGGGTCGGATTGATCGTCTCGTGGCTGCCGTAATAATGCGACTTGATGTGGTGCAAATTCACCGTGCCGGCGACGCCCGGCACCTGGTAGAGGTCGCGCAGGTAATTCGACAGGTTCGGATAGTCGGCGATCCGGCGCAGATTGCATTTGAAATGGCCGACATAGACCGGGTCGAAGCGGACCAGTGTCGTGAACAGCCGCCAGTCGGCCTCGGTGATGCGGCCGCCGACGAGATAGCGCTGTTTTGACAGGCGGTCCTCCAACGTGTCGAGCGCCGAGAACAATTCACCGAATGCCTCCTCGTAGGCTGCCTGCGTGGTGGCGAAGCCGGCACGGTAAACGCCATTGTTGACCGCGGGATAGACCAGCGCGTTGATCGCATCGATCTCGCCGCGCAACGGCTGCGGATAGAAATCGAGCTTTGCATCGCCCCATTCGTCGAAGGCCGAATTGAGCATGCGGATGATCTCGGAGGATTCGTTGGAAACGATGGTCTGCTCGCGTTTGTCCCACAGCACCGGAACGGTGACCCGGCCCGAATAGCCGGGATCGGCCCTGGTGTAGATCTGGTGCAGGAAATCGAGGCCATAGAGCGTGTCGCCCGTGGCGCCGTCCTCGGCCAGGAACGTCCAGCCGTCGGCGCCCATGAAATGATGGACAACCGAAATGGAAATCACGTCCTCGAGTTTTTTGAGCACGCGAAAGATCAGCGTCCGATGCGCCCACGGGCAGGCGAGCGAGACATAGAGGTGATAGCGGCCGGGCTCGGCCTTGAAGCCGCGTTTTCGCCCTTCGGCCGGCGCGCCGTCGCGGGTCACCCAGTCGCGCCACTGCGACTGCGCCCGCACGAACTTGCCGCCGCTCTCCCCGGTATCGTACCAGCGGTCCTGCCATTGGCCTTCGACTAGCAATCCCATGTAATATCCTTTCGTGTTCCTTCTTGATTTAGGGCACCAGGCGGCGCCGCGGAAATCCCCGACGCTGAACAGATCGTCAACGGCTGCGTCGTCGAGTGCGGCTGCCGATTGCGGCGGCTGAAAATTGGTGCTAGCGGACATCGGCATGTTCGACTTTGCCGTAATCCGGTTCGACCGACGACGAAAGAGCGCCCGCGCTTGATGAAGCGCTGACTGGCGAACGCTGCCGCTTGCAGCAACCCTTTCCTCGTATACCGGAACGCAAAGACCATGAGCCTTGCCGACGTGAAATACCTGCCGGAAACTCCGGCGCATGATGCTGAAATCGAAGCCATCAACGACGAGGCCTTCGGGCCGGGCCGTTTCGTGCTTTCCGCCTACAAGATCCGCCAAACTGGCCCGCACGAACGCGCTTTGTCCTTCGTGGCGGTCGATGGCGCAATCGTCGTCGCCTCGGTGCGGATGACGCGCATCGCCGCCGGTGCCGGCCGCGCGCTGATGCTCGGGCCGCTCGCTGTGCGGCCGGCCTTCAAGAATCTCGGCATCGGCCGCCGGCTGGTGGCAATCGCGCTGGAGGCCGCCGCCAAGGCCGGCGCACCGGCCGTGATGCTGGTCGGCGACGAACCCTACTACGGCCCGCTCGGCTTCAGGAGGCTGCCGCGCGGGCAGATCTCGATGCCGCGTCCGGTCGACCCCGACCGGCTTTTGGCGCACGAGATCGTGCCGGGCGCGCTGGCAAGGCTGGTGGGCGAGGTTTGCCACGCCGACCAGGCAAGGATTGCCGCGCACATCGCCACGATGGCGTGACCATGCCAGTGCTGTCGCACGGTGGCTTGGCCGCATAGTCTGGGCGCGGAGGAGGACGTCGAGATGAACCCGAACGGCCAGATTGCGATCGTCACCGGTGGCGGCTCCGGCCTTGGCGAGGCGACGGCGCGCGCTCTTGCCGCCGGCGGCGCCAGGGTTGCCGTCCTCGATCTCGGCATCGAGCGTGCGGCCAAGGTGGCGGACGATATCGGCGGCATCGCCGTCCGATGCGATGTGAGCGACGCCGAGAGCGGTGCCGCCGCAGTTGCGGAAGTGGCAGAGAAGCTTGGCGAGCCGCGCATCCTGGTCAATTGCGCCGGCATCGTTATCGGCATGAAGACGATCGGCAAGGACGGACCGCATCCGCTCGATCAATACCGCAAGGTAATCGAGGTCAATCTGATCGGCACCTTCAACATGATCCGCCTGGTCGCCGACCGGACCGCCAGGCTGGAACCGCTGCAGGGCGGCGAGCGCGGCGTCATCGTCAACACCGCATCGGTCGCGGCCTATGACGGCCAGATCGGCCAGGCGGCCTATTCCGCGTCCAAGGCCGGCGTCGTCGGCATGACGCTGCCGGTGGCGCGCGATCTCGCCCGCTTCGGCATTCGCGTCTGCACCATCGCGCCCGGCATCTTCAGGACGCCGATGATGGCCGGCATGCCGCAGGAGGTGCAGGATTCGCTCGGCGCCGCGGTCCCCTTCCCTTCCCGTTTGGGCGAGCCTTCGGAATATGCCGCACTTGCCTTGCACATCATCGAGAACCAGATGCTCAACGGCGAGACCATTCGCCTCGATGGCGCCATCCGCATGGCGCCGAAATAAAAGCGACGGTGATGCCTTGGACGAACCCAGGAACGACGTGATCCGCGCGACCGACGCCGAGGCGATCAGGCTGGCAAAGACGCTGATCCGCAGCGCCCGTTTCGGCGCGCTGGCGGTGCTCGAACCAGGAACCGGTTCGCCGCTGGCCAGCCGCGTCGGCGTCGCCACAGACATCGACGGCACGCCATTGATCCTGGTGTCGATGCTGTCCGCACATACCGGCGCTATCCTTGCCGACCCGCGCTGCTCGTTGCTCGTCGGCGAACCCGGCAAGGGCGATCCGCTGGCGCATCCGCGACTGACGCTCGTCTGCCGCGCCGTGCGGCTCGAACGCGGATCGAACGAACACGCCCGCGCCGAGCGGCGCTACCTCAACCGCAACCCCAAGGCAAAACTCTATGCCGGGCTCGGCGACTTCTCGATCTTCCGGCTCGAACCGGAGCGCGCCAGCCTGAACGGAGGCTTCGGCAAGGCCTATCTGCTCGACCGCACCGATCTGGTCGCGACGGGAGCGATCATCGAAGAGCTTGCCGCCGGCGAGCAATCGGCACTCGACCATATGAACGCCGACCATCTCGATGCGATTGCGCTCTACGCAAGTCATTTCGGCGGAGCCGAGAATGACGGCTGGATCGTCACCGGGTTCGACGCGGACGGGATGGATCTCGTATCGGGCGACAATGTCTGTCGGGTTTTCTTCCCCGAGCCGTTGAGAGCGGCGCGCGACCTCAGGCTTGTCCTGGTCGACATGGCAAAGGCTGCCCGATCGGCAAATTAATCACAGCCGCACAGTTAATCGGCTTGCATGGAAAGCAAGCCTTGAGATTTGAGCGAAATGTTCTACCTTTGCGAGTGACGCTGAATCGCCGGCGTGCATCTATAGGGAAAGTCTATGGAATCCGACGCTATTGCCCCCATAGCGGCGGATGAGCAAGAACGCATGGGGGATCTATGGTCTCGAACAAGCTAGTCGCCAACGCCGGAATCGCGGCTGCGTTTCTGACACTGATGGGCAACGAAAAACGTTTGCTGATCATGAGCTATCTGGCCGAAGGCGAGATGTCGGTCGGCGCCATAGCCGAGAAGGTGTCGCTCAGCCAATCCGCCCTGTCACAGCATCTGGCCAAGCTCAGGGCTTCCGACCTTGTCGAGACCCGCCGCGATCGGCAAATGATCTATTATTCCTGCAAGTCCGGGGCGGTGCGCGAATTGCTGCACACGCTGGACGGCATTTTCGGTGAAGGTGAACTGTCGCAGATGGCTCACCGGCTGCGTCGCGCCGGGACCTGAGCGGCCGGGGCGGAGAACGCCCCGCCCAATCCGCTTTGCTGCCAAGTCCGGCTTGCTGCCAAGTCTGGCTTGCTACTGAACGCTCTCGTCGGCGGCCTGCGCAACCTCGTCCTTGAACTCGACCTTCGTGCCCGGCTGCACCATGGAGGCAAGGTCTTCGGCATCCCAATTGGTCAACCGGATGCAGCCATGTGAAAAGGTCGTGCCGATCTTGCCCGGTTCGGGCGTGCCGTGGATGCCGTAGCTTTCGATGGAGAGATCGATCCAGACCGATCCCACGGGATTGTTCGGCCCGGCAGCGATGGTGAAGGGCCGTTTGGTCTTGACACCCTTGAAAGCGAAGTCCGGATCATAGTGATAGGTAGGGTTGTGCACCACGCGCCTGACCTCTGCCGTGCCGCTTGGCGCCGGCTTCTCCTCACTCCCAATCGAGGCGGGGTAGACCGCCAGCCATTTGCCGGCACGGTCGCGCACACGCACCAGGCGAGCGCCCTTGTCGACCTCGACGGCGGCAACGCCGGCGGGAGGGTCGCCCCTGCCGACATCAGGCACCACCAAGGTCCTGCCTGGTTTCCTGAGGCTGGTGCCCGGATTGAGCATTCGCAGTAATTGTTCGCTGATATGGAAGCGCTCGGCCAACCTCTCCACCGCATTGCGGTAGCCGAGCCGCCGCAAGCGGGCCATCCTTTCCAAGCGCGCCGGAATACGCCTGGTGAAAGGTCCGCGCACATCCTTGCGCATGACCTCATAGGTCACCAGCGCCGGCTTGGCGGAGGTTGCGATGAGTTTGCTCCAGGTCTGTAGACTGAGCTTGCCGTCGGGCGGAAGTCCGTTTGCCGCCTGAAACGCAGCGACGGCCTTGGCGAAGTTCTGGGAAAGGCGGCCATCGATCAGGCCCGGCGAGAAGCGGGCGCGATCCAGAAGGATCTGCGCCTTGAGCAGCGTCGGATCGACTCCCTTCGGTTCGCCGACAGTGAATTGGGCCTGATTGACGGTGGCTGGATCGAGCTTGGCCGCACGGGCCACGCCGCATGCAAGGGCAAGCGTGGCGGCAAAGACGAGGAGGAGCCTGATCATCGATGTCCTCCCAGGACCGCAGCAGGAGCCCGCTTCTATGACGCGGCATGGCCCTGTGTGGTTCCTTGGCCCGATCGAAAATTCTAGATTGAAACGGCTTGACCGACGAGCCGTGCCGCGGGATTTCCCCTGTCGCTAAGAGGTAGGCAGGCCCCACAGCCCGGCATTCACCTGATTGGGCTCGACCGTTCGAACGGCGTGCATCCATTTGGACGCTGAGATACGGTCTGAGCTTCGGATCCGGCAATCATGCCTTCCGAAACCGAATCCCGATTCGCGGCCGACGCCAGGGTCCGCCGAGGAAGCCATGAATCCGATCAGCATAGACGACCCGCACGATCCCCGCGTCGCCGCCTATCTCGACATCCGGGAGCGAGATCTTGCCGGCCGGCAAGGCCGTTTCGTCGCCGAAGGCAAGGTGGTGCTCGACACGCTGCTCGCCGCCCGGCGCTTCGAGGCAGAATCGGTGCTGGTACTCGAAAACCGGCTGGCCGGCCTCGGTGACGTCCTGCGCAAGGCGCCTGCCGGGCTTCCGATCTATGTCGCATCCGGCGAAATCATCGACAGGATCGCCGGATTCCACATGCATCGCGGCATATTGGCGATCGGCCGCAAGGGCGCGGCCATCCCCGCCGAGGCCTTGCTTGGCACACTGCCCGCCCGCGCGCTGATCGTGGCGCTGGTCGGCATCGCCAATCATGACAATATGGGCTCGATTTTCCGCAATGCCGCTGCCTTTGGCGCGGATGCCGTGCTTCTCGATCCGACCTGCTGCGATCCGCTGTACCGCAAGGCAATCCGCGTCTCGGTGGGCGCGGCCTTGAAAGTCCCCTTCGCCTGCTTTGCCGACGCAGCCGGCTGCACCGCAATGCTCGACCGGCAAGGCTTCAGCCAATTCGCCTTGTCTCCGCGCGGGCAGATCGACATTCGCGATGCCAAGAGAAACGAGCGGCTGGCGCTCTATCTCGGCACCGAGGGCGAAGGCCTGCCGGAAAGCCTGCTTGCCCGCCTGCAGACGCTGCGGATCGGTATGGCGCAAGGTTTCGACAGCCTGAACGTCGCCGCCGCGTCAGCCATCGCGCTGCATCACTTTTCCGGAGCCTAAATTTAGAGCCGTCGGGGCCCTGCTCTTGGATCTGCGGAATCTCAGTCGGTCGAAGCGGCCTTCTGCAGCGCCCGCACCCGATCGGCAAGGCTGCGTCCGCCGCTCCCCGGCCGCGTATCCTCAGGCGCTGCAAGCGCACGGGCGATCGGCGAATCCGGTCCGTCGAGCTTTGCCGTCAAGGCCACGACTTGCGCCGCCAGATCGTTCATCTCTTCGCGCAATGCGGCGCTGGCGCTGCCGGTATGGTCTCCGGCCTGAGATTTCGACGTTTCGACGGCAGCAAGATCCGTCTTCAGCCGCCTGTTCTCGCGTGCCAGCGATGTCAGCCTGGCCTCCAGCCGCTCGCGGTCGGCATCGAGCTTGGCGGTTGTCTTTTCGATGTCGCCGTTGGCGGCCACATTGACCTGACTGCCTGGCACGCCGGCAAGACCCACCGCAGGCGCCCTTTCAGCGCTTTTCGGCTTTTCGCGAAGGCGGACCAGTTCCTTCTCGCGGCGCTCCAGCCTCTCCTCGCGATCGGCCAGCGTGGCGAGCAGGCGTTCGACCTTCTTTTCCAGGTCGCCGGTTCTTTTCTTCTCGGCCTTCAGCGCGTCCCGCAAAGCCTTGCTTTCGGCTGCCAATTCCTGGCTGCGCCTGTCCGCCTCCTTGCGCTGGCCGCGCAGCAGCGAAATGTCGCTTGCCAGCTTCTGCAGCTCGGATTCGCGCGCCACCAGCTCGATCTGCCGGCTGCTGGATGAAAAACTGGCGTCGTCATACATGTGCTCCAGTTTCCGCAGTTCGAGCCCGCGCTTTTCGAGCGCGCGCTCGGTCTCCGCAAGCCGCTCCGACAGCTGCTGCAACTGCTCATCGCGCTTGCGAAGCTCCTCGCCCCTGGTTGTAAGATCGGCGACGACCCGGTTCTTGTCCTGCCGCTCGGCCGCCAATTCCTTCAGGGCTTCGCGGTCGCGGCCGATCTCGACCAGCTGTTCGGCGGCCTTCTCGCGCAATGATTTGACGGTCATTTCAAGCCGGCGCACCGAAACCGCGAACTCGGCGCGAATGCGATCCTTGTCCGCCTGGATCTCGGCCAGCGTCAAGGGCATCGAGCCCTCGACGCGCTTGCGCGTCAGCGCCACCGCCCGCCGCCACACGGCCGGGGCAATCATCAGCGCCAGGAAGCCCGCGCAGAGAAAGCCGAGGACAAAGAACAGGATCGACTGGACCAAGATGACTATCCGTTGTGCATGGCAACCGCCAAAGGTCGACTTTGCCATCTTCGCATGACGGAAATCCGGCGCCACGGCAAGGGTATGCCGCGGCAAAGCTCGGACCGTGGGATCACAGGTCCAATCGCAGCGGCGCCATCATGCAGATCAGAACGGATTCCAGGTCGCGCGCTGGGTGAGCTTGAGGTAGCCGAGATTGACGCCGAGACGGGCGCCGACGCCGGTACGGATCGGCACGAGCAGCACATTGTTGTTCTTCAGCACGTTGAAGCCGACGCCGGCGATGACATAGGCGGAGCCGGCGACGCCGCCAAAACGATTATAGAGGCTGCTCACATCGTCGAGATTGTAGACCAGCATCATGACGCGCGAGCCCTCGCCGCCGAAATCCCAGCCGAGCGACGGGCCTTGCCAGAACACTTTGTGATCGCCGGCATTCTTGGTGTAGAGCGTGCCTTCGCCATAGGTCAGGCCACCGATCAGCGCCCCGGACCCCTCTTCGCCGAGCAGATAGCCGTTCGGCAGGCCATAGGTGGCGAAAATCTTCTCGACGACGGTGGCGAGCCCGCCCGATGTCGCGCCGAAGAATTTATGACCGGAATCAACGATCTCCTGGGCGGTGTATTCCTGCGCCCGCGCGGCCGATGCCGAAAAGGCGACAAGGCCGATGAGCGCGATCGTCATTGAGATGACACGGAAAAAAGTCCGGTCGTAGAATCGGGAAACCATGCTTCCAATCTCCGTCAGGGAGCACTTTCGCCGACGCCTCGCACCCGTACGGCTCTTTGGCGGCCGTTAAGGATGACTGTTAGGGGCAAACTATGCCGTAATCCTTTTTCAACCATTAAACTGTCACATGAAGATGGCGGTTCGAAGGCTGTTTTCGCATCGCCCGCGCAGCACCCGGCTGCGTGAACATGCCATTTTCGACAATCATGATTTTGGATTTGTTGCTGCACGCACAAGCGCTGTGTATTCAGAATGCTTGGGAGAGAGCGTGATTCGTGTGGACAGGCGTGACCATGATCGCCCGGTCATTGTGTTGTGAAATTTGCAGGGATTTTTGCCGATGGCCGAGCTTTTCACCCTTTCCGCACCCGATCTGGCAGCGCTGCTGTGCAGCCGGGTCTGCCACGACATCATTTCGCCGGTCGGCGCCATAAACAACGGGCTTGAGCTGCTCGACGAAGGCGGCGCCGACGAAGACGCCATGAAGCTGATCCGCCAAAGCGCCAAAAACGCTTCCGCCCGCCTGCAATTCGCCCGCATCGCCTTCGGCGCCGCCGGTTCCGCCGGCATGCTGATCGACACGGGGGACGCCGAGGCCGTGGCCTTCGCCTTCCTGAAGAACGAGAAGCCGGAACTGATCTGGAACGGGACCCGCGCGCTGTTGCCCAAGAACAAGGTCAAGCTGCTGCTCAATCTCATCCTCGTCGCCAACGCCGCCATTCCGCGCGGCGGCAGGCTGGTGGTCACGCTGGAGAACCTCGAGACCGAGCCGCGCTTTGCGCTCGCGGCGAGCGGCCCGATGCTGCGCGTGCCGCCCAAATTCCTGGAATTGCATTCCGGCCACAGGCCGGAAGAGCCGATCGACGCGCATTCGGTGCAGCCCTATTATACGCTGCTCCTGGCCCGCGAAGCCAACATGGCGATATCGATCCATGCAACCACCGACGAGATCGTCCTTTCTGCAGCCTGAAGTTCTCCGGAAGAGCGGGGAAAGTATTTTATCCAAGTCATATTTGCGGCGCTGTCTCAATATCTGTGAGATGGCTTTGCAGTTTTGATCGCGTGAAGCATTACGAAAGAAGATTTCGCTAAAAAACTTCAGGAAAATTTTACCTATCGGCTTTTCGGCTTCTTTACCAGATCGGCCTATGTTCCCCGGCAGATGCCACGACGCTGCCGGTTCGCCGCATGGCAAAGAGGGTCCGGGAATGAAACGCTGCATGTTCGTCGACAATTCGAGCGTCATCAGGAAGGTTGCAAGGCGTATCCTGGGCGGTTCCGGCATGATGGTGATCGAAGCCGCCAGCGGCCATGAGGCGATCGAGATGTGCGCGGTCGACATGCCTGATATCATCGTCGTCGACGGCGCCTTGCCGGACATGCAGGCGCAGGACCTCATCCGCCGCGTACGCGCCATGGAAAGCCCGGTGTTGCCGCAAGTCTTGATTTCGCTGGTCGAGGTCGACGTCGGGGCGATCATGCGGGCAAAGCGCGCCGGCGCCCAGGGCTACCTGCTGAAGCCGTTCAACCGGCCGCAATTGCTAGAGTGCTTCCGCGCCTTGAAGATTGCCGCCTGATCAGAGCCTGTTCCATTCCGATGAAAATCGGATGAGCTCTATCTTGTTGTTTTGCCAGGTTCTTTCCGAAAACCGGGCGCCCACTTTGGGATCACACCTCTAGTTCAGGCGCTGACCCGGATATCTTCAGGCTCACGCAGCACATAGCCGCGACCCCAGACGGTCTCGATGTAATTCTGCCCGCCCGACGCTGCGTCGAGCTTCTTGCGCAGCTTGCAGATGAAGACATCGATGATCTTCAGCTCCGGCTCATCCATGCCGCCATAGAGATGGTTGAGGAACATTTCCTTGGTCAGCGTGGTGCCTTTGCGCAGCGAGAGCAGTTCCAGCATCTGATATTCCTTGCCGGTCAGATGCACGCGCTGGCCACCGACTTCAACGGTCTTGGCATCGAGATTGACCACCAGGTCGCCGGTGGTGATGACCGACTGGGCATGGCCCTTGGAGCGCCGCACGATGGCATGGATGCGGGCGACCAGTTCATCCTTGTGGAAGGGCTTGGTCATGTAGTCGTCGGCTCCGAAGCCGAGGCCGCGCACCTTGTCCTCGATACCGGCCATGCCTGAGAGGATGAGGATCGGCGTCTTCACCTTGGAAAGGCGAAGTGTTCTCAAAACTTCATAGCCCGACATGTCAGGGAGATTGAGGTCGAGGAGAATGATGTCGTAATCGTAAAGCTTGCCTAGATCGACGCCCTCTTCACCAAGGTCGGTCGTATAGACATTGAAACTTTCCGATTTCAGCATCAGCTCGATGCTTTGTGCGGTTGCACTGTCGTCTTCTATCAGCAGAACGCGCATTTCATTCCCCTTTTCTGCTGCCGGACCATTTCACGACCCGTCCAGGACCGGAGCAGTGATTGCCTGAGCAGAGGCTGCCATCGAATGGTTAATAAAACCTAATTCCCCGTCCGTGACGGTATCAGATTTTTTAACCCCTTTCTACACCTTGTTGAATCCAATAACGAATCACAGACCCAAACCATTAATGCGGCACATTAATAAGCCAGACTAAGTGACTCTTCGGACTCGTTGGCCGGGTTTCGCGACGAGAAGCAGAATTTTTACCCGCCCTTAAGTCCTGAGCCGTATGATTAACAATGCCCGTAAACGAATGGTTACCGCCGGCAAAAAACTTTAGGAGTTTGTTTCCCATAGTTCGGGGAAAGCCGGTGGAAACGGGTCAAGCCCGGGCCTTGCCGGGTGAATTGGACGATATGTGCAGGTGTGCGTTTCCGGGAGTACCGAATCATGAAGTCACGTGAAAACCTCGTTCGGCTGAAGCAATTTCAGGTGAGCGAGAAGCGGCGGCAGCTGCTGCAGCTCGACATGATGATCGCCGAATTCGAGCGCATGGCCGTCGAGCTGGAACTTCAGATTGCTGCCGAAGAGAAGAAGGCCGGCATCACCGACATCAATCATTTTGCCTATCCGACCTTCGCCAAGGCGGCACGTCTGCGCCGCGACAATCTTAGAAATTCGCAAAGCGACCTCGCCCAGCAGCGAAATGTCGCCGAGTCATTGCTGAGCGAAGCCGAAGCCGAACTTTCCAAGGCCGAGATGCTCGAATCGCGCGACACCAAGGCGCGCGACACGGAAGCCGGCGGCCGCAGCGCCATGATCGGCTGAAAACAAGGTTCCGAGCCGCCACAGATTTGGAACACTGCCACGCCTCAAAGGTGCGTTTGCGTCATGGATTTTCGGAGTGATGCCACGGACTTACGCGCGGGCTCGCCGTTTGCAGCGCCGGCACCGACACAGGCCACCGCCCTGCCCACGTCCTTTTCGCCACGATACGATCGGCAAAGCTGCTGACGGACTGAACCGAAGGTCCCTGCTTCGACAAAACAGCCGAACGTTCTCGCTCCGGCACAATATGAGCCGAACGTTCTCGCCCCGACAATCGGGATAGGGGGGAGCTTCGCAGTTCCTCCCCTCCCACACCACCCTGCGTACGGGTCCGTACAGGGCGGTTCGG
>NZ_JBVVQK010000049.1:0-24125 GCF_055811175.1 Mesorhizobium sp. WSM4828 | reverse complement strand
CAGGTATAGCCGCACCAGGCCCGGCCGACCGTGGAAGTGACCAGGAAAAGGCCGATGCCGGCCATGACCAGCAGGCCGGCAACATAGTAGAATTCCTGCGGCCAAATCTCGATGGACAGGAAATAGAAGCGGCGGTTGGCAAGATCGATCAGCACGGCCTGGTCGGGGGCAAACGGACCTCGGTCCCAGCGCAGCCAAGGCGTCAGGTAGTAAATGCCCAGCGTGATTGCCATCACCAGCCACTTGAAGCGACGGAAATTACCCGAGATTCGCTTGGGGAAAACCTTCTGGCGTGGGGCGTAAAGCGGCTCGCGGGCGTTGGGGGAGTCGATCGCTTCTGCTTCGGGCGGTTCTGTCAGCGTTTTGTCACGCACGTAGCATCTCCAGTCCCGCAGCCGCCGCCCGTCGAACAGCCTCGCCGTAGGCGGTCCGTTCCGCGTTGGTACAGGTCGTAGCCGGAATGGTGTCGAGGCCCGGCTCGCGCCGGGCCCCGTCGCTTGGCAGGGGGAGGGCCGAGAATAGGCTTCCGTTCCTATTCTCCGCCGCCAAGCGAATGGACATAGACCGCAAGTTCCTTAACCTTGACCTCGCCGAGACGCCCACCCCAGGCCGGCATGACGCCTTGCTTGGGCGCGCGAACCTGCGCGGCAATAGCCGACTCGCCCGCCCCGTAGAGCCAGATCGCGTCGGTCAGGTCGGGTGCGCCAAGCTCCGTGTTTCCCTTTGCCTTATCACCATGACAGGCGGCACAATTCTCGGCGAAAACATTGGCGCCGGGTATGACCAATGCTTGATCGCTAACAGCGCCGGATAGACTCGATACATAAGCGCTGACCTGTCTAATCTGCTCGGGCGTAATGATGTCACCGAAGGCCGGCATTTCCGACAGGCGCGTGTCGGGGTCGGAGGCAAAGCGGATGCCGTGCGCGATTGTCTGCTGGATCTGCTCGGCCTTGCCGCCCCACAGCCAGTCGTCATCATTCAGGTTGGGAAAGCCGCTGGATCCTTGGGCGCCGGAGCCGTGGCACTGAACGCAATTGACCTTGAACGCGGCGCCGCCGGCCGCGATAGCGAATCCGCGCAACACATCGTCGGCGGCAATCTCGGAGACGGTCTTCGCCTGAAGGGCGGCAACATACTTGCCCTTGGCGACCTCGGCCGCTGCCAGCTCATTCTTGACATCGTTGCGGCTGGAATAGGCGAGCACGCCTCGGGTGGCGGAGCTCAGCATAGGCCATGCGGGATAAGCGATGGTGTAGGCGATCGCCCAGACGACGGTGACGTAGAAGGTGATCACCCACCAGCGCGGGAGCGGATTGTTGAGCTCCTTGATCCCGTCCCATTCATGGCCGGTGGTCGAGACGCCGGAGACTTCGTCAATGTGCTCACCGCTCATGATCGGTCGTCCTTGAGAGCGATTTGAGCAGCTTCGTCGGCTCGCGTCCTACTGCCGGGACGGAGCGCAAAGGTGATGCATCCGACGAAGAACAGCGCCATAGCGAGCAGGCCCCAAGTGTCGGCAAACGCCCGCATGAAGTTGTAGGTCATCACCATTCTCCTCAGCGGTAACCGGCGGCTTCGTCGTAGTTTTTGAAATCGACCAGAGTGCCAAGCATCTGGAGGTAAGCGACCAGCGCATCCATCTCGGTGACCTGCTGCGGATTGCCATCGAAGTCACCGAGCTTGGCCTTCGGATACCGCGCTTCAAGACCGGATGTGTCGACGTTGGGATCGGCCTGCGCCATGAGATCGGCATTCGCGCTCGCGATCATTTCGTCGGAGTAAGGCACGCCCACACGGCTGTTGGCGACAAGATGTGTCGAGAAGTCCTTCACCTCGATCGGTGTATTTTTCAGGAATGCGTAGCTTGGCATGATCGATTCCGGCACGACAGAGCGCGGGTCGGTGAGATGCTGGACGTGCCATCCATTCGAATAACGGTCGCCCACCCGCGCGAGGTCCGGTCCGGTGCGTTTCGATCCCCACTGGAACGGGTGGTCGTACATCGACTCGGCCGCCAGGCTGTAATGCCCATAGCGCTCGACTTCGTCGCGGAACGGCCTGATCATCTGGCTATGGCAGAGGTAGCAGCCCTCGCGCACATAGATGTTGCGGCCGGCGAGCTCGAGCGGCGAATAGGGCCGCATGCCTTCGACCTTCTCGATCGTATTGTCGAGATAGAAGAGCGGCGCGATCTCGACTATGCCGCCGACCGTCACCACCAGAAGGGAGCCGACGAGAAGAAGCGTGGCGTTCTTCTCGATCACGGCGTGTTTGTCCATCAAACCCATTTTCTGGCTCCCGATCGCGCAGGTCGGACGGCGGCGATTGAACGCGGCATCGGTTTCTCCTCGCGCTGGTAGCCGAGGATCGTCATCGCGATGTTCCACGCCATGATAAGGGCGCCGGACAGGTACATCGCCCCGCCGATGGCACGCATAATGTAGTAGGGATGCATGGCTGCGACCGTTTCGGCGAATGAGAAGACCAGAAAGCCCTGCTCGTCGTATTCGCGCCACATCAGGCCCTGCATGACGCCGGAGACCCACATCACCGCGGCGTAAACGACGATCCCGAGCGTTGCCAGCCAGAAGTGCCAGTTGACGAGCCGCAGCGAATAGAGCCGCTCGCGGTTCCACAATTTCGGCACCATGAAATAGATCGCGCCGAACGAGATCATGCCGACCCAACCGAGCGCGCCGGAATGCACGTGGCCGATGGTCCAGTCGGTGTAGTGCGACAGCGAATTGACGGCCCTGATTGACATCATCGGGCCTTCGAAAGTCGACATACCATAGAAGGCTATGGCCATGACCATCATGCGGATGATCGGGTCCGACCGCAGCTTGTCCCAAGCCCCGGAGAGCGTCATCAGGCCGTTGATCATGCCGCCCCACGAGGGCATCCAAAGCATGATCGAGAACGCCATGCCGAGCGTCTGCGCCCAGTCGGGCAAGGCGGTGTAGTGGAGGTGGTGCGGACCGGCCCAGATGTAGAGAAAGATCAAAGCCCAGAAATGGATGATGGACAGCCGGTAGGAATAGACAGGTCGGTTGGCCTGCTTGGGCACGAAATAATACATCATGCCGAGAAAGCCGGCGGTGAGGAAGAAGCCGACGGCATTGTGGCCGTACCACCACTGCGTCAAGGCATCCTGGACGCCGGAGAAAGCTGAATAGCTTTTTGAACCCACGAACGAGACGGGCATCGACAGGTTATTGATCACATGCAGCATCGCGATCGTCACGATGAAGGACAGATAAAACCAGTTGGCGACGTAGATGTGCGGCTCCCTGCGCTTCAGGATGGTGCCGAGGAACAGGACGAGGTAGGCGACCCACACGATGGTCAGCCACAGGTCCACATACCACTCGGGCTCGGCGTATTCGCGGCTCTCGGTGATACCGAGCAGATAGCCGGTTGCCGCCATGACGATGAACAGCTGATAGCCCCAGAACACGAACCAGGCGAGATCGCCGCCGAACAGCCTGGCACGACAGGTCCGCTGCACGACATAAAGCGACGTGCAAATGAGCGCATTGCCGCCGAAGGCAAAAACCACGCCGGAAGTATGCAAAGGCCGCAAGCGGCCGAAGTTGAACCAGGGCTCGATGTTAAGATCCGGGTAGGCAAGCTGCAGCGCGATGGCCACGCCGACCAGCATGCCTACGACGCCCCAAAACACCGTCGCGACGGCCCCGTAACGGATTGGACCGTCCATAAAAGCGGCGGGGTCTATCGGAACTGCAGGCTTGAACTCCGTATTGCGCAACAGGATCGCGGTGAAACCAGCTACGGCGAAGAACAACACCCACATATGCTGGCGGAAAGGTTCATCTATGCCGAAACCGGCAGCCAGCAGGGCCGCAAAAGCAACCAGGCTTAGAAGGACGATCTCTGTGCCGAATTTCATCGCAAATCCCGATCTCGAATCCGGCGGACGCCAAATCCGCCGTGCATCAATTGCGCGGCCGCCGCCTGCTCGCCCTGATCCATGTCAGGGCCGCCCGGTTTTGTTTCGGGCAGCACCGAGTTCGGCGCAATCACATGGTGCGAATGAAGAGGGAACGCAGCGCGGGCTGCCCGCTGATGGACAAGTGGGGTGGGCTCGGAGCCAGGCGGGCGACACAATGAGGCGTGTCCATTCGGAAAAGCGGGGCTCTGCGACGCGCTGAAAAGTATTGCGGATGCCTTGCTAAACGTCGCTCGCTTGGGACGGCCAACGCAATCGTTGCGATGCTTCGAGACGTTCACAGGTTCGAGGAAGGGCAATCTTGCCCCACCAGCCCATTGCGTGTCGGCCACCCCCAGGATCAATGCTTCGCCGGCGAGCTGTCCGAAACGCTCCTGGCGATTGGTCTGGTGATCCGATAGCGAGCGCGGAAGCTGGTCGGGTTCATACTACCGCGGCCTCTCGAAGCCTTATGGCGACACATTGCATTCGAACGGGCGTGTGCTGCCACGAACGAGTTGGCGACGCGGACCGGCCGCACTGGGTTATTCAAACTGCCGCGCCCTTCGGCCACCGCAACGCTGCTCCAGCCGGCTCATGCTGTCCACCATCACGTGGCGTCTGTTCTCGATCCGGATCACGCCGTCAGCCCGCAATCGCGTCAGCTGGCGGGTCACGGTCTCGTTCGTAAGTCCAAGGAAATCAGAGATGTCGGAACGAGTCAGCGGCAGATCGAACGACGCTGACCTGGCGGCCGGGTCAACACTGGAATCGATATTCCGGGCGATCATGAGGAGAAAACTTGGCACCTTTTCCGATGCCGTCTTGCGCCCCAGCGTCACCATCCATTCGCGTGCTGCGTCGAGCTCGTCCAGAGTCTGCCTGAGCAGGCGATTCTCGAGTTCCGGTGATTCCTTCATCATCCGTTCCACGGCTGCCTTCGGAAACGAGCACAGCGTGACAGCTGTTGCCGCTTCCGCATTAATCTCGCTTTCGACCTTGAAGGGTCGTCCCAGAAAATCCGGTGCAAACCGGAGAGCTACAATCTGCTGGCGCCCGTCCGAAAGTCTCTTTGTGAGCTTCACCACGCCCGAAAGCACATTCGAATAGCTTTCGACGGCCTCGGCGTCGCCGATCAGTTCGACTCCTGGCTCGATCTTGTGCCTCGACGAAGTCCTGGCGAGCGCAACCAAACGGTCTGGATCGAGCGCACCGCAGACACCACGACGCCTTGCCTCGCAAGAGAGGCAAAGAACGGGAACGCCGGAACTGTGAATGTCTTGCCGTAATGTCATGCGCTCGCTCTACCCCTCTCCCAAGCGTCGACAGGGTACCAATCCAGGGTAGAAAAATCCTTGCGGCAGTTTGTCCGAGTTGCTGATTGACCGAAATCAGGGCTTTGGCTCGCCAATAAGCCCAGAGTTCCAGCGATGCAAAGATGATGGACCATGACATGCAGTCCGAATTAGCTGCCCGGGTTGGCGAGAATGTGCCCCGCTATACCAGTTATCCGACCGCGCCGCATTTTCACGCGGGCGTCGATGCCGCCGTTTGTCGTGGCTGGCTGGAGGCGCTCGGAAGTGGGGCCGAGATCTCGCTCTATCTGCACATCCCCTATTGCGATAGGCTCTGCTGGTTCTGCGCGTGCCATACCAAGCAGACACGCCATTACGAACCGGTGACTGCATATCTTCGTTCGCTGCATGCTGAGATCGCGACGGTTGCGGGTTTTGTCGCCGGCAGGGGCCATGTCCGCGCCGTGCATTTCGGCGGCGGTTCGCCTACCATGCTGAAGCCCGAGGATATGGTGGCGTTGGGGACTGCCTTACGGAACAGCTTCGATTTTGTGAAGGACGCAAAAATCAGCGTCGAGATCGATCCCAACGACATGGACGAGGCGCGCCTCGATGCGCTGGCCGAAATCGGCATGACCAGGGCAAGCCTCGGTGTGCAGGACTTTGACGCGAAGGTGCAGCAGGCGATCAACCGCGAGCAGAGCTTCCTGCAGACCAAGACGGTTGTCGACGGAGTTCGTTCCCGCGGCGTTGGTTCCGTCAATCTGGACCTGCTCTACGGCTTGCCGCACCAGACCAGCTTGAGCGTCTGTTCCACGGTAGCGCAGGCGCTGACCCTGGAACCAGACAGGATGGCGCTGTTCGGCTACGCGCATGTGCCCTGGTTCAAGAAGCACCAGACGATGATCGACGAAGCGTGGCTACCTGGCCCCACGGAGCGGTTGGCCCAATCGCAACTCGCTGCGCGAGCGATTGTGGAGAAGGGATATGAAGCGATAGGGCTCGATCATTTCGCCAAGCCAGGCGATGCCTTGGCGATAGCGGCCCGCACAGGGGCTTTGCATCGCAATTTTCAGGGCTACACCGAGGATAGCTGCGAGACACTGATCGGGCTTGGACCTTCGTCCATTGGCCGTTTTCGCCAGGGCTTCGTGCAGAACAGCACTTCAACCGCCGAGTACAGAGGCATGGTTGCGCATGGCGGGCTGGCGGCTGTCCGCGGTATTGCGCTTTCCGACGACGACCGCGTTCGCGGCTGGATCATCGAGAGGCTGATGTGTGATTTCGCCTTCTCGGCGGTCGATCTGGTGGAACGCTTCGGCAAAGCCGGCCAGAAGCTCCTGCTTCAGTCGAGTGCCATGGCTCTCCACGATCCCGTTCGATTGCTTGAACTGGATGGCGACCGTTTCGTCGTGCCGGCTGAAAGTCGCCCCTTCGTCCGAAGCGTCGCGGCCAGGTTCGACAAATACTTCCAAACCGGACAGGCCAGGCACTCGGTCGCAGTTTGAACCGGAGGGTGCGGTCGCGGTTTTGTCGATGGCGAACCGACTGCGCGACGTTTGACTACGCATCGGCGCCCGTCGCATCAAGACGGGTTCGGAACCAGGTCGGAAGTCGTTCGCCATCGGCGAGGATATCGTCCGCCTACCCGAAGTACGCGATGCCTCTCTCGTTGGGGAAACGAATGAAAAGGCACGCAGCCGATACCAATCGGAGACGGGCGAGCCTAAGCTGAGGCCTGGCATCTACGTGCTGCCGAAGATGACATTGACGCAGCGTCCCGACTCGTTAATCCCAATCCCCGGTCCCATACCCGGGTGCCTGGCCTTCGGCACGAGCACTAGGCTGATGGACACCCGGCGATCGGGTGACGCGCAATAGTGGACTTGGCCAACTCTCTGCCTCGGCTACTCGGAATCTGAGCCTTCCAGACGTCGCGACTTCTCCGGCATGCTGGACGTCGGCAAACCTTCTTTTCTGGCCCTAGCAAATGCTCGGTCGCCTTCCAGAAATCCCGCCAGCATGAAAGGGATGAGTTCCGCCACGGTTTCAGACTCGCCATAGGTCTGACGATAGAGCGCAGCGTACTCCTTGAGTGCTTGGCCCAACTCCGCGCTGACGGTGATGGTGATCTTCGAAGGTGTTCGGTCTGGGAGCTTTCCAAGTTTCAAGTTGGCCATAATCCCTCCCGCTCAACTCGCGTATGGCCGCAGCAAGAGGTCCTTATGCACCATGACGCGCAGTGGCCAACCTGGGCGGATTGTGATGGTGGGCTGAACATTCAGGTTCTTCTCGGTGATGCGCTGGCCGGCTTGGCTGACGTTCTGCTGGACCGATTTTCGGATCGCCTTGACCAAGTCGCTCTCGTTTTCCCCCAAACTCAACTCCGTGCCGACGCCCAATAACGTGGCAAGCGCCACTCCCTTGATCAGCTGCCAGGTGTGGAAGTCAACGTTGTCCTCCAGTCCTGCGTAGCCGGCCGTGTCAGTCGCTGGCAGATTGTCGATTTCAATCGACGAGCCATCGGGCAGCAGAATTCGCTGCCAGACCAACAGCGCCCGTCTTTGCCCGAAGGCAACAACGCTGTCGTAGACGCCGATGAGACGTGAGCCTTGCGGAATGAGCAAGGTGCTGCCCGTAATTGTGTCGTGCACATTCTCGGTGACCTGCGCAACGACGAGGCCGGGCAAGTCGGAACTGACGCCGGTGATCAGGCTTGCGGCGATCACGCTGCCGGCCATTAGCTGATAGGGCGAGGCCGGCGTCTGCAGCGCGTGCGGATTGTATATCCCGCTTGTGTGACGTTGGCTGACAAAATCGAGCTTGCGCTGTTGGTTGTTCTGGTCGCCCTCGGCTGGCGCAACGGAAGCCGACCCGCGTGTCGCTCCGGGTTGCGGAAGCGCCTCAAACGGCTCCTGCGCACTCTGCCCGCCGCCGGCGACATCTGTCTCTGTGGGTCGATTGTCGATCCGGAACAAGACTTGCGACTCGCGCGCGGCGATCGCCTGCTGAGCAAGGCGCTGCTCCTCGGCGGATGCCTCCTGCCCCGGCGCGATGCCGAGCTGACGCTGCCGCTCAAGAATGGGGCGGCCGAGGTCTCCCGGCAGCGGTGGTCCAAGCACCGGCGCCTTCGGTTTCATTCCGGAATAGTCTTTGGGAAGCGCGTCGAGTCCCTCGGCGGTTGGTTTGTGCTCGGTGTGGTAGAGGTCTTCCGCCTGCTCTTTGAAGCGCCAAGCCGGTCCTTGGAGCGCCATCATGGTGACGCCGAATATGGCACCGGATC
Organism: Mesorhizobium sp. WSM4828; assembly: GCF_055811175.1. Lineage (NCBI taxonomy): Bacteria > Pseudomonadati > Pseudomonadota > Alphaproteobacteria > Hyphomicrobiales > Phyllobacteriaceae > Mesorhizobium > Mesorhizobium sp. WSM4828. Next base: position 15,595 of record NZ_JBVVQK010000049.1, on the reverse strand, counting down.
CGACTGCGGCGATAGCGACGATCACGCCGCGCCTGAACCGCACAGCGGGGCGGGGCGAGGCCCGCAGCTGCAGCTGTTCGGGATCGAGTTTCGGCGGAGCATCGGAGCGGGAAGCATCAGTCATGAGCCCCTCCCCTCAACGGCTTGAGCGTGCAAAAAGTGGTATACGCCGCGGTGATTGGCGGCCGTCGGTCCTTGTGATGCGCACCACCTGCTGCGGCTTGGCGCCCAGCCGCAGTTCTGCCGCGGCAAAGAGCCGATCGACAATGTAATAGTTGCCGCGCATGCGATAGTTGACGAGCTGGCTCCCCCCGTCAGAACCCACGATGAAAAGCGGCGGCGCTTCGCCCTGATCTATGCGGCGCGGGAATTCGATGTAGACCTTGCTGCCGTCGTCGAAGGCACGCGTCGGCCTCCACGGCGGCGTGTCACCATTGATTGAATAGCTAAAACGAATGTTCTCGAGGGCCACATTCGAAGCGACCGGCATAGCGGCCTCGGCCTGAACGTTACGCTGGCGCAGCGCGATGATCTGGTCTTCGCTGTACGTCCAGGAGATCGCCGCCATGGCGGTCTTCTCGGTGCTTTGAAGCTGCAGGTGGTATGTCCGCCGTTCCGTGGTGATCACCAGATTTGTGCTTAGCCCGGGCGCGAAGGGTTTTACCAGCACGTGGGTGCGTTGGTTGTCACCGGTGCCGCTGACGGTGTCGCCGATGACCCAGCGCACCGTGTCGCCGGCCGACACGGCTGTTAGCTTCTCGCCCGGCTGTAGGGCAATATCGGTGACACGCTCCGGCGCGGCATAGAGCTGATAGAGCGCGCCGTCCGTGAAGGGATAGACCTGAACCGCATTGACATAGCCATACTTGGTGGGTTGCTGCGTTGCCGCCTGGTTGGCATCGGTGACGCGTTCTTCGGGAGAGCGTTTGTCGTCGACAATCTTGCCGGGGTCAGGCTGCAACTGGCCTGGCAGCGGCAGGGGCTTTGGTACCTCGACGATCTTGACCGGCTTCTCCGGCGGTTTCTCAACCGCAGCCGGTTTGAAGTCGTTAGCGTCATAGGAAATCTGAGGCGGCGGCACCGGCTTCGACGCGCAGGCTGAGAGGACGACTGCTGACGCGGACAGGATCAGTGCTGCACGGAACGGTGGCGCTCTATTTGTCATCGGCGGGCTCCTTCGGGGAAACGGGTGTCGGCGCGACGCTGTCGAGTTCGCGCGACCAATTGATTGCGTTGATGAAGACGCCGAGCGGGTTGTTGCGCAGCTGGTCCGTATTGCTTGGCGGGCGGATCACGATGGTGAGGATCGCAGTCCAGCGTGTCGTGCTGGCGAGACTACCGCGCTCAAAAACCTGCTCGGTCCATTTGACCTGGAACGAGCTGTCGGAAGCCCTGACCACGCTGGTCACCTGCACCGACACGCTGCGCATGCCGATCTGACCGAAGGGATCGTTCGCCTTGGCATACTCATTTAGGAAGCGTGCGGCGCGGTCGGTGGCAAAATCGTAAGCTGCCAGCCAGTTCTGGCGCACCAGCACCGGATCGATTGAAACGGAACGGATATTCTGGATGAAACGGCCAAGATGCCACGCGATCTGCGCGTCGGTGGGCTCGTAGTCCCGGATTGCCGGCGCAACGGCACGCCCCTCGCCGAAGCGGTCGACCTCGACGACGTAGGGCACAACGCGACTTTGCATCGACTGCCAAACGAGGCCGCCGGAGAGCCCAGTCGCCAAGGCCAGACAGCCAAGAGCCATCAGCCGCCAGTTCCGGGCCTGCACCCGCGATGAGCCGATGCGCTCGTCCCAGAGCTGGGCTGCCTTCTGATACGGCGTGACCGGCTCGGGCGCCTTGCCGTAACGTTGAACGGGTCGCTTGAACAGCATCTAGTCGTCCTTGTCGCTAAGAGAGGGATTGGCGCTGCCGCCCGGCCTGTCACCGTCACGGACGGCCTGGATGGCAGCGTGACGATGGGCACGCGCGGCCTGTTCGGAACGCAAGCGCCTTGCCCACGTCGGCGCGGCATCAGCGGCGGTACCAGCAGGGCTTCCGGTCATTGACGCGGTCGGCATGCCGCCTGTCGCGATCCAGGCGGCTTCGCGCCCGGCATCAGCGCTGCGCCCTAAGGCTCCCGCGGCAGATCGTGCCGCTCGCATTGCAGCGCCGCCGACGGCACCGCTCACCCCGCGCATACCTGCAGCCACACCGGGCAGGCCGGCGTCATGGGAGGTTGCTCGGCCCATTTGCCAGGCCGTGGAAGCAGCCGAGCCCATGGTCGTGCCGGCTCGGATTGCAGCCAGACCGCCGCCAGCTGCCATTCGCGCGCCGGCGAACCCTGCGCCTCCGGCAACGAGCGACGCGCCAGCAGCGGTCGCGATGGTTCCAAGCGCTGCGCCCGCGCCAAGCTGCGGCGCGCCGGAAACAAGTCCGGAGGCGATTCCAGGTCCAAAGACGCCGAGCCCGAGCAGCGTCAGCGCTCCCAGCACCTGAGACATGGCGGCCGCCAAGTCCGGCTCCTTGCCATGCAGCGCGGAAGCGAACTCGCCGAACAGCGTGGAGCCTATGCCGACGATGACGGCGAGCACCATCACCTTTATGCCCGACGAGATGACATTGCCGAGCACGCGCTCGGCCAGAAACGCCGATCGGTTCCAGAGTGCGAATGGCACCAGAACGAAGCCGGCGAGCGTGGTGAGTTTGAACTCGAGGATAGTGATGAAGAGCTGAATGGAAAGAATGAAGAAGGCGATAATGACCAGGAACCAGGCCATGAGCAGCACGAAGATGGTCAGCGCGTTGCCGAAGATTTCCGGAAAGCCGAGCAGCTGACTTGCCTGATCAAGCAGAGGCCACGCGCCTTCGAAACCGGTCGCGGCGATGCGGCCCGGGCGCAGGAGATTGTCTGCGGAGAGATTGCCGGAGGACGCGTTGATGCCGAGGCCGGCAAAGGAGCGGTAGGTGATGTCGGCGAGGTTCTTGAAATTGTTCAGGATGAAGGCGAAGACGCCGACATAGAGCACCTTGCGGACAAGCCGGCCGAGAATGTTGGTTGCGTCGCCGAGCGCCCACGCCAGACCGGCCAGTGTGATGTCGATGCCGACCAGAATGGTGGTGAGGAAGGCGACGTCGCCCGAAAGCAGACCGAACCCGCTGTCAATATAGCGGATGAAGGTCTCCATGAATTGGTCGATGACCCCGAGGTCGTTCATACCGCCGCCTTCCTCGTCGTGAAGAACTGGTGATCAGTTACCGGGATAGGCCCTGCCGGAACCAAGAAAGCGCTTCGTCGTCTCGCGGGCGGCCTCCTCGGACTGCGCCTTACGGGCGGCATCTTCGGCCTCAGCCCGGAACTGCGTCGCGAGCAGCGTCTGGATCTGCATCTGTTGCTTGGTCGAAAGCGCGAGCAGCTGATTGGTGGCCTGGCTTGCCTGAAGCGCGCCAGCCGCACCCTGGCTGCGATTGACGAGATCGGCAAGCAGGTCGCCATCGCCGCGCACATTCTCGACGATCTGCGACTGGACGCCCATGGTCTGGCGGAACGCCTGCATCGCGCTCTGCCAGCGCTCGCGTGCGGCGCTCGCCACATCGCTCACTTTGATCGTGGCGTCGTAGCTTTCCGGATATTGCCTGCGCCACTGGTCCTGAAGCTTATTGAGATCAAAGCTCAGGCCACTCGCCTGGTCCATCAGGCCATCAATGCGATGGAGCGCACCAGTGAGCTGACTGACAGAAGAGAAGTCGAGACTCTGGAGGTTCCGTGCCATGTTTTGCAGCATGGTCGCCTGGTTCTGCAGTGACTGGATCTGGTTGTTGATCTGCTCCAGCGATCGCGCTGCCGTCAGCACGTTCTGCGCATAGTTCGACGGATCAAAAACGATCAGGGCGTAGGCTGGTTGAACGTACTCAGCGACCGGTTTGGCGATCAGGGAAAGAGTGATCAGGCCGGAGAGAAAACGGCGCCGCATCATGACGATTGCTCCTTGTGTGGTTGAGGGAATTGCTTGAGAAGGTCGGCGGCCCACTCGAGCCCGCGCGCATTCAGGAAGCGTGAGGCAAAGCTATCCTGCCCGTGCTCGATCAAGGCTCTGTCGATGAGGGTTTGGCTGGCAGGATCGGAGGCACCGCAAAGTGCAAGCGTGATCGGGCCGAGGCCGAGCTCAAAGAGCCGGTTGCCACGACGCGACTGCAGATAGTATTGCCGTTTCGGCGTCGCGCGGGCGACCAATTCGATCTGCCGCTCGTTTAAGCCGAAGTGCTCGTAGGCCGCCCGGGCCTGCGGTTCGACGGCACGATCATTGGGCAGGAAAATGCGCTGTGGGCAGCTCTCGATGATTGCGGGTGCGATTGCAGAGCCAGCGACATCGGCAAGCGACTGCGTGGCGAAGATGACCGACACGTTTTTCTTGCGTAGGACCTTCAACCATTCGCGGATGCGCGCTGCAAAGAGTGGGTTGTCGAGATAGGCCCAAGCTTCATCCAGCATGAGCAGCGTCGGCCGCCCGTCGAATCGTTCTTCGAGACGATGGAAGAGATAGGTGAGCACCGGCAGGACAGCGCCTTGGCGGTGCATCAGCTCCTCGGTCTCGAAACATTGCACATCCGATAAGGCCAGCCGATCGTCATCCGCATCGAGCAGGGGGCCGAAGGGACCGTCGAGCGTATAGGGCATCAATGCGGACTTCAGCGCGTTAGACTGAAGCAAGACCGACAGGCCGGTGAGCGTACGTTCCTGCACCGGCGCGGTGGCAAGGCTGGTGAGCGCCGACCAAATCGCCTCTTTCACCTCGGGCGTGACGGTGACGTTCTCATGGGCAACGAGGCTGGCGATCCATTCGGCCGCCCAGCTGCGCGTCCCAGTGTCGCTGATGTTGTGCAGCGGCTGGAAGGCAAGCGACCCGCCCACCGCCAAGGCGTGGTGCTCTCCTCCCATCGCAAGTGTTGCCGCGCGGGCCGAATTGCCTTTGTCGAAGACATAGACCTGTGCGCCGGCATAGCGTCGGAACTGCAGAGCGATCAGGGCAAGCAGAACCGACTTGCCCGCCCCAGTCGGTCCAACGATCAGCATGTGGCCGACATCGTCGACATGGGTGGAAAGCCGGAACGGAGTCGACCCACTGGTTTCGGCGAAGAGAAGCGGCGGGGCCTCTCGCTGGGTAATCTTGGCGAGATGCTCGTTCGCCGCCGGGCCGGCCCACGCCGATGACAACGGCATCAGATGGGCCAGGTTCAACGTGTGAACGAGCGGCTGGCGAACATTGGCATAGACATGGCCGGGCAACGAGCCGAGCCAAGCCTCGACCGCATTGACGCTTTCGCGGATCGTGGTGAAGCCGAGCCCGTTGACGATGCGCTCTACCGCGCGACATTTCTCCGCGGCGACCTGATGGTCCTCGTCCCACACCGTCACCGTTGTGGTGAGATAGCCGAAGCCGACGTGATCGCCGCCCAATGCCTGAAGAGCCGCGTCGGCGTCGAGCGCCTTGTTGTCGGCATCGCTGTCGACGAGCGGGACGGGCTCGTTGGTCACGACCTCGCGCAGGATGGCGGCGATCGACTTGCGTTTGGCAAACCACTGCCGCCGCAACCGCGTCAGAGTCTTGGTGGCCTCCGTCTTGTCGAGCGGGATAAAGCGCGTTACCCAGCGATAGGCAAAATCCTGGTGGTTGAGGGCGTCGAGAATTCCCGGCCGAGTGACATTCGGAAAGCCTAGGATGGTGAGGGTGCGCAGATGCTGGTCGCCCAGCATCGGCTCCAACCCGCCGGTGAGCGGCGCATCGACCAGCACGCCGTCAAGATACATCGGCGTTTCCGGGACCGCGACTGGATGGCGGCGGGTCGAGATTGTGCCGTGCAGGTAAGTCAGGGTCTCGGCATCGTCGAGCACGCGTACCTCGGGCATGAAACCCGACAGAAGATCGAGAACCCGGTCGGTCTCGTCGCGAAACCGCGCCAGCTCCTGCGGCCAGTCTCTCCCGCCGCCAGATCGGTGTGCGTCGACGAGCGCGCTATCCGCCCTGTCCCGTGCGTCCCGGGGCGGCATGAACAGCAAAGTCAGGTGATAGCGGCTCTCGTAATGCGCGACCTTGCCCTCGAAGGCCGCGCGTCGTTCTTCGTCGACCAGCCAAGACGCGGCGTCGGGAAAATTCGCGTTCGGATAGCCGAGCGCCTCGATGCGCTCGGCCTCGAAGAACAATGCCCAGCCGGAGCCCAGCCTTCTCAGCGCGTTGTTTGCCCGCGCGCAGATGCCGACGAGTTCGGGTTCCGTCGCGCTTTCGAGATCCGGGCCGCGAAACCGAAATGTACGCTGGAAGCTGCCGTCCTTGTTGAGCACGATGCCGGGAGCGACCAATGCGGCCCATGGCAGATGGTCCGCAAGCCGGTCGGCTTTGCTGCGGTATTCTAAAAGGTTCAGCATGCGAGCCAACCTCTCATGCGAAGGTGGCGGACAAGCACGCCGGCGAAGTTCGGATCGCGGCGAGCGGCAAACACCGCGAGCGTGTGGCCTGCGATCCAGAGCACCAGCCCGGCAATCCACTGCTGCAGGCCTAGACCTATTGCCGCGGCAACGGTGCCGGTGAGGATGGCCACTGCTCGGGGCGCACCACCGAGCAGGATTGGCTCCGTCAATGCACGATGAACAGGAACCTCGAAGCCGTCGATATGCTGCTCCCCAGTATTCATCCAACAAGCGCCCCGCCGCCGAAGGAGAAGAAGGAGAGGAAGAAACTCGATGCCGCGAAGGCGATCGACAGGCCGAAGACGATCTGGATCAGCCGGCGGAAGCCGCCTGCGGTGTCACCGAAGGCAAGCGTTAAGCCCGTGGTGATGATGATGATCACGGCGACGATCTTGGCGACCGGTCCCTGTACAGACTCCAGGATCTGCTGCAGCGGCTGTTCCCAAGGCATGCCAGAGCCTGCTGCGCGGGCTGGGACCGTGAGAATGAACACGAGCGCGGTGGACGACAGAAAGCGAAGCTTCTTGCGCATGAGTAACCTTTCAAAGCTGCTGAAGTTGAGGAAGCGTGAGCGGGGTAACGGCGTAGTCGCCACCGCCGTCGAGACCGGTGACCTCTGCGATCGCGTCGATGCGGCGCGAGGATCCGCGGCCGGCGATGAAGACGATCAGATCTATCGCCTCGGCGATGAGGCGGCGGGGAACGGTGACGACGGCCTCCTGGGCGAGCTGTTCGATACGGTAGAGGGCCGAGCGCGCCGAATTGGCGTGAACCGTGGCGATGCCACCAGGATGACCAGTGTTCCACGCCTTAAGCATATCGAGCGCTTCCGCTCCCCTCACCTCACCGACGATGATCCGGTCGGGCCGGAGCCGCAGCGTCGATCGCACAAGATCGGCAAGCGTGACCAAGCCCCGCCTGGTTCTCATGGCGACGCAGTCCTCTGCCGCGCATTGCAGTTCGCGCGTATCCTCAATCAGGATCACCCGCTCGTCGCATTCGGCGACTTCGGCCAGGAGTGCATTGGCAAGGGTCGTCTTGCCCGAGGATGTGCCTCCGGCGACAAGGATGTTGCGCCGCTCGCGCACCGCCTCCCTCAGCGCATCGGCTTGCAGCGGAAGCATGATGCGATCGGCGACATAGTTGGCCAACGTGTAGAGTTTCGCCGCCGGCTTGCGGATGGCAAAGCACGGCGCCAATACGACCGGCGGCAACAGCCCCTCGAAGCGTTCGCCCGATGGCAATTCGGCGCTGACAATCGGATTGTCGGCATGCGCCTCTGCGCGCACATGGGAGGCGACCAAGCGGATTATGCGTTCCGCCTCGGAGGGGTGGAGGTGAACGCCGGTACCGACCCGACCTTCTCCGAGCCGGTCGAGTCGCAGTGCACCGTCGGGATTGACCATCACCTCGATAACAGACGGATCGGCAAGGGCCTCAGCAATTGCTGGGCCCATGGCGGTGCGCAACATGGCACGGCGGCGATGGTCGACCTCCGGATGAGAGCTCATCCTTCTCCTCCCCCGCCATTGCCCTTCCCAAGCGACCGTTTGCCGGAGGCTATCTGGCGGCCCACTTGCTCGACGAATTTGTCGAAGCGCTCCTGGGCAATCGCCTGCGTCGCCCTGTCCGGGACTGGCGTGTGAGCATGAACGGTGATGGAAAACCGAATGAAGAGCGCCAGGCTCTCTAGGATCATTTCGCCGTCGCGTCTGAGATGACCGAGGTCACGGGAAAGACGGTCGAGCCTTACGCCGTAGCGCCGGTCGAGCTCGTTCTCGCCACGCCGCTCGATAAACGCCTCGACTGCCTTCGCCACGATCGCTGATTTGGTCGTCGATGGATCGCGGCTGAGGTCGTCCAGTTTCTTGCTCAGGTCGGGTTCGAGCAGAAACTGATGACGAATACGCTGAGGGCTCATGTGGCTCGTTCCAACTGGCCCAGCGCTGTTGCGTGGGCGGAAACGAGCATCGCCGACTTCCCCGAAATTGCTTATGGCCGTTATCTACGCTGATTTGCGCTCTGCCTTTGGCAGCTTCTTTCAGAAGCCGGGCACGATGTCCTTGTCGTCGCCCCTTCCCTCGTTGATGCCATAGGCGCGTGTGGCAGTGGAAATTCGGTCCATCACGCGCCTGTCGGCAACCGCCTCGCTATCATCGTCCGCGGGCTTGAGCAGGTCGTCCCCGTCGGGCTCCAGAGTGAAGGCTGCATGGTCTTCCGCCAGACCCGGATGTCTCTGTTGCTGGACACCTCCTTCATCTTCAATTGCGTCGCCCGCACTTTCGCGGCCGCCAGCAAGACGGCGGTCAATGCCCCGCACCTGCCCGGTCCAACAGTCCGGACGCGGTAGTGGCCGATCCGCGTAAGCGCCGTCGCGCAATAACGGCGCAGGAAGCACGCGCTCGGTGAAATTTTGATCCTGGTAGTAGCGCAGCTTCTTCGCGCGAATAGGCGGCAGCCCTGAAACCAACACCAGTTCATCGGCTTGCGGCAACTGCATCACCTCGCCCGGTGTCAGTAGCGGACGGGCGGTCTCCTGGTGGCTAACCATCACGTGCGAGAGCCACGGCGCCAACCGATGGCCGGCATAGTTGCGCATTGACCTCAGCTCCGTCGCCGTGCCGAGCGCGTCCGAAATGCGTTTGGCCGTGCGCTCGTCATTGGAGGAGAAGGCAATCCGCACATGGCAGTTGTCGAGGATGGCATTGTTCTCCCCATACGCCTTGGAGATCTGGTTCAAGGATTGCGCGATCAGATACGCACGGATGCCATAGCCGGCCATGAAGGCGAGCGCGGTTTCGAAGAAATCCAGACGACCGAGCGCCGGGAATTCGTCCAGCATTATGAGCAGTTGATGGTTCCTGCGCTTCTTCGGATCACCCTCCAGCCGCTCCGTCAGACGCCTGCCGATCTGATTGAGCACCAGTCGAACCAGCGGCTTCGTGCGCGATATGTCCGATGGCGGCACGACCAGATAGAGTGACACCGGCCGCTCGGCATCCAGGAAGTCGGTAATGCGCCAGTCGCAGGCTGATGTCGCTGCAGCCACCGTGGGATCGCGATAGAGGCCGAGAAACGACATGGCGGTCGAAAGAACGCCTGAACGCTCGTTCTCGGACTTGTTCAACACCTCGCGAGCTGCCGAGGCCACGACAGGATGGACCTGGGGCTGATCCGCCGCGCCGAGATGGTTAGTCGTCATCATCCGTCGCAGTGTCGCGACAAACGAGCGTTGCGGGTCCGACAGAAAGGTGGCGACGCGAGCGAGCGTCTTTTCCTCTTCAGCGTAGAGCACGTGCAAAATGGCGCCCACCAAGAGTGAATGACTGGTTTTCTCCCAGTGGTTCCGCCGGTCCAGCGCGCCTTCGGGATCTACGAGGATATCGGCGATATTCTGGACGTCGCGGACCTCGTCTGGACCTTTTCGTACCTCCAGCAGCGGGTTATAGCGCGCCGACCTTGGATCGGTCGGATTGAACAGAAGGCAGTAGGAGAATCTCGACCGCCAGCCGGAGGTCAACTGCCAGTTCTCGCCTTTGATATCGTGAATGACGGCCGAGCCGGTCCAGGACAGAAGAGTTGGAACAACCAGTCCGACGCCCTTGCCTGATCGTGTTGGAGCAAAAGCCATGACGTGCTCGGGCCCGTCATGGCGCAGATATCGATCCTTCAACTTGCCTAGGAAAACGCCGGCCGGCCGAAACAGCCCCGCCGTCTCGATCTCCTGAGTCGCCGCCCATCTTGACGACCCATAGGTGGTGACCGACCCGAGCTGTCGCGCGCGCCAGAGCGAGCCGGCGATCGCGGCAGCACAGCCCACGAACCCACTGGCGCCGGCAAGCGCACCGGCCTTATCGAAGACCTCGGGCGCGTAAGCGTCGAAGTGGAACCACCATTCGAACAGTTTCCAGGGCTTGTAGATTGGCCAGCTGCCCACGGCGAGCCATGGCTCGCCGAGCTGCGACTGATAGCCGAGCATTTGGGCGCACCACTGCGTGGCCGCCCATACGCCGAGCATGACGATTGCGAACACGACGGCGATCTGCCCAAGCAGCAACTTCGTAGGCGTCATGGCTTGCTCCGCTGTTCTTGACATGCGGCACAAGAATCGCTCAGCGCGTTGTGAACTGAAACCCACGCTACGCACGACTAGGTGCGACAGATTAACTTCTGTGGTCCCGTCGCGGCCTTTTACTTCTTGAGATGAGCGGATTCCATTGCAACCGATATTTGTACCGCGATAGATTTCGAAAACTCTCAAGCGGGAGGAAGAGCAAGGACCGGCGCGCTTCGGGATCCAGTACGAATATCCGAACTCGGATTACGTTTGAGCAGATAGGCTGCTACGGGACCGTCAATCGTATGGAGCCAATTGCGACGGTGGCGAGGCAGTCGTCATTCTTCTCGATGTGGGAGCATATGCCGGAATTGGGCAAGACCATGCCTTCGGTACCGGAATGCGATCAAGAAAGGGCTGGACGCAAGGCTCTGTCGCTTCTTCGTGAAATCCGCGGAACGCCAAAGCCGGCGCCTTGATCAAATGCCGACGGTCTACAATGCTCCAGTTCCGGCATGATGCCGATGACGTGGAATTCATTGGTCCTTTCATGATGCGCAGCCGAAAGTTTTGCGGTGCCGAACTCTGCAATGGTGACAGGCGCGCTACCAGATCATCCCACCCAATATCTCGGCCCCGGTCCCTTGCGTCCTGCCAGGTCGGCAGGGTTCGCGAGCTACACCGGTCAATCGACAGACAGCCGCAACGCTTGGTCCACTCGCCTGACAACCGCGACCAATCCCGACGCGACGGAACGCGATCGGCTGGCAACTTAGCGAGTTCGGCGCCGATCTCCTTGAGTGTGAGCCCAATTCGCCGCGCAAAGACGATGAAGGCCATCCGGCGCAGCACCGACCGCGGATAGCGCCTATGCCCCGAGCCGGCCCGCTCGGACGCAATCGAAATTGCGGTGGCCGCTGAACTCGAACGCGGCCTAGCATCGTCCACAGGCGCTCGAATTGAACGGCTTCCACTACTCGTCTTTCATGATGATGCGGTTGCGCTTGCTGCGCCTCCCGGGGCAGCGGTTGTGGCTAGAGTGGGTGGGCGCGAGCATTCAATACCCCGCCGGCGGACGGTTGACGCTGCCCTCCCTTGGCCTGCTACTCTTGCGTGGACGCGTCCGGATAAGGCGGGGCCAACCGTCTGACTGACCCCTTGTTTTTGCTCCACCTTTCCTAAGCCCGCTGCAGTTGTCGCACCGGCTCTGGTCTTGCCGGCTGAGGCCGTGAATGCGCCTCAGACGCCACCGTCATGAAAGCCTGAAGTGCCGCGGAGAGATACTCGTCGCTCCGCGTCACAAAAACAGTCGGCGCCGACCGCAACTTGTGAGGTAGCAGGTGTATAATGAGCTGTCCGTTGGCTGCCGCATCCTGAACGACCCCCCGAGGTAGCATGGCCATCCCTACCCCGGCGGCGACGCAGCCGATGATCCCGTCCATTGTTCCGAGTTCCATCCAGCGGACATGCGTTACCCCACACGCCGCCAGGAACATGTCCATGCGCCGCCGGTAGGAACAGCCCGATCGAAAAGCGAGGACCTTCACAGCCGGTGATGCGGCCAAGGCCTTCAGATCCGAAAGCTCGCGAAACCGCGGCGATGAGATCACAACGAGCTCCTCTTCGACGATCGATAGGCTTTTCAGTTCGGGATGAGCGATGGGGCCGGAGACGAACGCGCCATCCAGTTTGCGTGCGACGACCTCGCTGACGAGCTTTTCCGTCGGGGCAGCCTCCACCAGTACGTCGACCTCTGGATATTCTGCAGCATAGCGAATCAGGATCGGCGGAAGGCGAAGCGCTGCAGTGGTCTCCATGGAGCCGATCCTGAGTAAACCGCACGGCGTACCGCGGTCTGTGACGACGCGCTTGGCTTCGTCCAGAAGCTCTCCGACGCGCTCGGCATAGGGAACGAGCTGAATGCCGGTGGCTGTCAGTGTAACCCCTCGCCTGGAGCGATGAAAAAGCGGAGCACCGATTTCCTCCTCAAGCGATTTTATTCTCGCGGTGACGTTGGATTGCACCGTGTTGAGTACACCGGCAGCCCCTCCGATACTGTTTGCTCTCACAACCGCCTGGAAAAACCTGAGGTCGGCGCTGTTCATCAGCCATCTCCTTTTCAGATAAAAAACATCTGATCTAATCGTTTGTCTTAAGTCAAGCGTCGCAATAGCGTCAAAGAAAACTTTCCGGGAGCTTCCTCAAGCTGGGAAAAGTATAGATGACGGTACGAACGCGTCTGACAGAATTTTTCGAAATCGAGCATCCCATCATCCTTGCCCCGATGACACCGGCCGCAGGTGGCGCGCTTGCGTCCGCCGTCGCCGACGCCGGCGGTCTGGGCCTGTTGGGTGGGGGATATGCTGATCGTCAATGGTACGAAACAGAGTCGTCGCTGATCACCAATGAACGCGTTGGCTGCGGGTTCATCGCCTGGGCAGTCGAAGCCGACCTTGATCTGTTTGACCGCGCACTTGCGGAGCGTCCGTCCGCGATGATGCTTGCGTTTTCGGATCCGGCGAAGCTCGCGGCACGGGTCAAGCAGGCGGGTGTTCCGCTGATTTGCATGATCCACACACTCGAACATGCCCGGCGCGCAATCGACGTTGGCGCCGACGTTCTTATTGTTCAGGGGACCGAGGCCGGCGGCCATGGCCTGGTCGCGCGGTCAACCATGCCCTTCGTTCCCGCAGTCGTGGATCTGGTGGCAAAGATTTCGCCTTCTGTCATTGTCGTGGCGGCAGGCGGCATCGCCGACGGTAGGGGCCTGGCCGCTTCGCTGATGCTCGGAGCAGACGGGGTCCTGATGGGAACCAGGTTCTGGGCTACACGCGAGTCGCTCATCCATCCGGGAGCCAAGGACAAGGTAGTCGCGGCCTCTGGCGACGAGACAATCCGGACTTCCGTCTACGATATCGTCCGTCAGAAGGCCTGGCCCGCTGGTTATACCGGCCGACTGCTCAAAAACGGCTTCATCGAGAAGTGGCACGGGCGGGAAGAAAAGCTGCGCACGCTGGGTTCCGAAGAATTGTCGAAGGTCGAGGCGGCATGGGCCTCTGGCGACTACGACACGGCCAACGTGACTGTCGGTGAGGCGGTGGGCCTCATCAACGATCTGCCGTCGGCGAAGGACATCGTCCGCCGAACGGTGCACGAGGCAAGCGAAAGACTTGGCCTCTACGCATTCGATCAGCGCATCGCGAGCTGAGTAACCACGGCCCTGAAGAAGAGGGCCGGCTGCTTTCAAAAACATAAAAGGGGAACTGCAGCATGCAACAGCTACAGGAAAGGGGCGACTCCGTCTGAAAACCAGGTATCTGGACCGTCGTCCTTGCATCAAGCGCCGGCACGGTCATCGAATGGTACGACTTCTATCTTTGCGGAAATCTGGCGATTTTCTTCTCAACGCTCTTCTACCCTGCCAATGAACTGACGGCCGCTGTTTCTCGCGGTCGGCACGCGCGATAAGCATCGTCTTTCCCCAACCCGTTCTCGCCAAGTCGTTGCTGGCTTATCACGACGGTCCGGAAGAACTGTGGGCTGAACCCGTTGATCATGGTTCCGGCGTTGAACAGAGTGCCAAGACCGCGGACAAGCTGATCTTAACGACGGTCGCCTTCCTAAAGTCCAACGGCGAAAAAGCCTGCGCGTCGAACGGCGCTCGCTCGGCCGCCAATGCCGCCGGAATTGGCGGCGTCTTAGCGAAAGCGGTAACGCTCGCCTGTCGGTTATCCTTCATGCAGGATGCCTGCCCGCGTGAACCTGCCCGGTTCCCGAGTACATCCGCCCCGTGACGACCAGAAGAAAAATTCGAGCTAATCGTAGGCCGCTCGCTGGCTGAAGACGGCGCGGCTATGATCGCGAGCTGCAACGGCGTACTCTCGACCCTCTCAAGAAGCACCCAATCAGGATATTACCTTTCGTACCGGCAGTTGGGAAGAAGTCCGGTCGCACGCGGAAATGATCGCAGGCGAGCGAGCATGTCGTCGACTGGTTCCATATCCCATGCGCAATGGAAGCCGCTTCCTTCCGCGGCTAACCCGATCCTGCCCCGTAACTGCGCGCAGGATTGCTGGCCGGCGTCGCCATGTCGAGCGCGCCGGGCCTGCGATGCTCGAGATGCTTCAAGCGTACGAAGGGGAGCATAAGGATTTGTGCGGCGGTCAAGCCGCGCGGACCATGGGTAGAGGGGCTTCAACTCCCGCGGCGTCCGCCGTACCATCGCCGGCGTTTTTCATCATAACAGCCCGCAGCATGCCGACCTGTATTTCCACTAGGTTGGCTTCCGATGGTCACAGCGCGTGGTATCCGGGAGCGCCGTTCGCAAACCCGGCATGGTCTAGAAGTCTTGAGGACCATCTGGTCGCGCATGCCGCCGGCGCTGCAGCTACTGAGCGTTTTTCGCGCCGCCACGGGGCGTCAGATGCGCCGAAGCCTGGGTGGAGGAATCATCATCAAATCAACCGTAGCTGCCTTTGGTTGATAAATGCCTCTTACGATTTTGAGCAGTTCTTGTTCCGACCTCATCATGAAGATCGTGGGACTGTCCAAGTTTTGCAAACGAGAGGCATCCCACAGATGCGGCACTCGGCTGCTGCGAGTCACCTTCGACGACAGTCACACTTACTGATCTCGATTGCTGACCTCAACCTCCTTCACCGATGTCGAAATGAGTTTGGCCGCATGGCACGCGCAAGCGGAGCACCGTGGCCAGCCATTGTGCTCCAATCCGTGCTGTTTGCTCTCACAACCGCCTGAGGTCGCGCTGTTCATCAGCCATCTCCTTTTCAGATGAAAAACATCTGATCTAATCGTTTGTCTTAAGTCAAGTGTCGCAATAGCGTCAAAGAAATTTCCGGGAACATTGAAGGAAAGCCAAGCCATGCGCCAAGCATCGCCCCGCTTTGCACTCGACCACATGGCGACGCCCGGACTTGACGTCAGGGCACTTTTCGCTTTTGCCCGTGACCAGGGCCTGACCGATGTCCAGATCCGCAGCCAACCGCGCAGCAATGCTATTGCACGCGGCATGCCGGCGGCGGACGTCCGGTCTGCCGCCGCCGAAGCAGGCGTTGGGATTA
>NZ_JBVVQK010000048.1:0-28576 GCF_055811175.1 Mesorhizobium sp. WSM4828 | reverse complement strand
CCGTCATCAGGCTGGGTAGAGGACTTGCACCTCCAAGCTGTCGATCATGCTCGGCACACAACAAAAAACCCGCCTCGAGGGCGGGTCACCGGTGAATCATCACCATATCCAAATTACTAGCATAGCTGCCGGCACAAAGCAAGAACAAAGTACGCTCGACCGGCGGAAAGATGCAAATTCCGGTTCCGCATCGCCTCGGTGCTCGAGCTGCTGGTCAGCCTTTAAGCCGGCGCTGCCGCCAGGCATCCAGCGTCTCGTCGATGATGCGCTGCGGCACGTGGCCGAGCTCGAAGACGGTGTCGATCTTCAGCACATCGAGCCCGTCGAGGAATTCCGGCGGTGCTGCGCCGTGACGCAGGCGGGCAGCGTCCTTGGCGGTGGTAATGAGGCCAAGCCCGGCTTTACGTGCCGTCGCCGCCAATTCGGCAAGCTCGTCCGCACTGTAGAAATGATGGTCAGGAAACGGTCGGGTCAGCGCAAGCTCGCCTCCGGCCTCGCTTACCGTGTCGAAAAACTTGTCGGGATGGCCGATGCCGGCGAATGCCAGGAACCGCCTGCCGGCCAGCGTCACCTTGCTGCTCGGCGCGGTGTGCGCCTCGAAGATCGGCCTGCCGGCGCGCGCGGCCTGGCGCACGACCGTATCGGCCGCAGTGCCCTCGCCCATCTTCAGCAAGGCGCTGGTGAAGACCAGTTGGTCGACGACGTTTGCCCGCAGCGGCCCGCCGGGGATGACACGGCCATTGCCGATGCCATGACGCGCGTCGACGACGACGAGCGCATAGTCGATGTGGATGCGCGCGCTCTGAAAACCGTCATCCATGATCAGGAAATCGCAGCCGAGCTTCTCCAGCAGAAGCCTGGCGCCGGCGGCCCGGTTCGGTGTCACCGCGACTGGCGCGTGTTCGGCCAGAAGCAGCGGCTCGTCGCCGACATGCTTGGCGGCGTCGTGGTGCGGATCGACGACATGCGGCTGCGCGAAGGAGCCGCCATGGCCGCGCGACAGGAAACCCGGATTGAGCTGCATGCGCCGGGCCTGCTCGGCCAGCGCGATCGCCACCGGTGTCTTGCCGGTACCGCCGACGGTGAAGTTGCCGACGCAGAGCACCGGCGCCTCGACCTTTTCGCGCGGCGCGTGCCGCATGCGGCGACCGGCGACGAGCGCATAGATGGCGGAGAAAGGCGACAGCGCCGTGACCCGCCAGTCCGGCTCTTCCCACCAGAAGGGTGGCGCTTCCGAGGTCACGTCAGCGCCCGTTCGCGCCCTTCAGGCGCGACTTGACGACCAGCGGCTGGATATAGGGCTCGAGCGACCTGAGCGTATGTGCCAGCGCACCGCGCATCTCGTCGACGGTCGCCGCACCCGCCGCCATCATCTCATGGCGGGCCGCCTCGTTGGTCAAAAGGAAATTGACGGCGCCGGCCAGCATATCGCGGTCGCGCACCAGCTTGGCGCCGCCACTGTCGAGCAGGCGCTGATAAGCCTCGCGAAAATTCTGGACGTTGCGGCCGGCAAGCACCGCCGTCTCCAGCATGGCCGGTTCCAGCGGGTTCTGGCCGCCCTCGGAAGTCAGCGAACGGCCGACAAAGGCGATTTCCGTCAGCCTCAGATAAAGCCCCATCTCGCCGATCGTGTCGCCGAGGAGAATATCGGTATCGGCGGTGATCCTGTCGCCCTTGCTGCGCTGCGCCAGTTTCAGGCCCATGCCGGAAATCTGGGCGGCCAGCTGCCCGGCGCGATCGGGATGGCGCGGCACGATGATGGTCAGAAGCCCGTGGTGGCGCTTGTGCAGCATGGCGTGAACTTCGGCGGCGACCGCTTCTTCGCCATCATGGGTCGAGATCGCCGCCCAGGTCGGGCGGCCGGCGAGCTGGCGTTTCAGCGCCGCCAGCGCCCGCTCGTCGGCCGGCGGCGGCGCGGTGTCGACCTTGAGATTGCCGGATACGGTGACCGGCCGGGCGCCGAGCGAAAGGAAGCGCTCGCCATCGAGGTCCGACTGGGCGACGACATGGGCAAGATTTTCGAACAATGCTTCGGCAATGTTGGCGCGCTTCTTCCAGGACTTGAAGGAGCGGTCGGACAGCCTGCCGTTGACCAGAACCTGCGGCACCCGGCGGGCGCCGAGTTCCAGGATGGTCATCGGCCAGATCTCCGATTCGGCGATGATCGCCAGGTCCGGCTGCCAATGGTCGAGGAAGCGGCTGACCGCCGGCTTGAGGTCGAGCGGCACATATTGGTGGATGATGCGGTCGCCCAGCCGTTCTTCGGCGACCTGCGCCGAGGTGACCGTGCCCGTCGTCAGCACGATGTTGACGCCGTAATCGAGAATGCTCTCGACCAGCGGCACGACGGCGATGGTCTCGCCGACGCTGGCTGCATGGATCCAGATCACGGGACCTTCGGGGCGCTCGCGCCCGGCGACGCCGTAGCGCTCGCGCCGGCGAACGCGGTCCTCCTTGCCTCTGGATGTGCGCCAGGCAACGTAAGGTCCGACCAGCGGGTAGGCGGCGGCCCCGGCGAAACGGTATGCCGTCAGGAAGGCGCGCGCCCAGCGCATACTCATTTCGAACCGTCCACAAGGCGATAGGCCTCGGCGGTCGCGGCATTGAGCGAGGCCGTGACCTCCTGGCGCTTGCGTTCCATTTCCGCGGCGTCGGCGTTGGCCGGCACGAAGACGGGCGTGCCGACGACGATCGAGGAGCGGCCGAACGGGAGGTTGATCGTCGTCTTGTCCCAGCTGCCCTCGATCACCTTGCGGCGGCTGGTGGCTATCGCGGCAGGCAGGATCGGCCGGCCGGACAGCCGCGCCAGGAGGACGACACCGAGCCCCGCATCGCGCGGCGTGCCGTGGGGAATATCGGCAATCATGGCGACATTCTTGCCGGTGGCGAGCGACTTTTTGAGGGCGATGAGCGCCTTGGCGCCGCCTTTGTCGAGATGCCTTGCGCTTTCGCGCCCGCCAGAGCCGCGCACCGCCTCGATGCCGAATTTCTCGACCATCAGCGCGTTGAGCTCGGCATCGGCGCTGCGCGACACCATGGCAACCAGCGGCCGTCCCTTGGGATAATAGGCCGGGGTCAGTAGGTGCTGGCCGTGCCAGAGCGCGATGATGCCAGGCTCGAGCTGCGCATAGGCGCCGCCGGAAAACTTCGCCGATCCTTCGACCAGGCGGTTGGTCACGCGGACAAGGCGGACGAAATACGCAAACAGCGCGGCAAGCGCATTCTTGACGAATCGCGACTGCGCCAGCGGTTCGCGGATCTTGCGCCAGAACGTCTTCGGCTTGCGACGTCTGACCGCCGACCGCGGGGCTGATCGCTTGACCGCTTCATGGTTCATCGATGTCAACCGACAGCCTTGTTTTCGGGGTCGAGCAGACGGTGCAGGTGAACGACGAAATAGCGCATATGGGCATTGTCGACGCTGGCTTGCGCCTTGGCCTTCCAGACGGCGTGCGCCGATTGGTAGTCCGGATAGATGCCGACGATGTCGAGCGCGTCGAGATCGCGGAATTCGGTGCCGCCCAGCTTCTTGAGTTCGCCGCCGAACACCAGGTGCAAAAGCTGTTTCTTTCCGTCTTCAGCGGCCATGTCGATCCTTCACATATCGTGAGTTTGGGACAGGTCTAGACCAAAGCCGCCGACTTTGGAACTATTGATAGTGGTCAATTGTCCAGCCCGGCGATGACGCCGGCGAGCACGGCGAGCAGTTCGCCGCTGCCGGCGGCGAGCGGTCCGTGATGGATCACTTCGCCGGCATAGAGTGGCGCGCGGCCGTGGCGATCGAGCAAGGCGCCGCCTGCCTCGCGCAGGATGAGATCGGCCGCGGCGATGTCCCAGTCATGCGCATTGGCCTTGACGAAGGTGGCATCGAGCTGGCCGCCGGCGATCATCGCCAACCGGTAGGCGAGCGAAGGAATATAGGGCACGCGCTTCAGCCGCTTGTGCCATTTCGCCGGCAGCAGGTCGATCATCGGCTTCGGTCCGGCGATTTCGGCCGTTTCCGACGGCGGACGCACGCTGATGCGCTTGCCGTTCAGGAATGCGCCCTCGCCCGGCAGCGCCCAATAGATTTCGCCCTTCGCCGGGCAGTCGAGCACGCCGGCAAGCGTGCGGCCGTTCTCGACCACAGCGACGCTGACGCACCATGTGGGCAGGCCCTCGAGGAAGCCGCGCGTGCCGTCGATCGGATCGACGACGAAGGTGCGGCGCGCGACAAGCCTTACCGGGTCGTCTACGGTTTCCTCCGATAGCCAGCCATAGTCAGGCCGGGCCGCCAGCAAGGTCTCACGCAGATATTTGTCGGCGGCGTGATCGGCTTCGCTGACCGGCGAGGTGCCGCCCTTCATCCACACTTGCGGTTTATTGTTGAAGTACTGCATAGCAATGAGCCCCGCCTCGCGGGCGGCGTCGCGCAACAGCTGCAGGTCTTCAGTAGCGCCGGCCGAGACGGCCGGATCAAGCTCCGGCAAGGGTCATTCCTTCGATCAAAAGCGTGGGCGCGGCGGTGCCGAAATTGCGGTCGAGATCACTCGCCGGAACCATGTTGAGGAACATCGTCTTCAGATTGGAGGCGATGGTCACCTCGGCGACGGGATAGGCCAGCTCGCCGTTTTCGATCCAGAAGCCGGACGCGCCGCGGCTATACTCGCCCGTCACCATGTCGACGCCCTGGCCGAACACCTCGGTGACGTAGAAGCCCGTCTTGAGCGACTTGATCAGCTCTTCCGGCGTGTTTTCCCCGGGCTCGATGGCGAGATTGGTCGACGATGGCGAGACCGACGAGCCGCTGCGCGAGCCGCGCCCATTGGTGACGAGGCCGAGTTCCCGAGCCGCCGAAGTCGACAGGAACCAGTGGTTGAGCACGCCCTTGTCGACCATGAACAGTTTTTCGCCCTCGACGCCTTCGCCGTCGAACGGGCGCGACGCCTGTCCACGGCGCCGAAGCGGCTCGTCGGTGACGGTGATTGCGGCCGAAGCCACCTTCTTGCCCATCATGTCGCGCAGAAAGCTGGTTTTGCGCGCCACCGCGGCGCCATTGATGGCACCGGCGAGATGGCCGGCAATGCCGCGCGCGACGCGCGGATCGAACACCACGTCGACCGGCCCGGTCGCAGCCTTGCGCGCGCCAATGCGGCGGACGGCGCGCTCACCGGCCTTGCGGCCGATGTCTTCCGGCGCGTCGAGATCGGAAAAATGCTGGCGCGAGGAGAATTCGTAGTCGCGCTCCATGCCGGTGCCCTCGCCGGCGATCACGCTGGTCGAGCGCGAAAAACGCGAGGCGACGTAATGGCCGACGAAGCCGTGCGAGGTGGCGAGCACCAGGCCGCCGAGCCCGGCACTGGCGCCGCTGCCGGCCGAATTGGTGACGCCCTTGACGGCAAGCGCCGCCGCTTCGGCGGCAAGCGCTGCCTCCTTCAGCTGGTCCGCCGACACCTCGGTGGCGTCGAACAGATCGAGGTCGCGCGGCTTCTTGACCAGCAAGGACGGATCGGCGAGGCCCTGATTGGGATCTTCGGGCGACACCTTGGCCATGGCGACGGCGCGCTCGGCCAGCATATTGGGGTCGGATGCCGCCGTTGCCGAAACGCTCGCTACCCGCTTGCCGACGAAGACACGCAGCGAGACGTCTTCGCTCTCGGACGCCTCTGTGCCTTCGACCTTGCCGAGCCGCACCGACACGCCGGTCGAGCGGCCGCGTACCGCAACCGCATCGGCGGCATCGGCGCCGGCCCGTTTGGCAGCCTCGACCAGGGCCGCGACGCGGTCGGTCAGTTTCGCTGCGTCGAGCGTATCGGTCATGCGCATAATCCTGCTATTTCCGGCTGGCTGAAGGGCAGCCGCTGCTGCACCATCTATTGTCCCGGTGCAGGTTCTGCAATGGGAGAAGGCGCAACCCGGGTGCATCAAGCGCCCAAACAGGGCCGCAGGCGCTAGGCGAATGAGCGGCGAGCCGAGATCGACAATCCCTCAGGAAGCGGCCACCGGCGTCCAGATCACGTCGTCGATCCTGAGCGCGCCGGTGGCGAGCATCACCAGCCGGTCGAAGCCGAGCGCGGCGCCGCTCGCCTGCGGCATGATGGCGAGCGCGGCGAGGAAGTCCTCGTCGATCGGGTAGCGTTCGCCGTAGACACGCTGCTTTTCGTCCATTTCGGCGGCAAAGCGCCGGCGCTGCTCGACCGGGTCGGTCAACTCGCCGAAGGCGTTGGCGAGTTCGACGCCGCAGCAATAGAGCTCGAAGCGCTCGGCGGTGCGCGGATCGTCCGCGCTCGGCCGGGCCAATGCCGCCTCCGAGATCGGATATCCGAAAAGGATGGTGGCGCGCCCCTGCCCCAGCGCCGGTTCGATTTTTTCGACCATCACCCGGCTGAACAGGTCGGCCCAATTGTCGTCGGGCGCGGTCCGCAATCCGGCCTGGACCAGGGCGGCATGCAACCCCGCGCGATCGGTGCTGCCATCGGCTGCAACCGTCGCCAGCAGATCGATACCGGCATGGCGCATGAAGGCCTCGCCGACGCTCAACCTTTCCGGCTCGGCAAACGGGTCGGCCTCGCGGCCGCGGAAGCTAAAACGCTTCGCTCCGGCCCGCTCGGCCGCAAGCGCAACGAGCTCGGCGCAATCGCGCATCAGGCTCTCGTAGGTCTCGCCGACGCGGTACCATTCGAGCATGGTGAACTCAGGATGGTGCAAGGGGCCGCGCTCGCGGTTGCGCCAGACAGCCCCGAGGCTGAAGATGCGCTCCTCGCCGGCGGCAAGCAGCTTCTTGCAGGCGAATTCCGGCGACGTGTGGAGGTAGAGCGGCTGGCGCTGCCCGTCCGGCCCGATCGCCTCGGTGGCAAAGGCCGACAGGTGCGCTTCATTGCCGGGCGAGACCTGCAGCGCCGATGTCTCCACCTCGACGAAGTCGCGGCGGGCGAACCAGTCGCGCATCCCGGCGGCAATGGCATTGCGCAGGATCAGCCGCGGCCGGCGGTCGGCATGGACATGCGGCGTCCACCACGGCGAGGCGGCTGTCATCGGCTTCAGGGGAATTGCACAGAGGGCTGGCGATTGCGACCAAGATGCGCTAGGCCGCACGCAACGGCCTCTCCAGCCGATTTGCGCCAACAAATTTTATCAGGATGGAAACCCGTGAAGGTCATCGCCAGCTCCTTACGCAAAGGCAACGTCGTCGAAAAGGACGGCAAGCTCTATGTGATCCTCTTTGCCGAAAACATTCATCCTGGCAAGGGTACGCCGGTCACCCAGCTCGACATGCGGCGTATCTCCGACGGGGTAAAGGTTTCCGAGCGTTACCGCACCACCGAGCAGGTCGAGCGCGCCTATGTCGAGGAGCGCGAGCACACGTTCCTCTACCGCGACGGCGAAGGCTTTCACTTCATGAACCCCGAGACCTACGACCAGGTCGCGGTGCCGGAAAGCGTGGTCGGCGACATGGCGCCTTATCTGGTGGAAGGCATGCCGGTGCAGATCTCGCAATACAACAACATCGCCATCTCGCTGGTGCTGCCGCAGCGCGCCACCTTCGAGGTGGTCGAGACCGAGCCGGTGACCAAGGGCCAGACGGCATCGTCGTCCTACAAGCCGGCAACGCTGTCCAACGGCGTGCGTACCCTGGTGCCGCCACACATCAGCGCCGGCACCCGCGTGGTGGTGATGACCGCCGATGGCGCCTATGTCGAGCGCGCGAAGGATTGAGGCGCGAAGCCTGAAACGCCTCGCCGAAAACGTCGAGGCTGCCGGTCATCGTCTACCGCTTTGTGCCAGGGGCTTTCGAGCATTGGGACGCTGCACGCAGACCGAAGCGTCAACGCCCTGCGAGTTCTTTCCTATTGGACGACGCCAGCGGGCAATCTCTGAGCCTCGAGCAACGCCGACCGTCCCTTTCGCCAGGTGCCAGGTGGAATGCCGACGAACTTTTTGAAGGCGCGATTGAAGGCGGCTTCCGACTCGTAGCCGACCTCGGCACCCGCTTGCGCGATGCTCATTTCAGGCCGTTCAAGCAAGCGTCCTGCCAGTTGCAGACGCCAGCGAGCAAGATAGTGCATGGGCGAGACCTCGACATAGTGGGTAAAGCGGCTCGCAAAGGCCGTGCGTGAGAGCCCTACTTCGCGGGCGAGCCGGTCCAATGTCCATTCCTCCCTGGGGCGAGCGTGGATGAGCCGGAGCGCCTCGCCGACGTGTTGATCCCGCAGGCCTGAGAGCCAGCCGCGCGAATCGTCGGGGAGGGTCTCGAGATGGCGGCGGATGATCTCGACAAACATCAGCTCGCTCAGCTTGGCGAGGATCGTTTCACAGCCCGCCCGCCCACTGCCCCCTTCGGCCAGCGCCAGCCGAAAAAGGTCGATAACCCAGCTGCTTCCATCGGCGGGCTTGCGGGCACACAGGATGGCCGGCAAGGCGGCGAGGAGAGGATTGAAGGGGCGTGCATCGCAGCCAAGATACCCGCAAATGAACCGGGTCCGCTCGTCTCCGCCGCCACCATGGATCACCGCGAACGGCAGGCTCTCGTCTATCGGCCGATAATACATCGCCATATTGGGTTCGCCTCGCGCCCCGGGCGAGGAGCTCAAGACGTTCGGAACACCACCGGGGAAGACAACGACATCACCGGCGTTTACGAGCACCGGGGGGACGGAATCGTCTGCCAGCGCGGCCCAGCACGAGCCCGACATCACGGCATGAAAAGAAATGATGTGCTCTGCCTCCGGCATGACGGCGGCGGCAATGTCGGCCGTGCCCGGCGACTCGCCAACCCAGGGAGAGCTGGCGTCGACGTCGAAATAGATCGCACCGGTGAGGCGAACGGCTCGGAGCACATCGGAAAGGACATCCATGCACTACACCTCCGGAAACGATCGGCTGCTCCCTTTGACAACGCTTTTTCGGCCAGGCATCTCGAACTATCCGGCAATACAGCCGCCCGAGCAACTATCCATCCGGTCTAATCCTCCCCTGAACGATCGGGCAACAGAAATGGACGATGTGACATTTGCGGGAACAACGGACGGGACTAGCGTTTCATCGACCGGCCGACAGGTCCAATAACGGGGAGGAATACCATGCACGATCAAGACATCACCAAATCCGCAGCAAGCCTGCGGATTCCGCGTCGAGAATTCATCACAAAGGGCAGCGCGGCGCTGGCGGGCCTAGCGGCATTCTTCGCGAGCCAACACGCCTATGCCTTTCCAAGCCGGCCCGGCGAGAAAGTCGTCAAATGGCTCGACCAACTGCCACCGAACCCGGTTCCGGAGGTCATCAAGAATCAGCTCGTTTGGGAGGATCTCGATTCCTGGGTAACGCCCAATGACAAGTTCTTTTCAATCGCGCATTTCAACCGGCCAGTCATCGACGCGAGCGCGTGGAAGCTCGAAATCGGCGGCCTGGTCAAAAAGCCGACGACCCTGACGCTTGCCGATATCAAGGCACGGCCGCGCCAGGAAGTCACGTTCACGATCGAATGTTCGGGCAATACCGGCCTTCCGTTTTTCAATGGCGGCATCGGCAATGCGCACTGGGCGGGTACGCCGCTCGCCCCGATCCTAAAGGAGGCCGGCGTCCTCGACAGCGGCATCGAAGTGGTCTTCTGGGCCGCCGACGAAGGCGAGATCAAGCGGACCGACGACGTCAAGTTCAAGCAGAATTTCGCGCGCAGCATGTCGCTGGCAGATGCCATGGACCCAAAGAATATCCTTTGCGACGAGATGAACGGAGCTGCCCTACCGGCCGATAATGGCTTCCCGCTGCGGCTGATAGCGCCGGGCTGGTACGGGGTCGCCAACGTGAAATGGCTCAAGCGCATCGACGTGCACGACCAGCGCTTCGAGAACCGGTTCATGGGACGCGACTACGTCACGCTCCGCGAGGAAGACCATAACGGCGAGACCGTGTGGGTAGAAACGTCCGTCGGACGGGCGCGCCTCAAATCGGCGCCGGCCCGGGTCACCCATATCGGCAACGATTACCGGATCGTCGGAGCCGCCTGGGGCGCGCCGATCGACCGGGTCGACGTGAAGATCGACGATGGGCCGTGGATGCCGGCGACAATCGACGGCAGCGACGAGGCGGAATTCGCCTGGAAGATGTGGTCTCTCGACTGGCCCAAGCCTTCGCCCGGGGAGCACACCGTGACCTCGCGCGCGATCGACATGAGCGGCAACATTCAGCCGGCGATGAGCGATCCGTGGATCGCCAAGAAACACACATATTGGGAAAGCAATGGCCAAGTGACGCGCCGCGTACGCGTCGACTGAGAATTTGCGGCCAAGTGCGGCAATTGCGTCGGGCATTGCCGAATGAGCGTCAGATAGTTGCATGAGACCGCCTTGCGACACCGTAGCGGTTTCATGAAACTTGGCGGGAACATTGCGCTCGCAATCGTCCGGGACTGCGGTTTGAAGAGCGCAATATGGCCGTATGAGCAAGCGCACATATGGCTGATCCTCCCCTGAACGATCGGGCAACAGAAATGGACGATGTGACATTTGCGGGAACAGCGGACGGGACTAGCGTTTCGTCAGCCGGCCGACAGGTCCAATAACAGGGAGGAATACCATGCACGATGAAGACATCACCAAATTCGCGGCAAGCCTGCGGGGCGAAGTCATCCGCGCCGGCGACGCCCGCTATGACGAGGCCCGCAAGCTCTACAACGGCATGATCGACAAGCGGCCGCTGATCATCGCCCGCTGTGTCGACGTCGCCGACGTGATCACAGCTGTGAATTTCGGCCGCGACAACAATTTGCTGGTTGCGGTACGTGGCGGCGGCCATAACGGACCAGGATTAGGGAGTTGCGACGACGGTCTGGTGATCGACCTGTCGGCGATGAACGGCGTGCGCGTCGATCCGGATGCCCGTACGGCGCGGGTGGGCCCGGGCTGCACTCAGGGCGACGTCGACCACGCCACCCATGCCTTTGGCCTGGCTGTACCGGCGGGCATCATCTCGACCACCGGGGTCGCCGGACTGACGCTGAGCGGCGGCCATGGCTATCTGACGCGCAAATATGGCCTGACCATCGACAATCTCGTCGAGGCAGATGTCGTGCTTGCCGACGGAAGCTTCGTCACCGCCAGCAAGCAGCGGAACCCCAACCTGTTCTGGGCGCTTCGCGGCGGCGGCGGCAATTTCGGCATCGTCACCAGCTTTGTGTTCCAGCTTCACCGGGTCAGCATGGTCTTTGCGGGACCGATCGCATGGGATCAGCGCCACGCCCGCACCATCATGCAGCATTATCGCGAGTTCCTGCCGAACGCGCCCGAAGAACTCGGGATCTTTCTCGGGCTCAAGACGGTCCTCTCGAGCGCACCGTTCCCGGAAGAGTTTTGGGGAAAGCGGATGTGTCTGCTGATGTGCTGCTATAACGGCCCGGAGGAAAAGGGCAGAGAGGCGCTGGCCCCGCTACTCGATGCGCTGCCCGCGCCCTGGTTCAACTGGATGGGAACGATGCCCTATCCCGCGGTGCAGAGCATGTTCGATGGGCTCTACCCGAAGGGAATGCAGTGGTACTGGCGGGGCGATTTCGTCAAGACACTGTCCGACGAGGCGATCGACGCTCATCTCGAGCAGGCGGCGAAGACGCCGAGCGAGCTATCGCTCATGCATCTCTATCCGATCGATGGCGCCGTCCATCGCGTCGGCAAGGACGAGACACCCTGGAATTACCGTGATGCGACCTGGTCGATGGTCATCGCCGGGATCGATCCGGACCCACAGAAAGCGGGGCCCGTGACGCGCTGGACCAAGGCCTATTGGGAGGCCGTGCATCCGTTCGATCTGGGTGGCGCCTACCTGAACTTCATGATGGATGACGAGGGCGATACAAGAATCAAGGCGGCTTATGGCGAGAACTACGAGCGTCTGGCTAGGCTGAAGAAGAAATACGACCCGAACAACCTCTTCCGGGTGAACCAAAACATCCGGCCGCCTGCTTGACGGCGGCCCTCGTCAGGCCGGCAAATGTGTATCGTACCGGCCGGCCCAGCCAAGGCTCGGCCGGTATGATAGGTTGCCGGTCAGGACGCTTGCCAGCCTTGCAAGCGCGATACTCGGCCAGGCTCGGCGACACGTTCGATGAGCCATGTCTGACATGCGTCAAAGTGGTCGGCCCGCACGCTCAGGTCGCCCGTAGCGCTGCTTCAACTGGCAAGTCCGGGAGCAGGCAATCGGTCAAAGGGCTATGCC
This sequence comes from Mesorhizobium sp. WSM4828, assembly GCF_055811175.1. Classification (NCBI taxonomy): domain Bacteria; kingdom Pseudomonadati; phylum Pseudomonadota; class Alphaproteobacteria; order Hyphomicrobiales; family Phyllobacteriaceae; genus Mesorhizobium; species Mesorhizobium sp. WSM4828. Next base: position 16,390 of record NZ_JBVVQK010000048.1, on the reverse strand, counting down.
TCAGTGACTGCTTCTCGCCAGGCCGATCGCGCCGGCAGCTACCGATAATTCCACGCTTTGATGAGGGCGTCCGACGTCACGACGACACCCTCCAGGTCCTCATTTGAGAACCAGTATTCGCTCCAGAACCAGCTAAATTAGCAGTTTCTCAAGTGCCTTTGGAACTTTGTAGCTTGCGTTCCATTTTCAATCGCATGCGAGAGTCTGTGGTCCAAGGCCCTGGAATGACGGTGAACAGGTCATCGCCGCGCTACTCGCTGGTCCTGCCCATATACAATGAAGAACAGGTGCTGCCTCGGCTGATCGAGCGTATCAATTCGCTAATCGGCCGGCTGGACGGCGAAGCCGAAGCCATCTTCGTCGATGATGGCAGCCTCGACGGAAGCGTCGAATACCTTCAAAAAGTGATCGCTGCCGAGCCGCGCTTTCGACTGATCGAATTTTCCCGCAATTTCGGCCACCAGGTAGCGATTACCGCCGGCATGGACGCCGCTGCGGGCGATGCCGTCATCGTCATGGATGCCGACCTGCAGGACCCGCCGGAAGTCGTTCTCGATCTGGTGGCTAAGTGGAAGGAAGGCTTCGAGATCGTCTATGCCCGCCGGGTCAAGCGCGACGGCGAATCCTGGTTCAAGCGTTTCACGGCAAGTCTCTTTTATCGCCTGCTGGAGAAAATGACGTCGGTCGATATTCCGCGCGACGTCGGTGACTTCCGCCTTGTCGGCCGCAAGGCGCTGGAAACCTTCAAGCGTATGCCCGAACATGACCGCTTCGTCAGGGGCATGTTCGGCTGGATGGGCTTCAAGCAGACGGCAGTGCCGTTTGAGCGCCACGCGCGAACCCTGGGCCAGACCAAATACCCGTTCTGGAAGATGATGCACCTTGCGGTTCACGGCATCGTCAGTTTTTCCGAGAAGCCGTTGCGCCTGGCGCTCTGGGGCGGATTGGCCATTTCCGCGCTTGCGGTGGTCTTTGGCGCCTACGCCATCTTTGCCTGGTTTTTTGAAGCCGGCATCATTGCCGGCTGGACATCAACCGTGGTGATCGTGTCGCTCCTGTGCGGCATCAATCTTTTCATGACCGGCGTGGTCGGGCTCTATGTCGGCAGCATCCACGCCGAGGTGAAACGCCGCCCGCTTTATGTGATCGATCGGCTCACCGGCTTCGACGAGGCGATGCGTACCGTCTCTGGTGAGCGCCGCCGATCGTTTCACAAGCCCAGGAGTGGAGTCCCCGCCGATGGCCGAACTCTTCGACAGCTATAAATCCAACTATGGCGAGGCGGTCGAAGGGTCCATCCGGTTTTCCGGGCTCGGGCACGACTTCTTCCTTATCGCCAAGGCGGACCTGCTGCGGCGTCTGGCGGTCGAGCGAAAGCTTCGGCAGGGTGGTTCGGCTGTCAGGGCGCTGGATGTCGGCTGCGGCGTCGGTTCACTCCACCCCTACCTCGACGGCGCTTTCGACAGCCTCGATGGCTGCGACGTCTCGCAAGAATCGATTTCGCGCGCCGGCCAGGACAATCCGGGTGTGACCTATAGGGCCTGCACCACGCCGAAACTGCCCTACGAGGATGGCGCGTTCGATCTGGCTTTCGCCAGTTGCGTCGTCCATCACGTTCCGCCCTCCTCCTGGCTCGATTTCTTCGTGGAAATGCGACGCGTCGTGCGGCCAGGCGGCGTCGCCTGTGTCATCGAGCACAACCCCTACAATCCGATGACGCGTCTAGCGGTGTTCCGGTGCCCGTTCGACCAGGACGCGGTCCTGCTCGGCGCCGCCAAAGCTGCGTATCTCTTTCAGCAGACAGGCTTCAGGGACATCCGATCCGAGCATTTCCTGCTGCTGCCGTCGGCAAGGCCCTTGGCCAGAAGAGTCGAGCGGGTATTCGCGCCTTTGCCGCTTGGGGCGCAGTATGCGTGCAGTGCGCATGTCTGAGCGCCGTTCGACCAGCGACGCCGGGCTGAGGCTACTGGCGCGTTTCGGGTCGGTCGGCATTGCTGCAACGATCCTGTATGCCGTGATGGCCACCGCTTTGGTAAAATCGCAACGGTTCGGCCTCTCGCCGGTCGGTGCCTCGCTCGTAGCTTACACGGTAGCCGCCCTGTTTTCTTACCTCGCGCATAAGTTCGTAACCTTCGCGTCGAGCGGATCGCATCGAACTGAAGCTCCGCGTTTTTTCTTGCTGACGGCGACAGGCTTCGCCGTCGCCTACGCGGCGCCGGCGCTTCTGACGGCGAAACTCGGCCTGCCGCCGATTGTTGCCATCCTGGTTACATGCCTGCTTGTTCCAGCGGTCAATCTTCTCATGCTCGACCGCTGGGTTTTTCAGCAGCGAAGACGCAGCCAGCAGCGTGATCGCCCGCCCTAACTCGCCTCAATGGGATCGAGCCGTAACGACAACAATTTGATCGAGCGTTTGTAGATGTTGCTGGCGGCCGGAGTTTGCGGAATGCCGTCGAGGTAGTCGAAAGCGATGTCGAGTGTCTTGGCATCGGCGAGAGCCGCTGGTGGGATGACGAACGAGACCGTTCGCGGCTCTTTGCCGGACAACGTCACCGCATGCACCCGAACGCCATTCACCAAAATCACCACTCTTTGCGTGACCTGTGGCGAGCGAATGACGGCGGCCATTTGCAGCGTGGCCGTCAGGCCGTCGCGGAGCGGCGGTATCTTCAGGCGAAGCCGCGAGGTCTCGCCCAGCGAATGGGTGCCGTCGGCAACCGGTCCCGACCAGCCACAGACCATCATGCCGGCTGTCTTTTTGGCTCCGTCGGACCGGAACGACACCGTCTCGCCAAATGTGTAGCCGCCGACCGCATCGCGGTTGAGGCAGGTTGTCGTCCGATCGATGTAATAGGCACGATAATCGGGGTTGACGTTCGGATTGAGAGCAAGAGTAAGGATGACGATCTCGGACCCGGCCAGAACCGCCGCGAGCGCGTAGCCGACGAACGAGGCGGAGCGCCGATATGGGTCCGGAATGCTAGACCAGGGCAAGATAGCCCCCGATCCATGCCACGGTCATGAAATAGCAGGCGCCTACGAAGAGAGCCAGAGCCGTAAGAAAAGTCGGCTTCGACACCGACAACAGCATGGCCAGCAACATTGTCAGAGGTGCAAGCCCAACGACGTATCTGACCATCGAGGCCAGATTCGTGACCAGCGGCAGGATGATGCAGCAGGCGCAGAACAACGCAGCGCCATATTGCCTGCGAACCGCCAGAACCGCCGACAGCGCCAGTCCTATGAGTGCGGCGAGCGCGCTCCATTGCGGCGCCGTAGGCAGCCATCCAATTGTCGGAACGGCCGAAAGCCCGTCCCATATGAAGGCGAGCGGATCGCCCGGCACCCGTCCAAACGCGCGCTGCACGTGCAGGAAAGCAAAGCCGTCGCCGACCGTCAGATAGAGGAACAGGATGTAGGCGAACAGACCGGCCGGCGAGATGAAGATCGCGACGAACAGGTCCGGTCGGCCAAGCAGCCAACGCGGGAACGACAGCGCCGACCCGCCCTTGGCGCGGTAATCCCTGAACATCTGAATGACGGTCGCGAATACAACAAGCACCCCGACGAGCCTGGTTGCCGACAGGAGAGCCGACGACAGCCCCACGGCCAGGTAGCTGGAGCGTTTGAGCGCCAGAAAAACGCACGACGTCAGCAGCACGAAAAGAGGTTCGGTCAGGAAAGTCGTGAAGTGATAGGAGAACGGGCCGCTGAGCAGAAAGGCGCAATACAGCACATAGGCGCGCATGTTCTTGTCGAGCAGCGGCCACGCCACCAGGCAGGCGGCATAGCTGCACGCAATCGATGTGATCGATGCCACCAGGATGGTCGGGAAAGGGAAAACAGACCGGATGGCCGCCACCAGCATCGGATAGAGCGGGAAGAAGCCCCAGCGTCCGACATTGCTCTGGCCTGGAATGGGAAAGCGCTCATAGCCGAGTTCGGAAATGTCGACATACCACGCGCAATCCCACCGGCAGAGCGCCTGGGCGTAGGCCGCGAAGCCTGCCTCCGACGAGACCGAAGCAAATGCGGCATAGCGGATGGCGAGTCCACTGACGACGAACAGCAACGGCACCGCCACGACGGCTACCGCAATAAAGCGGCGACCGGCGTTCGGACGCGCCACAGCTTCGAGCGCCAAAATCTGCCTCCACCCGTTCAAGTGGCAGGCGCCACCCAAAGCTAGATGACGCGCGCCCCGGCGAATTCAAGGCATGCATTGGCGGCTCAAATGGCGATACCGCTATCCGGCGCTTCTGAGCCAGACCAGCATCTCGCCGGGTCGCGGTTGTCCTAGGCGAAATCGACGTTGTGCAGGTCGACGAGATGTCCCGCGCGCTCGCCGATGGCAGTATCGAGCATCGTGTGTCCTCCCTTCGGTTCGTTATCCCGGCGTATTCACCCATGCGCCGACGAAGGGCGGCAGCATGATGCACGTCTGCTGCTCGACAGCCTCGTTGCGCAGCCGCTCGGCGAGGGTATCGACGTCCACCTCGGCGGCGGTCGCGGTACCGACTGCCTCGGCCATCGGCAACAGGCTGCGCAAAGTGCCGGCAATGTAGTCGTAGATCGGCGAGTCGGGTCCGCTGCCGGCGAGCCCGGCGGAGTTCATCCGCGGCGCCGGCAGCCCTGCGCCGGCGAACACCATGGGCAGCCTGCCACCCATGTCGACCTCGAAACCCGCCCGCTTGATCGTGTCGATGATCCAGCCGCGGCATTTGCTAAACAGCGGCGCCTCTGGAAAACTTCGGGTGAGCGGCATCGCCAGTTCCTGGACGGCGACGATGCCGCCAGGCCGCAGGAAACCGGCAAGCCTGCGCAGGGTTGCGGCCGGGTCGGGCAGATACATCAGGACAAGCCTGCCGATCACCGCATCGAAGTCCCCGTCGGGCGAGAATGTATCAAGCTCAGCCGTTGTGAAACGTGTCCAGTAACACTGGCCGGATTCAGTGGCGCGCCGCTCGGCGATGTCCACAGCCTCTGCCGAGCGATCGACACCAAGCACCCTTCCCGCCGGTCCGACCAGCCTTCCGGCCAGCAACGAGACATCGCCTACGCCGCAGCCAATGTCGAGCACGCGCATGCCGGGTCCTATGCCCGCACTGCGCAGGACATGCTCGGTAAGGTGGTGAATGAGCGCTCCCTGCAGCTCCAGGCGCTTGAATTCGCTTTGCTTGTAACCCAACGCATAGGGACGCGGATCCATGGTGCTCTGATCACGGTCGGTCTTCTGTGCATGTTCGGCAAGCAGATTGTACATGTTTGACTCCATGATCGATTTATCGCGGATCGATTTGTCTCGATTTGACCGCTGGGCAGCCTGATGACCGCCCCCGGCCGGACCGTTCGGACGCCACTATGATTTCGGCGCCCGCGGAACGAACACGATATGCGGCGTCTTCGGCGGACGACCGGGCGGCACATAGTCCGGAACCGGCGTATCGTCTGCCGGGAGCGAAAGCACATATCGGTGGATGGCGCGCAGGTCGGCCTCGCTCATGGCACGCAGGTTGAACCATGGCATGGGCGGGCGCGTCTCGATCGTGCGCGCGAACTGTACCCAGTCGTCCTCGTCCATGGTTCGCAAAAACCGGCGAAGATTGGTTGGGTAAGTCGTACCCCACGGCCCGTTGAAGCCGAGCGAGTCACCGATCAGCCATCGATCCTGCGGGACGTTGCCGGCCTTCTCCAGGTACCCTGGCGTGTGGCAGTCGTTGCAGCCGCCGATTTTCACCAGGTATCGACCGTGCTCGATCGAAGCGGTCGCGGACGCCGCGCCCACCTCAACCTGGTTGAGCGTTGCGGCGGTGAATACTGCGGCCAGGCCAAGGGCGGCAATTGCGATGAGAGCTCTTCGTGTCATCAGCTTCTCCACTGCTATTTGACGCCGACGATCATCGAGTGAGGCCCGGTGAGATGCTCGCAGCGGACCTCCGCAAAGCCCGCCTCCTGCATCCAGCCCATGCCGTCGGCGCGCGTGTAGTCGAACCCACCATTGGTGTTGACCAGCATGTTGAGGCTCATCAGCAGACCCGCGGCGTTCTCCCGTCGCTCGTCATCGATGATCTGGTCGTAGACGATGAGCACGCCTCGCTTCGGCAGCGCGGAATGGGCCTTTGCCAGCAGCGCGCGCTTCACCTCCAGGTTCCAGTCGTGCAGGATATGACCCATCACCAGCACTTCGGCGGACGGCAGCGGCTCGGCGAGGAAGTCGCCGGGATAAAACCGAAGCCGGTCTGCAAGCGCGTACCGCTCCACATAGGCCTCGAATACCGGCCGCATCGGCGGCAGGTCGAAACCGCCGCCGGTGAGATGCCGATGGGCGCGTCCTATCTCGACCGGAAGCCTGCCTTCGGCTGTGCCGATATCGATGAAGGTGCGATAGTCCGTCCAGGGAAAATGCCGGGCGAGCGCCTCCGCCACCTGGAGGCTGCCGCCGGTCATCGCCTGCGCGAACATCGCCATCTTGTCCGGGTCCGAAAACAGCATGTCGAACAGATCTTCGCCGTCCTCGGTGCCGTTTTGCGGTTTGCCCGTCCTGAGCGCGTCGGTGAGCGAGCCCCAGTTCGCGTAAAGCAGCTGACCGGCCCTGGCGAGCATCCCGCCGACATAGGTCGACTTGTTGCGGTCAAGGTAGCGGTCAGTCACGGGCGTGTTGCAGTAGACGTTGCCCTCGCGCTCAAGCATGTTCAGCGCAACCAGCGCGTCGAAGAAATCCTGCGCTCCCCGCTCATGCAGTCCGAGCCGGTTCCGCAGTGTTTCACCTTCGAGAGGTCCAGCCGCCAACTCCGTGAAAAGGTCAAGTTCGACGGCGCTCAGCAACGTCTTCGATGCCCAGAAGCCGAGGCCGAGTTGCATGAGGCTTTCGGGCGACAGTTCCGCGACGTCCTTCGCCTGTTTCGTTACCTCGGTGATGTTTGCGTCCATAAGATTCCTCCTTGCTCAAGAGACCGTGACCTTTCCGAAAATCGGTTCCCGGTTTTCTGGATCACGGTCTGAGCGCGGGAGGACCATCGACCAGCGCGGCTACGGGTCGATTTCAGCCAGGCGGGATTTTGGTTACAGTTGTAACGAAGAAATCCGGCCGGCCGTGATCAGCCTGAATGCAGATGGCGGGCAAGGCATTGTGCGACGGCGGCCGACAGCAGCGGCTTCTTGATGACTTCGGTTATGCCGGCCGCCGTCAGTTGACGCGACCGCAGCGGGCGGCCGTAACCGGTCATCAGCACGATCGGAAGGTCGGGCCGGATCTTGTGCAACTGGCCCGAGAATTCGATCCCTGTCATGTCGGGCATGACCTCGTCCGTCAGCACCAGGTCGAAGCGTTCCGGATCGGTGCGGAATGCGCTGAGAGCCGTGGGGCTGCGGTCGAACCCGACCGGCTCGTAGCCGAGCGCGGTGAGCATCTCCTCCGCAAGCTGCATCAGCGGCGTGTCGTCGTCGACGACGAGGATCGTCTCGCCGTTGCCATGCTGGACCGGCACCTCGGCGGCGTCGCTCTCGTCCTCGTCCTGGGTTGCTGCGGCGGCCTCGATCTGCGGAAAATAGATCTCGAAGGTCGTGCCTTCGCCGGGCTTGCTCGTCACGTCGACCGCGCCTCTGTGCGTCATGACGATGCCGTGCACCGTCGACAGGCCGAGCCCGGTGCCTTGCCCTGCCGGCTTGGTCGTGAAGAACGGTTCGAATATGCGCTCGAGCGTCGCCTGATCCATTCCGTCGCCGGTGTCCCTGACGGCAAGGCGGAGATAGCGGCCGGCAGGCAGGTTGCCATGCGACAGCATCCGCGCCTCGACGAATTCCGTCGTGTGGAGACCGATTTCCAATGCGCCGCGGTTGTTCATCGCCTGCGCCGCGTTGGTGCCGAGGTTCATCACCACCTGCTGAAGTTCGGTCGGATCGCCCATCATCGCCGCATCCGCGGTTGCAAGATGCGTCTGCACTGAAAGCGTGGCGGGGAACGAGGCGCGCAACAGGTCGACCGCTTCGGCAACCACGGCTTCCGCCCGCAGCGCGTGATGCTGCCGCTCGTGGCGACGGCCGAAGGCCAGGATCTGCTCGGTGACGTCCTGCGCCCGCCTGCCGGCCTGCATGATCTGCTGGACGTAGCGCCGCGCGCGCGACTCCTTCAGCAGCACCGCCAGCGCCATCTCGCTGTAGCCGAGGACGGCACCGAGGATGTTGTTGAACTCGTGCGCTATGCCGCCGGCGAGCGTCCCGATCGCTTCCAGCCGTTGCGACTGGTTGAGCCGCGCCTGCAGTGCCTCACGCTCGCGTTCGCTATGCTCGCGCGCGATGGCATTGGCAAAAATCTCGGCGGCGGTGCGCAGCAGCGCAATGTCGTCGTCGGTCCAATGCTTTTCGTGCGTGACGGTATCGAGAGTCAGAAAACCCAATCGTTCGCCGGCATGCCACATCGGTATGCACAGCCACGATCGAAACTGGTGCGCCTGAAGGGATGCCTTCTCCCGCCCCTCGGGAAGCTCGTCGACGCTGGGAACGTCGATGCAGCCTTGCCGCTCATGGTCGGCAAGCGTCCAGCGTGAAGCAAGCTCGATCACGTCATTCGGCAGGGGGGCCGGCCTGCTCGCGCCCGGACGGCGATAGAAGTAGCCGCCGGAAGGACCGGCTATGTGGCTGACGAAAATCTGGGCGCCGTCGAGCCCGGCATGGTCGACCAGGCGCGCGAGGCCCTTGCTGATGCCGGCGCGGATGTGGTCGCGCGGCAGATTGATGAACTGCGTGGAGATCGAGGCGATCAGGCCCTCGAATTCCAGCCGCTCGCGCAGGATCCGCGCATTGCGGCGCAGTCGGGCGAACAGGTAGGCGACATAGCCGACGAGTCCCAGCGCGGCGACATAAAGCAGCGTCTGGAACAGTTCGGCCCTGGCCGCGGCCCGCCCATGCGCACCGAGATAGACGTCCTGCAGCGCGCGAGCCCGCTCGCTCGTCGGCGCGGTCTGCAGGCGGGCGACGAGACCGTCGACCGCCGGAAGCCTGGCGACGATAAGCCGGCCGTGGGAGACGAGCGAGAGCACATCGCTTGCAGGCACGGTATCGACCGAGGGCCTGGCCAGCCGGTCGAGTGCGGCGGTTACTGCCTTTGCCGCGTCCGGCTGGGGATCGCTGATAAACCGCGACATCGCGACCATCAGGGCTCCTATCTCGACCGCTCGAAGGCCGTCACCCTCGCTCGTGAGGCGACCGCTCATATAGTTGAAAAAGTTCAGCGAATTCTGCAGCAGCGCGTTGTCGGACTTGAACCTCTCGACAAGCGCTTCCTCGTCGCGGACCGCGGCGATGACCCCGGCGATCCGCTTGTCGATATCCACCCGTGTTTCGCCGCTTGCGACGTCGCGGTCAGCCGGCAGCGTCTGCGTCGCCTCATCCAGGTTCTCGATCGACCGCACAAGCGGATCGTAACTGCGCAGCAGTCCCGCGCGTGCCCGCAACACATCGCGCTGCAGGGCGGCGTTATAGAGGATGACGGTCCTGAGCGCATCGAGCGTGCGTTCGTGGCGCGCCGCATCGGGAGCCGTGCCCTGCACCAGGAGGTAGGTCAGGACGATGAGCAGGCAGGCAACGATCGGCGCCAGGATGCGTAGCGACTTCATTGCTGCAGACGATCGGCTGCGCTGGTCAACGGCCGGCCGCGATACTCGCCCGTCAAGGTCCCGAGGAATTCGACGATGAGATCGGCATCGCGCTGGTCGAGCTCCCGGCCGAGCTGGTTCTGCGCCATGATCTTCACCGCGTCTGCGAGCGATGCGGTGCGGCCATCGTGAAAATACGGCGCCGTCACCGCGACGTTGCGCAGGCTGGGAACACGGAACACATGGCGGTCACTTTCGGCGCCGGTAATGGCAAAGCGGCCGAGATCCGCCTTGGTCAGGGTCTTCTGGCGTGCGAAGGGATCCTGGAAGATGCCGAATTTCTGAAACAGATTGCCGCCCACATTGGCGCCCTGGTGGCAGGCGACGCAGCCATACGCTTTGAACAGTTGATAGCCGTGCTCTTCGTCGGTCGTGATGGCGTCGCGTTCGCCCTTGAGATAGCGGTCGAAACGGGCATCGGGCGTGATCAGCGACTGTTGAAACATCCCCAAGGCGTCGAGCACGTTTGTCCGGTCGGGAATGGAGCCGTAGACCCTCGCGAACCGCTGCGAATAGTCTGCATCGGAGCGCAGCCTGGTCAGCAATTCCTCCCAGCTCGTATTCATTAGCCTGTCATCGAGCAGGGCTGCCTCGTTCTGCTGCTCGAAAGTGCGAAAATTGCCGCGCCAGTTCAGCCGGAAATCGAGCGCCGCGTTGAAGACGGTCGGCGTGTTGAATTCGAGCGGCTTGCCGTCCGCCGCCACGGAACGGGCCTGACCGTCGTCGCCGCTGAGATCCAGCCTGTGACAGGAACTGCAGGCCACGACATCGCCATGCGACAGGCGGGCATCGTTGAACAGGCTCTCGCCGAGCGCGATCTTCGCCCGGTCGGAGGGACCGCTGGCCGTGATCGGCGCAATCGGCTCGCCCATCGGCGGGGCCGGCTGACTGCTCTGGGCCAACGCAAAAGGTGCCGCCATTGCCAGGCAAAGCGGAACAAAAAGCCCCGCCCGAACCTTACCAATCTGCTGATGTGCCATCGAGCGAGCCTGTGGCAGGGTGTGCGATCACGAAGATCATCGCGCTCACCAATAAATCGCCGAAAATCGATGTTTAATAAAAGCAACGGCTCGGTCATGAGTTCCACGCTTGCGGACGGTGCGAGATGTCAGCCGAACAAAACATTCGCCACGAACAGCAGTCGAAAGGCAGTATCGAGCAGGCAGCGGCGCCGAGGCATATTCTTGTCGTCGACGACAACGCCGAAATTCGCGATATGCTCACCAATTACCTGGAGAGCGAAAACTTCAGGGTCAGCGCGGTCGCCGACAGCCGGGCCATGTCGCGCGTCCTCAACGAAAAGCCCGTGGACCTGATGATCCTCGATATGAGGCTTGCGGACGAGGACGGGTTCGACGTCATGCGGCAACTCGGCAGTCCGCCGGAAGCGCCCATCATCATCATCACCGGCCACAGGCGCGACGAGGTGGATCGCGTCGTCGGCCTGGAACTCGGCGCCGACGACTACATCACCAAGCCCTTCAGCCTCAGGGAGCTGCTGGCGCGTGTTCGCGCCGTGCTGCGGCGATCGGCGTCGGCGCAGCCGCAGCCGCGCGGCAAGAAGCACATATGCTATCGTTTTGCCGGCTGGGAGCTCGACATGCGGATGCGGCGCCTGAGGTCGCCGGCGGGCGAGGCGACGCCGTTGACCGCCGGCGAGTTCAACCTGCTGGCAGCCTTCCTGAAATCGCCACAGCAGATCCTGAGCCGCGAGCAGCTACTCGCTGCCAGCCGCGTGCACGACGAGGAGGTGTTCGACCGCAGCATCGACGTGCAGATATTGCGGCTGCGCCGCAAGCTCGAGGTCAACCCGAGCGAGCCCAAGCTCATCGTTACGGAGCGTGGCGCCGGTTACGTGTTCGCGACCGCGGTCGAGGTACTCTGACGCTGCCGTGCCTGCGCCTGTCAGCAGACGGAGACCTTTCTATAGTTTCCAGGGACGACCGCCGATAGGCATCCAATGAGCCGGGCCGGTCTGCCTTTCAGGCCACCTCGCGCGTCTGATCCAGGTATTTTGGCGCCGGTGCACTCGGCCCTTGAGAATCCTTCAGCCTTCGGCAACATGGCGGCAAAGCTGAGAGCACGAGGATGAGCAAGGTCATTTCCGCCGCATCGCGGCGTCGGTCGGCACCGCGCAAGTCACCGATGGCGCTGACCGAGGCGCTGGTCGCCCGCACTTTGCGGGCGGTCGAGGACGCCGGGCCGACGCCGGGCATGGTCTACATGACCGATGCCGATTACGCGCGCATTCGCGACGAGGTGCTGGCCGGCGCGCCGGCCGGGCCGGTGAAGCTGTTTGCCTATGGTTCACTGCTGTGGAAGCCGGCCGGCGAGGTCAGGGGTGGCGAACGGGCCGTGGCGACAGGCTGGCACCGTTCGTTCTGTTTTACGGTGCAACGCTTCAGGGGAACGATCGAGCAGCCCGGCCTGATGATGGCGCTCGACCGCGGCGGCCAATGCCAGGGTATGGTGTTCGAGATCGCCGAGCCGGTGTCGGCCAATCTCGAAGCGCTGCTGCGCCGCGAGATGACCATCCTGCCGGCCGTCAATGTGCCGCGCTGGCTGCAGGTCAGGACGGGCGACGGCATGGGCCAAGCGCTTGGTTTCGTTGTCGATCCCGCCAATCCGCGCTATGCCGGCAAGCTCGAAAAGCGAGCGATAGCGGCGACCCTGGCCACGGCCGTCGGCCACTGGGGTTCGGGCGCCGAATATCTGTTCGAGACCATTCGCCATCTCGACGCTTGCGGCATCCGCGACCGCAACCTCTGGCAGCTGCAGGAACTTGTGGCCGAGGAGATCGGTCGGGCGCCGCCGTCGGGCTTTATTCGTCCCTGAGCCAGACCAGCATCTCGCCGGGGTCGCGGTTGTCCCAGGCGAAATACGGCACGGCGGTGACTTTTGCTTCCTCGACCGCTGGCGGTTCGGTGCGGTAGAGCCCCTCTTCCCAGTTTTCGAAAGCCTCCTTCTTGGCAATCGCCGAAAGTGTCACGACGCCGCCCAGAAGGTTCGGCTGCTGATGCGCCTCGATGTCGGCCGTCCGCGGCAAAGCGATGCGGTGCAGCTGGCTGGAATTGTCGGTCTCCTCGACGCAATAGATCAGCGGCCCGCGGGCCAGTGCGACGCGGCCGATATCCTGCCGCACCTGCGGATTGGCGTAGAGGCGATCGACGGCCATTTCGAGGTCGAGCTCGACGCGGTCGCCCTTGCGCCATTCGCGGCGGATCGCGGCATAGCCGTCGCTGGTGACAGCAGCCAGATCGACATCGGCGCCGTTGACCTTGAGCACTGCCTTGCGGCACCAGCCCGGCAGGCGCAGGTGCAAGGTGAACTCGGTCGGAGCTTGCGGTTCGACGGAGATCGAGACCGCGCCGTCCCACGGATAATTGCTGGTCTGGGTCAGCTCAATTTGCGTCCCGGCGATATCGAAACGAGCCGTGCCGTTTCCATAGAGATGGACGGCGAGTGCGTCGTCCGACAGGCCGTAGAAATAGCTGCCGATCGAGGCGACCATGCGCCCGACATTGGGCGGGCAGCACGGGCAGCGGTGCCATTTCCAGCGGTGGTGGGCGCCGCGGCTTTCGAGCGGATTTTCGTAGAAGAACAGCGAGCCGTCGAGCGACAGGCCGGAGATCGAGCCGTTGTAGAGCGCCCGCTCCATGATGTCGGCGTAGCGCGCGTTGGGACCCATGCCGAGCATGCGGCTTGCCCAGAACACCAGGCCGACCGAAGCGCAGGTCTCGGCGTAGGCGGTGTCGTTGGGCAGGTCGTAATCGGCGGTGAAACCTTCATTGTGCGCCGACGGCCCGAGGCCGCCGGTGACATAGAGGTTCTTGGTCATGAGATCGTCCCACAGCCGGTCGAGCGCCACCCGCAGCGTGTCGTCGCCATATTCGGTGGCGATGTCGGCCATGCCCGAATAGAGATACATCGCCCGCACCGCATGGCCGACGACCTTGTCCTGCTCGCGAACGGGCTTGTGCGACTGGTTGTATTCGTAAGTCTTGAAATGATAGGCCTTCGGGTCGGCGCCGCGGGCGCGCGCCTCCTCGTCGAAATAATGCGGCTCAAGTCCCCGCTGGTCGATGAAGTATTTGGCTAGCTCCATGTATTTGCGCTCGCCGGTCACCCGCGCCAGCTTGACCAGCGCCAGCTCGATCTCCTCATGGCCGCAATAGCCCTTCCTCTTGCCGGGCTCGGGACCGAACGTCTCGGCGATATGGTCGACATAGCGGCACATGATGTCGAGCAGCTTGCGCTTGCCCGTGGCCTGGTAATAGGCGACCGCACCTTCGATCAGATGGCCGGCGCAATAGAGCTCGTGGCAATCGCGCAGATTGGTCCAGCGCAGGCCCGGCTGGATGCGCTGGTACCAGCTCGACAGATAACCGTCGGGCTGCTGCAGCCTGCCATACATGTCGATGACGGCGTCGATCTTCTTCTCCAGCTCGTCGTTGCGGCGGCGGTAGAGCGAATAGGCGGCGGTCTCGATGGTTTTGCCCCAATCCGAGTCCCAGAACATCTGCGTCGTCACCGTCGATCCGGTGAACTCGTTGCCGGCGGTGGCTGCCTCGTCCGGCGAGGGTGAGTGGAACGGAATGACGACGCCGGGCGACGGCCGGTCCGGATCGATTTGCTCGAGCATGCGGGCCTCGACGCAGCGGTCGTAGAGGATGCCGGCGGTTTTTGAGGCGACGGCATCGACGCGGTCGCCCCAAAAGCCGCGCACATCGACCTGCGGCACCGGAAGCGGCCGGAAGGCGAGTTTCGGCTTGGCGCCCTGACTGGCGGATTGCGATGCGGTCATCAATTTACTCCGGTTCGGTTCGATTGGTCACTTGACGGCCCCTGCCATGAGGCCGCGGATGTAGAAGCGCTGCAGCAAAAGGAAGAGCACCAGGCACGGCACCATCATCACGGTGACGCCGGCCTGCACGGCGCCCCAGTCGATGGCGCCGAAGCGGCCGGACTGGAGTGCGGTCATCATGATCGGCAGCGTGAATTTCGACTGGTCGGTCATCAGCACGAGGGCCGCCAGAAACTCGTTCCAGGCGCCGAGGAAGGCAAACAGCGCGATGGTGACGATGCCAGGCCAGACCAGCGGCAGCATGACCCTCAAGAGCATGGTGACATTGTTGGCGCCGTCCATGCGCGCGGCCTCCTCGATTTCGCGCGGCACCGCGTCGAAGGCGTTGCGCATCATGAAGATCGAGAACGGCAGCTGCAGCGTGACGTAGACGCAGACCAGCCCGGTCAGCGTGTTGTGCAGGCCGATTTTTGTCAGCACCAGGAAGATCGGCGTCAGGATCGACTGGAACGGGATCATGATCGTCGACAGGATGACGACGAACAGCAGGTTCTTCAGCGGAAAGCGGAAGCGCGAGAAACCGTAGCCGGCGAGCACGCTGACGATCACCGACAGCACCACGGTCATGACCGAGACATAGATGCTGTTTTGTGCCGGCAGCCACAGGCCGTCGCCGAACGTGTTGAGCGTGGCGTAGTTCTCGAGCGAGATGCCGCTGGTCGGCCAGGGCGGCAGCGGCGGCTGGCGCGCCTCCTGCGCCGGCTTGAAGGCCGAAAGCACCGTCCAGGCGATCGGCGCCAGGAACAGAATGGACGCGACGATGCCAGTCGAGTGCTCGGCGATCTGCATGCCGATGCGGCGGTTGCGGCTCCTTGCCTGTGCCATCAGTCGACCCCCTCGGGCTGGCGCAACAGCCGCAACTGGATGAGGCTGAGCGCCACCAGGATGACAAGCAGGACCATCGATAGGGCGGCGCCATAGCCGAGCTTGAACGACACGAAGGACTGGTTGAAGATCCAATAGACTGCGGTCAGCGTCTGGTTGCGCGGGCCGCCGCGCAGGATGATGTAGAACTGGTCGAAGGCGAGGATCGAGCCGGCGACCGACAGGATCAGCGCCAGCGCCAGCGTGCGGCGCATCAGCGGCAGGGTAATCGCCCGGAACCGCGCGAATGGCCCTGCCCCGTCGATCATCGCCGCCTCTTGCAGGTCCGGCGGGATCGATTGCAGGCCGGTCATCAGGATGATCATGGTGAAGCCCGCCACCTTCCACACCACCATGGCGATGATCGACCAGAAGGCCGGCTGGAAGGTCGCCAGCAGATTGAATTTCTTCTCGGTCAGGCCAAGCTCGAAGGCGGCCGGGCTGAACAGGCCGGAATCGACATTGAGCAGCCACGACCACAAAAGGCTGGCCGAAGCAAAACCGATGACCGCCGGCATGAAGAAGGACGTGCGGTAGAAGCCGGTCAGCTGCCGCGGCCGTTCGATGAACAGCGCCAGCGGAAAGGCAACGGCAAAGATCGCGATCGTCACCACCACCGTGTAGTAGCCGGTGAACTTCAGCGCGTTCCAGAAACGGGTGTCACGCAGGATCGCCCAGTAATTGTCGAGCCCGATGAAGCTATGCGCCCCCATCAGCGGCCAATTGTGCAGCGACATCCAGGCGGTCATGCAAAGCGGCACGATGAAGAAGACGACGACCAGGGCAACGGCCGGCGCGACATAGAGCAGGCCGATCCACTGCCGGCGCCCGACGCCGACGAGTTTGCGGGGGCGCGTCGGGGCGGAGATTGCTGTGATGGTGGTCATGCGGGTCTTCCATTAGTGGGACGTCCCCCTCCCCCTTGAGGGGAGGGTCCGGCCGCAGGCCGGGGGTGGGGTCCTCTCCGAAGTGGGCCCGCCCCACAGTTTGTAGGGCGGCGTTACCGCAG
>NZ_JBVVQK010000047.1:0-30385 GCF_055811175.1 Mesorhizobium sp. WSM4828 | reverse complement strand
TCGATTGAAGTTCTATACGACCTCAATCTGGCACATCGATGCCGCTTCGGGGGCCGTCCACCCCATCATGCCGTGACCTCAACCGAGGATGCAGCGGAGCTGAATTTTGCACCGCCACGGCGCTCCCAATTCACGGCATGGATCCTGGGGTCTGCGCCGCGTCGCTTCGCTCCTTGCTCCGCCCCAGGATGACGACGCGGCGTGGGTCAGCGACAACCCCTACCGCCGGCCCATGCCGTGCTTGAACTGGTCGAAGATCGACTCCATGCCTTTCTGGTAGTCGTCGCGTTGCTGGGCGCCCGTCTCGAACATCTTGCCGAACAGGTCGTCGAACGGATTTCTCGGCCTGCCGCTCGGATTGGCCTGCGGCTGCGGCGCCTGGGGCGTCTGACGCGGCTGAGACTGCGGTGCGCCGCCGCCGAACATGTCCTGCAGCACTTTGCCGAGCGGATTGTCGCCATAAGGGTTCTGTGTTTGCTGGGGCTGGTTCTGCGGCTGTTGCGCGCCGCCGCCGAACATATCCTGCAGCACCTTGCCGAGCGGATTGTCACCATAAGGGTTCTGTGTCTGCTGGGGCTGGCTTTGCGGCTGCTGCCCGCCGCCGAACATGTCCTGCAACACCTTGCCGAGCGGGTTGTCGCCGTAAGGGCTCTGCGACTGTTGCGGCTGCTGCCCGCCGAACATATCCTGCAGCACCTTGCCGAGGGGGTTATCCGTGAGGCCCGCAGGCTGAGGGGCCGGCGCCTGGCCGCCGCCGCCCGCCTGCCGCATCATCTGCTCGATGAGCTCGCCGAGCGGATTGCCGCCGCCGCCTGCCGCATGCATCTGTCCGCCCAGCTGGTTGGTGGTCTGCTTGAACAGCCCGCCCATCATCATCGAGGCGATTGCCGGCAGCATCTGCTGCAGGACCTGCTGGCTGACACCGCTCGCCTGCGCGGCTTGGCTGGCGACTGCGCGTGACAGGTCCTTCGAGCCGAACAGATGGCCGAGAATGCCGTTGCCTTCATCGAGACCCTGCGGCGAGAAGGCCCGGCTTGCATCCTCGAAATATTTGGCGTGCTGGCCGCTGGCCATCGCCGTCACGAAGGAGCCGAGTCCATAAGGATCCGCTGTGTTGCGCTTCAGTCCCTGCGAAAAGGCCGGCAGCAGCGCCGCGACCGCCGCCTGCGTCTGCTGCTGCGACAGCCCGAACTGCTGGGCCAGCGCCTGCATGCCGTTGCCGTTCTGGGACTGCGCCAGAATATCGAACAAGGAAGGCATTGTTTTCTCCTCCGGGAAAATCCTCGTTGGAGAAGCCTAGTTCGTTTCCATCATTGATTGAAGCGAATTTGCCGGACCACCGGCCAAGCGGATAGCGAAGCGCTAATACGCGTATTCCATGAACACAGGCTCGATCGAGCCGCCCCAGCGTGTGTGGTAGGCCGCCAGCATCTCTTCGGCGCTGGTGGTGCCGCGCGCGACGACCTCGTCCAGCGTGTTGAGGAACGACGTCTCGTCGTAGCCGTCGCGGTTCTTGCGGCCACGGTTCTTCAGTCCCATGCGCGAGATGACGAGCACGTCGCGGGCGATCTCACGCAACGTCGTGTTGCGAAAGGGCGCCGAAATGCCCTGTTCCGGCACCGCGTTGCGCATTGCCAGCACTTCGTCGTAGCTCCAGCTCGAGGTCAGCGCCTCGGCCGCATCGAGCGCCGCCGCATCGTAGAGCAGCCCGACCCAGAAGGCCGGCAGCGCGCAGATGCGCCGCCACGGCCCGCCATCGGCGCCGCGCATTTCGAGAAAGCGCTTCAGCCGCACGTCCGGGAACAGCGTCGACAGATGGTTCGCCCAGTCGCCCATCGTCGGCAGCCCGTCCGGCAATTCGTTGCGGGCGGCACCCGCCATGAACTGGCGGAAGGTGATGTGCGTCATGTCATGGTACTGGCCGTCGCGGATGACGAAATACATCGGCACGTCGAGCGCCCATTCGACATAGTCGGCAAAGCCGAAATCGGGCGAGAAGCAGAATTCGAGCAGGCCGGAGCGCTGATTGTCGGTGTCGCGCCAGATCTCGCCGCGCCAGCTCTGCAAGCCGTTCGGCCGGCTTTCGGTGAAGGGCGAGTTGGCAAACAGCGCCGTCGACAGCGGCTGCAGCTTCAGCGATACCTGCATCTTGCGGCGCATGTCGGCTTCGCTCTCGAAGTCGAGGTTCACCTGGATCGTGCAGGTCCGGTACATCATGTCGAGGCCTTTGGTGCCGACCTTGGGCATGTAGCGGGTCATGATCTCGTAGCGCGATTTCGGCATCTTCGGCGTCTCGGCCAGCGACCATTTCGGGCTGCCGCCAAGGCCGAGAAAACGAATGCCCATCGGTTCGGCGATCTCGCGTACCTGCGCCAGATGCGCATTGCCTTCGCGGCAGGTCTGGTGGATCGTCTCCAGCGGCGCGCCGGACAGCTCGAACTGGCCGCCTGGTTCCAGCGAGATCGCGCCCTGGCCGGTCGGCTCGACCAGGCCGATAATGCGGCCGGCGTCCATGATCGGGTCCCAGCCGAGTTTGTCCTGCATGCCTTCGAGGATGGCGCGGATGCCGCGCTCGCCGCCATAGGGCACCGGCGCATTGCCGTCGACATAGAACGGGAATTTCTCGTGCTCGGTGCCGATGCGCCATTTGTCGCGCGGCTTGTTGCCTTCGGCCAGGTGCTCGACGAGTTCGTCGACGCCTTCGATCGGCCGGAAATCGGTAGTATCGCGCGCCATAATAGCCCTCCGCACATGACCCCGAAAACCGGCTTCGATTTTCGGAAGGGATCAGGTGCCCAATCAAATGCTACAGCGTCCTTTACGCGCCCGAAAGGACACGCGGCCACTGCCGGCGCTAGATGGACGAAATGTCAGTAGCCGATCAAGCGAAAAATCCTGAGCCAGAGGGTAACGTGAATTGATCACCAATCACCGATTGTCGCCTGGATCAGCGCCAAAGCTGCCACCGCCGCCGTATCCGCTCGCAGGATGCGCGGCCCGAGCGGAATGGCGGTAACGAAGGGCAGCGCTCTCAGCATCCTGCGTTCCTCGTCGGAAAAGCCGCCCTCCGGTCCGACCAGCAGCCCGAGCTTTCCCTCCCGGACCGCCTGCAATGCCGGTAGGGGATTGTTGGTCGATGCGTCCTCGTCGCAGAAGATCAGCCGCCGCTCACGGTTCCAATTGCTGAGCAGGCGCTCGAATTTTTCCGCTTCGCGCAGCTCCGGCACCGCCAATATGCCGCATTGTTCGGCCGCCTCGACGACATTGGCGCGCAGGCGCTCGATGCCGGGTTTTGCCACTTGCGTATGCTGGGTGATGACCGGCTGCAGGATGCCGGCGCCCATCTCCACCGCCTTTTGCACGAGGTAGTCGAGCCGCCCCTGCTTCAGCGGCGCGAAGCAATAGACGAGATCGGGCAACGGCGGCTGCGGGCGCTGCAGCTCCATCACCTTCAGGCGCAACGCCTTCTTCGATTTCGCGGCGATCGCCGCCGACCATTCGCCGTCGCGGCCGTTGAAGACCAGAATTTCGGCGCCTTCGCCGAGCCGCAGCACATGCGAGAGATAATGGCTCTGCTGCGGGCCGACCTCGAACTCGGTATCGGGTCCAAGCTCGTCCGGCACGAACAGCCGCTGCATCTTGTAATTGGCGCGCATCGCCGAGGAATGCGGCAACGTCACCCTTGGCGTCAAGCCTCGGCGGAAGGATGCCAGACAGGCTCGTAGCCATGCCTCAGCACCGAAACAGTTGTCGCCGGCGTGAGCAGGCGGAGCGGGCGGTGTGCAAAGCCATCGAATCCCACCGGTTCGCCATAGCCGCCGAAACTCCAGGGCAGCGCGGCGCCGTCAAACAGGGCGTATGCCCTGTTTCCTGACGAGATCATCGTGCCGTCCGGCAAATCCGCAAGCGCCTCCGGTTTCAGTCTCGGCGCCGGTCCGCCCGAGGCCAGGCGCTCCTTGTGCAGGCGCTTGTCGAGTTGCGGCGCGCGTGGCTCGGCAATGCCGAAGGCGTCGCCGAAACGCCGGACAAAATCCCTGGCCCGCTCGCGCCGGCAGAAGAAGCAGGGGCGGTGCCCGGCCGCCAGTGCCGTCACCTCGTCGAGGAAAAACAGCTCGGTCCAGCCGGCCTTGCCGCCCAATTGGTCGTCGCTTTGCCGGTTGCGCCCCATCGGCTCGCGCCGCACGTCGCCGAATTCGCGGACGCAGATGATCCAGGCTTGCAGCGCCCAGCGCTTCTTCAACAGCGTTCTCGTCTCGGGGTCGTGAATGATGCCGCGATTGCCCATGAACAGGCCGCGCTCCGGCACGGCATGGATGGCGCCGAACGGATCGACCCGGTTCTGCAGTGGCATAGGCGTTCCCTGTTGGCTGCAATGCTGGCGCCATGATATCGCTCGTTGCATCAATTTCATGTCAGCAGGTTTCGATGCGGGTCTTGGTGGTCCAGAACTTCGACAATGAGGGCCTTGGCCAGATCGGCGCGGCGCTGGTCGAGGCAGGCGCCGGTATCGACCTGCGCCGGCCCTATCGCGGCGACGCGCTGCCGCAAGCTAGCGGCGAGCATGACGCCATGGTGGTGCTCGGCGGCGCCCAGAATGCGCTGGACGACGAGCTCTGCCCTTATTTCGCGGGTCTGCTCGATCTGACGCGCGACTTTGGCGAGAGGGATCGCGCGGTGGTCGGCATCTGCCTTGGCAGCCAGTTGGTAGCACGCGCCTTTGGCGGCGAGAACCAGATAGGCGGTGCCTCGGAATTCGGCTGGCAGGAGGTCGCGCTTACCGCGGCGGCGCAGGCCGATCCGGTGCTCGCCGCCTTGCCCGAAAAATTCCCGATCTTCCAATGGCACGACGACACCTTTGCCTTGCCTGAGAGGGCCGTGCGGCTGGCCGGCAACGCCGTCGCCGAGAACCAGGCGTTCCGCATCGGCCGCGCCGTCTACGGCTTCCAGTTCCATTTCGAGGCCGACCGGCCGATGGTTCGCGACTGGAGCACCTCCTTCGCACCGCTGATCGCCGAGCGGCATCCTGAATGGGCCGTCCGGCTCGACGATGAAATGGCCCGCAACGGACCGCAAGCCGATGCCGCCGGCCTGGCCATCGCCCGCGCCTGGGTGGCGACGATCTGACGGCTCATACAGTCAGCGTAGTTGGCGACGTTGCATATTTGGCACGCGGCGGCAAATCCTCCGGGGACAACGCGTTTCATCCTTGGCCTGTGTCTGTCGGCCAGCCTAAAAGGCGCCCGCTCTGCATCTTGCGTGCAACCGCGATGAACCTTTCCTGTGACCCGCGCGACACACCGCCGATACAGAACATGCCTAGAAGCGCGAAACCGTCAGACATTTGCGACGTGTTTTGCGTTTCAACGCATTGGTAACCCGCTCGTGCATAGATGCAGGAAGCTCAACAAGAGATGACGTCCGTGAAAGCAGCCTTTTTGTCCTTTGTCATGTTGTCGGCTATCGTGTTGTGCGGCCTCGGCATTTATTCCGCCGACGCGGCCAACGACCACAATGCCGTCGACGGCTACGGCGTCACCGCCGCGCTTCGCTAGCCTTCGTCGTCCAGCGCGCCGCGAACGCGAAGCGGAGCGCAGGCCCTGGGATCTCTGCCGTGACTCAAGCGTCGCGGCTTCGGCTGAATATCAACTAAGCCCGCTCACCCGTGACTGTCAGGATATGCTTGTCCGCACCGTCCACCACGAGTGCGGTGAGGTTTCCCGACTGCCAGGCGAGTGTGTCGACATTGACGCGGTTGCCGGTGATCTCGGCCTTGGGCACCGGCGTATGGCCGTGCACCACGATCTTGGGATGAAGACCGGTGTGGTCGTGGAAGACCTCGCGGATCCAGATCAGGTCCTGCCGGCTCTGGCTTTCCAGCGCAACGCCGGGCCGGATGCCGGCATGGCAGAAGAAGAAATCGCCGAACGTCACTGAGAAGGGCAGCGAGCGCAGGAACTCGACATGGTTCTGCGGCACCGCCTCGACCAGTGCGGCGTGCCCTTGCCGCAATGCCGCATCGGCGCGGCCAAACCAGGCGCTGCTCCCACTGAGCGACACGCCATAGGACAGCGCCGTCTGGATACCGCCATAGCGCATGAACAGACCGTCCGGGTCGGGGACATCGAGAAAATCGAGGAAGCCGAGATCATGATTTCCGGCCAGCATCAGGTGACGCGGATCGCGTCTTTGCGCGTCGATCAGGAAATCGATGACGCCCCTGGAGTCCGGGCCCCGGTCGACATAATCGCCGAGATGGATCACGCGCCAATCGACCGACGGCCGTTGACTGAGCTCCGCCTCGATCCGCCGGTGCATGGCGGTCAGCAAATCGAGCCGGCCGTGCACATCGCCGATCGCGTAAAGGCGCATGCCTTGCGGTCCGCGCGCCTCGTAGAAACTGATGCCGGGCTCCGTCAATGCCTGCGTCGCCTCCGTGGTCATGCCGCCACGGGACTTTAGCGCCGAAGCTGATCCTTGCCCATGTCGGTGACCAGACGCTTTCCGCACAGTGCCAGCGTTATGTCCATCTCCTTGCGGATGATTTCCAGCGCCTTGGTAACCCCTTCCTTGCCGAGTGCGCCGAGGCCGTACAGGAAAGGCCGGCCGATATAGGTGCCCTTGGCGCCGAGGCACAGCGCCTTGAGCACGTCCTGGCCGGAGCGGATGCCGCCGTCCATATGCACCTCGATCGTATCGCCGACGGCGTCGGCGATCTCTTCGAGTGCCATGATCGACGACGAGGCGCCGTCGAGCTGGCGGCCGCCATGGTTGGATACGATGATCGCGTCGGCACCCGTTCTGGCCGCCATCAGCGCATCTTCCTTGTCGAGAATGCCTTTCAGGATCAGCTTGCCGCCCCAGCGCTCCTTGATCCAGGCGACGTCCTTCCACGACAGATGCGGATCGAACTGCTCCTTCGTCCAGGACGACAGCGAGGCGAGGTCGCCGACGCCCTTGGCATGGCCGACGATGTTGCGGAAGCTCCGGCGCTTGGTGCCGGCCATGCCGACGCACCAGCGCGGCCTTGTCGCCATCTGCCAGATGTGCTTCGGCGTCATTCGCGGCGGCGCCGAAAGCCCGTTGCGGATATCCTTGTGGCGCTGGCCGAGGATCTGCAGGTCGAGCGTCAGCACCAGCGCCGAACATTTCGCCGCTTTTGCGCGATCGATCAAATCGAAGACGAAGTCCTTGTCGCGCAGCACATAGAGCTGGAACCAGAACGGCTTCCTGGTCACCGACGCGACATCCTCGATCGAGCAGATACTCATCGTCGACAGTGTGAACGGCACGCCGAATTCTTCCGCCGCCTGCGCCGCCAGCATCTCGCCGTCCGGATGCTGCATGCCGGTCATGCCGGTCGGCGCCAGCGCCACCGGCATCGTCACCTTCTCGCCGATCATGGTCGATTCCAGAGAGCGGTTGTCCATGTCGACAAGCACGCGCTGGCGGAACTTGATCTTCTGGAAATCCTCTTCGTTGGCGCGGTAGGTGCTTTCGGTCCAGGCGCCGGAATCGGCGTAGTCGAAGAACATCTTCGGCACGCGGCGGCGCGCCAGGTCCTTGAGGTCGGCGATGGTGAGAATGCTGCTCATGGATCTTTTTCCGCTGGTTCTTCGCTGGTTCGTCGTTGAATTTTCTGGCCGGTGCCTACGGCTGTTTTCTTGCCGGCTCGCCGTCACCGGGCTCGGTGCGCTGCCTGAGCCTCAGCCGCGACACGCGCTGCCAGTCGTCGCTGCGCTCGGCTTCAGTCATCGACCGTTCGACATAGGAGATGTGGTCCATCGCCGCCTGCCGCGCCGCGGCCGGATCGCCGGCCTTGACCGCCGTGTAGATTGCCCGGTGCTGCGAAAGCAGCGCCTCGCGCGCGCCCGGCACGCTGAACACCAGCCGCCGGTTCTGGAACACGCCTTCCGACAGCAGCCGATAACAGGAGCGCAGCGTGTGCAGCAGAATGATGTTGTGCGCGCATTCGCAAATCGCGTGATGGAACTCGACGTCGATTTCCGCCTCGTCGTCGAAATTGCCGGTCCGGTGCGCCTCGTCCATGCGCGCCATGATGCGGTCGAGCAGCGCCAGATCGTCCGATGTGGCGCGCCGCGCCGCATATTCCGCCGCCACCGCCTCGATCTCGCGGCGGTACTCCAGATAGTCGGTCACGGCCTTGCGATGCATCGAGATCAGGTCGGTCACCGGCTTGGTGAACAGCTGGCCGATGACATCGGCGACATGGGTGCCGCCGCCTGGCCGTGTCGTCAACAGCCCGCGTCCTTCCAAGGCTTTCAAGGCATCGCGCAGGATAGGCCGCGACACCTCGAACTGGCGCGCCAGCTCGCGCTCGCCCGGCAGCCGGTCGCCGGTGCGCAGGACGCCTTCGAGGATCAGGCTCTCGATCTGCTGCACCACCTCGTCGGCGGTGCGCGAATGCTCGATCCGGGAGAAAATGTCGCTCAAACGGGATGCCTGGGGGTTGAACCGATGTCGCGCAAGATAAAGCCAGCGTCGCCAACTGGTCAAATTATTTATCCAATTTGCCCGGCCCGGATCGGTTTCACAGCCGCGGCTTCATATCAGCTTGAGCTAAACTGCCGTTTGCGTCCTCTCGAGATTGCCTCTAGAGCAATTCCAGGAAAAGTGTGAAACGGTTTTCCGTCCGGAATTGCACAGAATCAAAGAGATAGAGCGGTTCGGCGTTTCCTTGAAACGATGAACCTCTCTAGAGGGACATCATTGCCAAAGGGCTCAGAGAAGCCCGGGGGACCAGCCGTGCCTGACGCCGACCCGTCCAACCTCGAATTCCAGCTGCGCGCCAAAGGAGTGGGCGGCAGCGTCATGGGTTTTCCGGCGCATGAAGGTCGCCCCGGCGCGCTTGGCGAGGTCCACGCCCGGCCGCAGCCGCTGGTCGAAAAGCCGCGCGTGCTGGTGCAACTATCCTTCATGACCGAAGCTGGATCCGGCGTCGATCAGGCCGTGCTTTCCGAATTGTCGCGACGCCTCGGCATCGCCGCGCCCGACCCTCACGCCCGCCACCACGCGATGAAATGGGGCAAGGGCTCGTTGCGCTGGGAACGCCACACGGAGTTCTCGACCTATCTCTGGGAAGGCCCGCTCGCCGAAAACGGCAGGGGGCAAGGAGACACACCCTTCGGCAACGGGTTTTCGCCGCCGGGCACGGTGATTTCCGGCATCAGGCTGGAAATCCGCAAATGGACGCCGGCGAACGAAAAACTGATCGCCGGCTTCGACCCGACCAGCCTGTGCTATTCGCTGGTCGAGCGCGGCAACGCGGCCATCGTCACCGATTTCCGTCAGGATGGCGACGGCTTGACCCGCATGCTGGTGCTCGACCGCGGCCTGACGCCGGCGCGCACCGGGGCGCTGTCGCAGCGGCTGATCGATATCGAAACTTACCGCACGCTGGCCATGCTCGGCCTGCCGCTGGCGCTGACGCTTTCGGGGCGGGCCCGCCGCATCGAGGACAGGCTGGCCCAGACCACGCTGGAAATGAAGGTCGCCGAGACCCGGGACAGCCAGACCTTGCTTGCCGACTTGACCGAGCTTGCCGCCGAGCTGGAGGCCGATGCCGCCTCCAGCCTCTACCGCTTCGGCGCCAGCCGCGCCTATGACGGCATCGTCGGCGAGCGGCTGGAGGCGCTCGAGGAAGAGGCGGTGCCCGGCTACGACACCTGGGGTGGTTTTCTTCAGCGCCGCGTCGCGCCGGCGATGCGTACCTGCCGTTCGGTCGAGGAGCGTCAGGCCAACCTGTCGACGAAGCTCACCCGTGCCACCACGCTGCTGCGCACCTGGGTCGACGTCGAGGTCGAGAAGCAGAACCGCGACCTGCTGGCCTCGATGAACAACCGCGCCCGCCTGCAATTGCGCCTGCAGCAGACGGTGGAAGGGCTCTCCGTCGCCGCCGTCTCCTATTACGTCGTCGGACTTATCGGCTACGTCGCCAAGGGCGTCTCGATCTTCGGCCATGCCTTTGCGCCGGAAATGGTCACCGCCGCCTCGGTGCCGCTCGCCGTCCTGCTCGTCTGGTGGGGCGTGCGCCGCGTCCGCCGCACGCACTCCGAACCGGGCAAGCAGCCGGGCGAGTAGTGTGGGGCGCAGCGGCAGATTGCCGCTGCGGAAGGCTGTCCCGGCCACAGGCCTCCCATCCCGGCCAATGCGGCATTTGCAACCAACAGCCGTCGCTGGTAAAAGATTTTTACCAGTCGATCGAAGGAGGCTGTCGATGTCCGGCCTTGCAATGCCGAAACCAGACGAGGCCACGATGCGCCGGCGCGACGAGATCGTCGCCGATATGCGCATCATCGTGCCGGGCGAGGGTGTCGTCGACGCCGCCAATGCAATGCGCGCCTTCGAGAGCGACGGGCTCACCGCCTACCGGCAATTGCCGCTGGTCGTGGTACTGCCGCAAACCGTGGCGCAGGTCTCGCGGGTGCTGAAATATTGCAGCGACCGCAACATCCGCGTCGTGCCGCGCGGCTCCGGCACCTCGCTGTCCGGCGGCGCGCTGCCGCTGGAGGACGCGGTGCTGCTGGTGATGAGCCGCTTCAACCGCATCCTCGAGATCGATTTTCAGAACCGCGTTGTCGTCACCCAACCCGGCGTCACCAATCTCGGCATCACCACCGCCGTCGAGCAGGAGGGCTTCTATTACGCCCCCGATCCATCCTCCCAGATCGCCTGCTCGATCGGCGGCAATGTCGCGGAAAATTCCGGCGGCGTGCACTGCCTGAAATACGGTCTCACCGCCAACAATGTGCTCGGCGTCGAGATGGTGCTGATGAATGGCGAGGTGGTGCGCCTCGGCGGCAGCCATCTCGACGCGGAAGGCTACGACCTGCTCGGCGTGATGACCGGCTCCGAAGGACTGCTCGGCGTCGTCACCGAGGTCACCGTGCGCATCCTGAAGAAGCCGGAGACGGCGCGTGCCCTGCTGATCGGCTTCCCGACCAGCGAGCAGGCCGGCCAATGCGTCGCCGACATCATCGGCGCCGGCATCATCCCGGGCGGCATGGAGATGATGGACGGCCCGGCCATCCACGCCGCCGAGGATTTCGTCCAGGCCGGCTATCCGCTCGATGTCGAGGCGCTGCTGATCGTCGAGCTGGATGGGCCGGGTGTCGAGGTCGATCACCTGATCGGCCTGGTCGAAGCCATCGCCTACAGCAACGGCTCGACCACATGCCGCATCTCGCAATCGGAACAGGAGCGGCTGAGTTTCTGGGCCGGCCGCAAGGCGGCCTTCCCGGCGGTCGGCCGCATCTCGCCCGACTATTACTGCATGGACGGCACCATACCGCGCAAGGAACTGCCGCGCGTCCTCGCCGGCATGCGCGAACTGTCGGAGAAATACGGGCTCGGCGTCGCCAATGTCTTCCACGCCGGCGACGGCAATCTGCATCCGCTGATCCTTTACGACGCCAACGTGCCGGGCGAACTCGACAAGGCGGAAAGCTTCGGCGCCGACATATTGCGGCTCTGCGTCAAGGTCGGCGGCGTCCTGACTGGCGAGCACGGGGTGGGCGTCGAGAAGCGCGACCTGATGCCGGAAATGTTCAACCAGATCGATCTCGACCAGCAAATGCGCGTCAAATGCGCCTTCGACCCCAACCATCTTTTGAATCCCGGCAAGGTCTTCCCGCAGCTGAGGCGATGCGCCGAACTCGGGAGGATGCACGTGCATCGCGGGCAGACGGCGTTTCCGGACATTCCGAGGTTTTGAGCGGGATGTTGGCGCTTGAACACCCCCCTCTGTCCTACCGGACATCTCCCCCTCAAGGGGGGAGATTGGCAGCTTGCGCGCCTCGCTCTTTCTTGGAGGTTGAAGATTGGCGAAACCCAACGCCGCATTCGATCTCCCCCCTTGAGGGGGAGATGTCCGGCAGGACAGAGGGGGGCGCGAAGGAACGCGGCGTATCGCCATGACCACCTTCACCCCCACCACATCAGCGGAAACCCTTTCCACCATCGCTTGGGCAGCGGCGGAAGACTCGCCGCTCGAAATCCTCGCTCACGGCTCCAAGCGCGGCATCGGCCGGCCGCAGCAGAGCGAGCATACGCTCGACCTGTCGAAACTCTCCGGCGTCACGCTCTATGAACCGGCCGAGCTGGTGCTGTCGGCCAAGGCCGGCACGCCGCTGGCAGAGATCGAAAGCCTGCTTGCCGAAAACGGCCAGCAACTGGCCTTCGAGCCGATGGATTACGGCCCGCTGCTCGGCGGTGAGCCAGGGCGAGGCACGATCGGCGGCGCACTCGCCGCGAACCTTTCCGGCCCGCGGCGGCTGAAGGCCGGGGCTGCGCGCGACCATATCCTCGGCATAGCGGCCGTTTCCGGGCGCGGCGAGGCCTTCAAGTCGGGCGGCCGTGTGGTCAAGAACGTCACCGGCTACGATCTTTCCAAGCTGATGGCCAACAGCTGGGGCACGCTGGCGGTGCTCACCGATGTGACCTTCAAGGTGCTGCCTGCTGCCGAGACTGAAGTCACGCTCGCAATCCGCAGCCTGCTTGACGATCATGCCGCCGCCGCCATGGCGCTGGCGCTCGGTTCCAGCGCCGAAGTGTCGAGCGCTGCCCATCTTCCCGAACGGGTCGCCGCGCGGGTCGCCAGCGGCAGTCTCGGCAGCGATGCCGCGACGCTGCTGCGCATCGAGGGCTTCGGCCCGTCGGTCGCCTACCGCATCGCCGCGCTGAAAGACCTGCTGAAAAACGCCGGGCCACTGCAGGAGATTTCTGGTTCGGTCTCGTATTCGGTCTGGCGCGATATCCGCGACTGCGCGCCGTTCGCGGATGGCAGCGAAAGGCCGGTGTGGCGCGTCTCGATGGCGCCGTCACATGGTCACCAGATGGTGCTGGCGCTGCGCATGCAGGCCGCGGTCGATGCCTTCTACGATTGGCAGGGCGGGCTGATCTGGCTGCGCATGCAGCAGGACGATCCCGAGGCCGGCCTGTTGCGCGGCTTGATCAAAAGATATGGCGGCGGCCATGCGACGCTGGTGCGCGCCGCCCCTGCGCACCGCGCCGCCGTTCCGGTGTTCGAACCGCAGACGCCGCAATTGGCAGCACTGTCGGCGCGGCTGAAGGCCGAATTCGACCCGAAGAATATCCTCAATCCCGGCCGTATGGCGCCGGGCGCAGGCTCTGCTACTCTCGCCGCGACAATCCAGGGAGGAGCACAATGAGCGATCCAGGTCAAAACGGTACGTCACGCCAGACCGACCGCTGGCTGGAGCCCGGTCCGACCAATGCGCTGGTCATCTACATCCTCTATCTCGCCGGCCTAGCCATCGGCGTCAGCGGCATTGTCGGCATCGTCCTGGCCTATATCAATCGCGGCAAGGCCGGCGGCTTCGTCGAGAGCCATTACACATTCCTGATCCGCACCTTCTGGATCGGCCTGCTCTATGCACTGATCTCGGCGCTGCTGATGATCGTTGTCGTCGGTGTCGTGCTGATGGTTGCCGTCGCGGTCTGGTTCATCGCCCGCTGCATTCTCGGCTTGCAGGCGCTGCAGCGCGGCGAGCCGGTCAAGAACCCGGAAAGCTGGTTTCTGGGATTGTAGGATTCGTTTACGTGCAGACCAATTTCTCAGCTGCCCAGCTCGCCGATCCGCATGTCGCGGAATCGGAGAAGATCCTGCGCAAATGCGTACATTGCGGCTTCTGCACGGCCACCTGCCCGACCTATGTGACATTAGGCAACGAACTGGATTCGCCGCGCGGGCGGATTTACCTGATCAAGGACATGCTGGAAAACGGCCGTCCGGCCGACAAGGAGGTCGTCACCCATATCGATCGCTGCCTGTCCTGCCTCGCCTGCATGACCACCTGCCCGTCGGGCGTCAACTACATGCATCTGGTCGACCACGCCCGCGCCCATATCGAGGAGACCTACAAGCGTCCGCTGGCCGACCGCCTGACGCGCGCCATGCTGGCCTTCGTGCTGCCCTACCCCTCGCGCTTTCGCGCCGCGTTGAACCTGGCGAAGCTAAGTAGGCCATTCGCCGGCCTGTTCGACAAGGTTGTGGCCCTGAAGCCGCTCGGCGCCATGCTTAGGCTCGCCCCAGTCTCGATCCCGCCTGCTTCATCGATGGCCTCGCCGGGCGTCCATGCCGGGCAGGGCGCGAAGCAAAATGGCCGCGTCGCCATCCTCACCGGCTGCGCGCAGTCCGTGCTCGATCCCGGCATCAACGATACGACGATTTCGCTGCTGACCCGGCTTGGCGTCGAGGTCGTGGTGCCCGAGGGCGAGGGCTGCTGCGGCGCATTGGTCCATCATATGGGACGCGAGGACTCTGCCTTGGCGTCGGCCCGACGGAATGTCGACGCCTGGACGCGCGCCATCGAGCAGGGTGGACTCGACGCCATCGTCATCACCGCATCCGGCTGCGGCACCACCATCAAGGACTACGGCTTCATGCTGCGCCTCGATCCGGCCTATGCCGACAAGGCGGCGCGCGTCTCGGCGCTGGCCAAGGACATCACCGAATATCTGGCAAGCCTCGACCTGCCGGAGCCGGTCCGCAAGCCGGGCACCATCGTCGCCTATCACTCCGCCTGCTCGATGCAGCACGGCCAGAAGATCACCCGCCAGCCGAAGGAGCTTTTGGTCAAAGCTGGCTTCGTCGTGCGCGAGCCGCGCGAAGGGCATCTGTGCTGCGGGTCGGCCGGCACCTACAACATCCTGCAGCCCGGGATTTCGGCGACGTTGCGCGACCGCAAGGTCAGGAATATCGAAGCGACCGGCGCCGAAGTCGTCGCCACTGGCAATATCGGCTGCATCACCCAGATCGCTTCGGCGGCGAAGCTGCCGGTAGTGCATACGATAAAGCTGCTTGACTGGGCCTACGGCGGGCCGAAGCCCGAAGGCGTTCGCGAAGAGAGGGCCATTGTCGCGGCCAAGTGAGCCGCTACGCGCCTACTCCGCCGCCAGCCGATCCGCCGTGCCGTAGGTCGCCTGGTAGCGGGCGTGCTGGCGGCTGAGCGCCACCATCGTGTTGCGCAGCAGGATCGCCACGGTGATCGGGCCGACGCCGCCCGGCACCGGCGTGATCCACGACGCGACATGCCTGACGCTCTCGGCATCGACGTCGCCGACGATGCGGCTCTCGCCGTCCGGCCCGATCTCCGAATTGATGCCGATATCGATGACCGCCGCACCCGGCTTGACCATGTCGGCCTTGATCAGCCGCGGCTTGCCGACGGCGACGAACAGCGCGTCGGCGCGGCGTGCGTGTGCCGCTACCGAACGTGTCATGTGATGGCAGACCGTCACTGTCGCGCCTTCGCTCATCAAAAGGAAGGCGATCGGCTTGCCGACGATCTCGGAATGGCCGACGACCACCACTTCGAGCCCCTTAAGGTCGAGCCCGGTTTCCCTGAGCAGTTCGACCGAGGCGGCGGCGGTGCAGGGCGCCAGGTCGAGCTGGTTGTAGACGATGTTGCCGATCGAGGCCGGATGCATGCCCTCGACATCCTTGAGCGGATGCACCGCCGCCTGCAGCGTCTTGATCGGGATGTGCACCGGCACCGGCCGCTGGATGATGATGCCGGTGACGCGCGGATCGGCGTTAAGCCCGTGGATCGCCGCTTCGAGTTCGCCGGCGGTGATGTCGGCGCGAAAACGCCTTTCCTCGAAGCCGATGCCGGCCAGCCCCGCCTTGGCGCGCTGGTTGCGGACATAGACATCGACCGCCGCGGTGTCGCCGACGGTGATCGATACCAGCTTGGGCGGAAAGCCTTCGGCTGTTGCGATCGCGGCGTCTTCGCGCACGCCGGCGATGATGCGTTGGGCAACCGGGCCGCCTCTGAGATAGCGGCTGTCATCGGAAAGGGACATTGGGATGGGGCCTTTATCTGGATTTTAGCCGCCACATAGCAAGGCAACGGCGAAAAGGCAGCGCGAAAAGCGAACCGCCATGCCGGTCGCGCGACGTGCTGGCGAAATCTTCCCGTCAATTCTTGCTGGCGATGGCGCAAACAAAAAGGGCAGCACGGCTTGCCGCGCTGCCCTTTCGTGACTGGCCGCATCCCCACACGGCCCGTCCCCCGTTATTCATTCATCTGGCCTTAGAAAGCCAAAGCTAATGTCTTTCTAGACCAGGTGATTCGTTACCGCAACTATATCACCACCACCGTTGTTCCGATATTCACGCGTTCGTAAAGGTCGACCACGTCCTCGTTGCGCATGCGGATGCAGCCCGACGACACCGCGCCGCCGATCGTCCAGGGCTGGTTGGTGCCGTGGATGCGGTACTCGGTCGAACCGAGATAGAGCGCGCGTGCGCCGAGCGGGTTTTCCATGCCGCCGGCGAGATAGGTCGGCAGATAACGGCCCTTGGCGGCTTCGCGGGCGATCATCACCGCCGGCGGCCGCCAGTCCGGCCAGACGCGCTTGTTGGTGATCTTGTGGGTGCCGGACCATTCGAAGCCCGGCTTGCCGGTGCCGACGCCGTAGCGGCGCGCCTTGCCGTTCTTGCCGACGAGATAGAGGAAATTCTCTCGCGTATCGATGACGATCGTGCCCGGCTTCTGCGGGCCGTCATACGCGACCTCCTGCGGCAGATAAATCGGGTCGATCTGCCGCCGCATCACCATGCGCTTGGCCGGCGCCTGCACCGCTGCGGTGCGCAGCTGATCCGGTTCGGCCAGCCGCCGGTAGCGCCGTTGCGGCTGCGCCTCTTGCCGGCTCTGCCGCACGATGCCCGGCGCATGGCCGAGCTGCAGCACCCAGGGCGCCGAAAGGTCGGGACTGACCACCACCGGCGGCCTGTCGGCATAGCGGTCGTTGGCATTGGCGGCGCCGGCCGCAAGCACGGCCGCGGCGCCGAACAGTGGGAACAAGAATGTCTTCATCGCAACGCACCTTGATCGTCGAACATGCCGGGGTGCAAAGCCTCCCCGATTTCGCCGACATTGGGCGCGAAGCGGCAACCGAAACATGAATCGGAATGCCTAAAATGCCGATCTGTCAGTAAAGCTTTTGGTGTGGTTACCGCCCGGTTCAGGAATCTGGTAAAGCCGCGGTAAAGGCCGCGTCAAAACGCGTTAACGCCAAGACACGAACGGAATTCCGCCATGGATGAAAAGACAGGTCTGCTTGCCGGTCCCGACGGTATCGCCCGCTGCTTCTGGCACGGCAATCTGCCGGATTATCTGCACTACCACGACCACGAATGGGGCCGGCCGGTCGCCGACGACCGCCGCCTGTTCGAGAAAATCTGCCTCGAAGGTTTTCAGTCGGGCCTGTCCTGGCTGACCATATTGCGCAAGCGCGACAATTTCCGCGAGGCGTTTGCCGGCTTCGATGTCGACAAGATCGCCGCCTTCACCGACCAGGATGTCGAGCGCCTGCTCGGCAATGCCGGCATCATCCGCCACCGCGGCAAGATCGTCTCGACCATCAACAACGCCAAGCGCGCCCGCGAGCTCATCGACGAGGCCGGCTCGCTGGCTGCATGGTTCTGGAAGTTCGAGCCCGGCCCCGACGAGCGGCCCGAGATCGTCGACCTCGCCCATCTGCGCGCCAACCCGACGACGGCCGTGTCGGTCCGCATTTCGAAGGAGCTGAAGAAGCGCGGCTGGAGCTTTGTCGGCCCGACCACCGTCTACGCCTTCATGCAGGCAATGGGGCTGGTCAACGACCATCTCGAGGGCTGTGTCTGCCGCGAGCCGGTCGAGGCGGAGCGGAAAGCGTTCAACCGGCCGAAGTAGCGGCTCAGGCGCCGCCGGCGCCGGTGCCGGCGAGGAAAAACCCGGCGAGGATGGCCGCCAGCGCGGCGAACACCGGATAGATCACCAGCAGGCCGGTCATCAGCACGTCGCGCATGGTCGGCCCGCTGCGCTGTTGCGCCGCGATCTCGAACGGTCCGGCGATTTGCTTCGTCGTTTTTGGCGCATAACCATCGGCCGGCCGCAGCCGGACCGAGGCGTCGCGTGCGCCGCTATCGATGATGTCGAACTTTTCTAGCGTGGCCATGGCCCCGACCCCCGTGTTTCGGCGCGCTTATCGGCCCGGATTGTGTCGGCACGATGCCGCGCGCATGGCGCAATTGTTTCATTTTTGATGCGGTTTGTTTCGGTCGCCCTGCCTGATGGCTTTGCGCTGCCCCTCATTGCCCTGCCGGGCATTTCTCCCCGTATAGGGACGGGGAGAAAGGACGCCTCCGCCGGTGGTTTCGCCAATCACAGCGTTGCACAAGTAGCGCCGAGGCTGCGACAAGTCCCCTTCTCCCCGTCACTATACGGGGAGAAGGTGCCGGCAGGCGGATGAGGGGCGGCGCGACATTTGCGAACCAACTGGTCCCGCGACATCGCGGAAAAGCCGCAAACCCTTGCCTTCTCCGGGCTGCATCGGTAGGACACGCCGACCCGAAATAAGTCACCGATTACTTAGCAAAGTACCCATCCCATGGCCGACAAATCCGAAAAGATGAAAGCGCGGCTGCCGCGCGGCTTTGTCGACCGCGGCGCCGACGATATGCGTGCCGTCGAGAAGATGATGGCGACGATCCGCTCGGTCTTCGAGCTCTACGGTTTCGAGCCGGTCGACCAGCCGCTGATCGAATACACCGACGCGCTCGGCAAATTCCTGCCCGACCAGGACCGGCCGAACGAAGGCGTGTTCTCGTTCCAGGACGACGACGACCAGTGGCTGTCGCTGCGCTACGACCTGACCGCGCCGATGGCGCGCTTTGTCGCCGAAAATTTTGAGCGCCTGCCGAAACCCTATCGCAGCTATCGCTCCGGCTGGGTGTTCCGCAACGAGAAGCCCGGTCCCGGCCGCTTTCGCCAGTTCATGCAGTTCGACGCCGACACGGTCGGCACGCCGGGCGTCGCCGCCGATGCCGAGATGGCGATGATGATGGCCGACGTGATGGAGGCGCTCGGCATCAAGCGCGGCGATTACGTCGTCCGCGTCAACAACCGCAAAGTGCTCGACGGCGTGCTGGAGGCGATCGGTCTCGGCGGCGACGAGAATATCGGCCGCCGGCTGACCGTGCTGCGGGCGATCGACAAGCTGGACAAGCTTGGCGTCGGGGGCGTGCGCCTGCTTTTGGGCGCGGGGCGCAAGGACGAGAGCGGTGATTTCACCAAGGGTGCTGGGCTGGACAATGCGCAAATCGACGTTGTCATCAGCTATTTCACAGTCATGGCGCAGCACGATCCCGAAAAAATCGTCCAGACACTGGGATCCATCAACCCCGGTCTCAGCAATCTTATCGAGGAAAGGAAACTCGAACATCTGGGCATCACGAACGCCTCGTTTGTCGAGGGCCTTGGAGAGTTGGAGCAGATAAGAACCATGGTCGCACAAAGCGGCTACGGTGAGGATCGCATCCGCATCGACCCCTCCGTCGTCCGCGGCCTCGAATATTACACCGGCCCGGTCTACGAGGCCGAGCTGCTGGCCGAGATCCCCAACGAGGACGGCCAGATCGTGCGCTTCGGCTCGGTCGGCGGCGGCGGACGTTATGACGGTCTGGTCTCGCGCTTCCGCGGCGAGCCGGTGCCGGCGACCGGCTTTTCGATCGGCGTCTCGCGCCTGATGACGGCGCTGAAGAACCTCGGCAAGCTCGATACTTCCGATATCATCGCGCCGGTCGTCGTGCTGACCATGGACAAGGATACGGAAAGCCTCGGCCGCTACCAGAAGATGGTGGCCGAGCTGCGCGCCGCCGGCATCCGCTCGGAAATGTATCTCGGCGGCGCCGGCATGAAGGCGCAGCTGAAATATGCCGACCGCCGCGGTAGCCCGGTCGCCATCATCCAGGGCGGCGACGAGCGCGCCAAGGGCGAGCTGCAGATCAAGGACCTGATCGAGGGCGCCAAGATGTCGGCCGAGATCGCCGACAACGCCGAATGGCGCGCCGCACGCCCGGCGCAGGTGACGGTGGCGGAGAGTGAGCTGGTTGCCGAGGTGAAGAAGATACTGGCGGCGCAGGCGGCCGACCGGGCGAAAGGTGGCGCGTGAGCACCCCCCTCTGGCCTGCCGGCCATCTCCCCCTCAAGGGGGGAGATTGGCAGCTTCAGCCTCGGCGTCTTCTCTCCAACGCTGAAGATTGGCGAAAGCAGGCGCGATATCCAATCTCCCCCCTTGAGGGGGAGATGGCCGGCAGGCCAGAGGGGGGTGCCTCGCGCCCTACATCCCCATGACCTCGCGCCCCGCCATCGCATCAGACATCGCGACGCTCTTCGCCGCGCGCAACACCCATGCGGTCGAGGTTGCCGTGCTGCAGCCGGCCGATCCGTTCCTCGACATGGCCGGCGAGGATTTGCGGCGCCGCATCTTTCTCACTGAAAGCGAGACCGGGCAGACGCTTTGCCTGCGGCCGGAATTCACCATTCCGGTCTGCCTCGACCACATTGCCAGCCAGGCCGGCACGCCGCGCCGCTATTCCTATCTCGGCGAGGTGTTTCGCCAGCGCCGCGAGGGCGGCAACGAGTTCTTCCAGGCCGGCATCGAGGATCTCGGCGACCGCGACACGGCCGCCGCCGACGCGCGTTCGCTGGCCGATGCGCATGCGCTGCTTTCGCTGGTGCTGCCCGGCCGGGAGTTGGCGGTCACGCTCGGCGACCAGACAATTTTCGAGGCGGTGCTGGCAGCGCTTGGCCTGCCGCGCGGCTGGCGCATGCGGCTGGCGCGCGCCTTCGGCTCGGCGCCGATGCTGGAGGCAGCGCTTGCCGACCTCGCCAATCCGCCGCGCAACAGCCAGCTCGCCGGGCCGGTCGCCGCCCTGGTCCTCGACGGCGATCTGGAAGCTCTTTCGGCGCATATCGCCGTCGGCATGGAAGAGGCCGGCCTGTCGGCATCGGCCGGGCGTTCGCCGTCCGAAATCGCGCGGCGCCTGATCGAGAAGGCCGAACTGCGCAGCGTACGGCTGTCGAACGAGGCATTCGCGGCGCTGAAGAGTTTCCTGGCGATCGACGTGCCGCTCGATAGCGCCGCCGGGGCGCTAGAAACTTTCGCGGCCGATGCCGGCCTTTCGCTGGGCGCTGCGCTGGAGAATTTTGCCGCCCGCGCCGCGGCTATCGAAAGCCTCGGCCTGCCGATGTCTGAAATCCGTTACGACGCCGCCTTCGGCCGGCCGCTCGATTATTACACCGGCCTGGTTTTCGAGATCGCGGCGCAGGGCGGCGACCGGCCGCTCGCCGGTGGCGGCCGCTACGACCGGCTGCTGACGCTGCTCGGCGCCAAAACGCCGATCCCCGGCGTCGGTTTTTCCGTCTGGCTCGACCGCATCGAGGCGCTGCGGGAGACGGCACCATGATCACGATGGCGATCCCGTCGAAAGGCCGGCTCAAGGAGCAGGCGCTCGAGGTCTTGGCCAAGGCCGGGCTTGCCGTCAGCCTGCCCGGCGACGAGCGCAAATACCGAGCCCGTATCGATGGCATGGAGAGCGTCGAGATAGCGTTCCTGTCGGCCTCCGAGATCGCCGGCGAGATCGGCCAGGGCTCGGTCGATCTCGGCATCACCGGCGAGGACCTTTTGCGCGAAAACCTCGCCGATTGCGAGGCGCGCGCCGAAATCATCGCCGGCCTCGGTTTCGGCAATGCCGATGTCGTGGTGGCGGTGCCCGACATCTGGCTCGACGTCGACACCATGGCCGACCTCGACGACGTCGCCGCCGATTTCCGCCAGCGCCACGGCCGGCGGCTCAGGATCGCCACCAAATACTGGCGCCTGACCCAGCAGTTCTTTTCGCAAAAGCACGGCATCCAGGTCTACCGCATCGTCGAAAGCCTCGGCGCCACCGAAGGCGCGCCGGCGGCCGGATTGGCCGACATCGTCGTCGACATCACCACGTCAGGCGCGACGCTGCGCGCCAACCATCTCAAAGTGCTGGCCGATGGCGTGATCCT
The DNA here is from genome assembly GCF_055811175.1 of Mesorhizobium sp. WSM4828. NCBI lineage: Bacteria > Pseudomonadati > Pseudomonadota > Alphaproteobacteria > Hyphomicrobiales > Phyllobacteriaceae > Mesorhizobium > Mesorhizobium sp. WSM4828. Next base: position 8,519 of record NZ_JBVVQK010000047.1, on the reverse strand, counting down.
GCGCTCGCAGGCCTGCCTCGTAGCGTCGCGGAAGGTGCGCGCCGCGGCCGACGAGGCGGTGTTGCGCGATATTGCGGCAAGGGTGGCGTCGGTGAACGCAGGCGCTGCCAATCTCCCCCCTTGAGGGGGAGATGTCGCCGAAGGCGACAGAGGGGGTCGGTTCGTCTTGACGCGACTCTCTTAACCGACAGAACAGCCTGGAGCTCCACGCGAGGCGACCCCCTCTGGCCTGCCGGCCATCTCCCCCTCAAGGGGGGAGATAAGCAGCTGCGCCGCTGGCGCCTGAAGCGATTTTCCTGACATACAGCAATTTTGTTCTTGCTTTGTGCCGGCAGCTATGCTACTAATCTGGGTATGGTGCCAATTGGCCCCGAAGACCCGCCCGCCGAGGCGGGTTTTTTGTTTTCGGCCCCGACAGGCGAGTTCTCACCCAGCCCTACCATCGACGGGATTTCCACCACCCCGCCGGGCTGATAGGCTCGGCCCGTCTGCGGAGGACACGGCGATGCCGATCAATCTCGACGAGTTGAAGAATGCCACCAGCCTGCGCGGCAAGCGCGATGGCGGTTCGTTCATTGCGCCGGTCGACGGCACGGCGCATGTCTCGGGCGAGCGCAGCGTGCCGCTGCTCAACCTGACCATCCCGGCGCTGTTTGCCGATACGGTCGGCAAATACGGCACGCTCGATGCAGCTGTCTTCGTCGAGCAGGACAAGCGCTTTACCTGGGAGGAACTGTCGGAGACCGTCGATGCGCTGGCCGCCGGCTTCCTGGCGCTCGGCCTCGAGAAGGGCGACCGCGTCGGCATCTGGTCGCCGAACCGCTGGGAATGGCTGGTGACGCAATTCGCCACCGCCCGCATCGGCCTGATCCTGGTCAACATTAACCCGGCCTACCGGCTGGTCGAGCTGGAATATGCCTTGAACAGGGTCGGCTGCAAGGCGCTGGTCACCGCTGCCAAGTTCAAAAGCTCCGACTATCTCGGCATGATCGAGACGCTGGCGCCGGAGATCGCCAGGGCCACCCCGGGCAAGCTCGATGCCAACAGACTGCCGTCGCTGAAGATCGTCATTCGCATGGACGAGGAGAGTTCGCCGGGCATGTTCAATTTCGCCGACGTGCTGGCGATGGCTGGGCGCGACGAGCATGACAGGCTCGACCGCATCTCCGACGGGTTGAAACCGGACGATGCCATCAACATCCAGTTTACCTCAGGCACGACCGGCGCGCCGAAGGGCGCGACGCTGACCCACAACAACATCGTCAACAACGGCAATTTCGTCACCGCGGCAATCCGGCTCACCGTCGACGACCTGCTGTGCATCCCGGTGCCGCTCTACCATTGCTTCGGCATGTCGATGGGCACGATGGGCTGCGTCACCAAGGGCGCGACCATGGTTTTCCCGAGCGAGGGGTTCGATGCCGGCGCCACGCTGAAGGCGGTGGCAACGGAACGCTGCACCGCGCTCTACGGCGTGCCGACCATGTTCGTCGGCCTGCTCGACCATCCGGAGTTCGCCTCCTTCGATCTCACCAGCCTGCGCACCGGCATCATGGCCGGTTCGCCATGCCCGATCGAGGTGATGAAAAAAGTGGTGTCGCTGATGCATATGGCCGAGGTGACCATCGCCTATGGCATGACCGAGACCAGTCCGGTGTCGTTCCAGAGCAGTGTCGACGATCCGCTGGAAAAGCGCGTCTCGACCGTCGGCCGCGTCCATCCTCATGTCGAGGTCAAGGCCATCGACGCCGAAGGCGCCACCGTCGCGGTCGGCGCGCCGGGCGAGCTCTGCACGCGCGGCTATTCCGTGATGAAGGGCTATTGGGACGACGAAGCAAAGACCCGCGAGGCCATCGACGCCGACGGCTGGATGCACACCGGCGACCTCGCCACCATCGATGCCGAGGGCTATTGCAACATCGTCGGCCGGGTCAAGGACATGGTCATCCGCGGCGGCGAGAACGTCTATCCGCGCGAGGTCGAGGAGTTCCTCTATCGCCACCCCAAGGTCAAGGAGGTGCAGGTGTTCGGCATTCCCGACCCGAAATACGGCGAGGAGCTGTGCGCCTGGATCGTGCTGAAGCCAGGCCAGATCACCACCGAGCAGGAGATCAAGGCCTTCTGCGCCGGCCAGATCGCCCATTTCAAGATCCCGCGCTACATCCGCTTCCGCACCGAATTGCCGATGACGGTGACCGGCAAGCCGCAGAAATACCTGATGCGCCAGGCGATGATCGACGAACTGGGACTGGTGACGCAGAAGACGGCGTGAAGGCTTCCGTCTAAGCGTGACGGAGGCGTTGTTTGGGCAACATATTTGAGGGATGTTCCATGCGGATTGCGTTAGGCGTGCTTTTCCTGGCAACGCAGCTGGCAGCCACCGCGGCGCTGGCGCAGACGGCGGCCGAGCGTGAGGCCTGCCAGGCAGATTACCAGAGATTGTGCAAGGGCGTGCTGCCGGGCGGTGGCCGCGTCGTCAAATGCCTGGCCGGTCACATGAGCGAGCTGACGCCCGAATGCAAGAAGGTCGTCAAGGCCAACACGCCCGGATAGCGCGCGAGCTTCCCTGCCGGTGGAAGGCAAAAAAGTGACAATGAGTGGTTTTGCAAGATCGGCGGTTTCCTACGGCATGCCGTTGGCCGCCCTGGCGATGGCTGTCGCGGTCAGGGCCAGCGGGGTGTCGGTGGACGAAGGGTCGCTGGGCACCAGGATATTCATCGGCGCGCTTTCGAGCGCGATCATGTTCATCACCATTTTCGTGGTGCTCGACCACGCCGAGGCGGTGGCCAGGCGGGTAGGCGAGCCGTACGGCACGTTGGTGCTGACCATCGCCGTAACGGCAATCGAAGTGTCGATCATCGTTTCCATCATGCTGCACGGCGCCAACAACCCGACGCTTGCACGCGAATCCGTGTTCTCGACGGTGATGATCACCTCCACCGGCGTTGTCGGCATGTGTCTGACGTTTGGCGGCTGGCGCCATCGCAAGCAGGCGATCGTCCGGCAAGGGACCAGCGCCTATCTGGCGGTTCTGGTCGCGCTCAGCGTCATGACGCTCATTCTGCCGACCTACACGCGAACCACCGATCCCGGCACGTTTTCGGCGGCGCAACTTGGCTTCGTCAGCGTGCTTTCGGTGCTGCTCTATGCCGGTTTTCTGTTCGCGCAGACTGTCCGCCACCGCGACGATTTCATCGACGCACAAGCACATGGCGCTGCAGTGCGAACCGACGCTCACGAAAGCCTCGCCGCCGGCGCCGTGCTCCTGTTGATCGGGCTGATCGGCATCGTCATGCTGGCCGAACAGGTCGCGGCCAGCGTCGAAGATGCGCTCGTCGCCTACCAGGTGCCGCAGGCCGACGCCATTGTCGGAGCGATGATCGCCGGCCTGGTGTTGATGCCGGAGGCGATCTCGGCAGTTCGTGCCGCACTTAGCAACGAGCTGCAGCGCGGCCTGAACGTCGCCATGGGTTCGGCCTGCGCCACGATCGGCCTGACAATACCAGGCATCGCCGCCGCCAGCCTGCTGACCGGAAGAGGGCTGACCCTGGGACTGCCGGCGACCGACGTGGTGCTTTTGGTCCTGGCGCTTTTCATCTGCAATGTGAGCTTTAGCACGGAGAGAACGACGTTCCTGACCGGGCTGGTGCATCTGGTGGTGTTTTGCACGTATGTGTTTTTGATATTTGTGCCGTGAGCGGGGTGGGGGAAGTTCATCTGTCTCGCGCCAACTGCGACATCCTAAGCGCTGCGGGAAAACTTCTGCTTGCACTGGCAATAGGAACGTTCGCTGCCGCCTGACTTGCAGGGTATCGTTGCAGTTCAGTTTTTGGGCCAGTAGTTGCCTAGTGTGCCGTAACAGATAGGAATCCTTCCGGCGCAACTTCGAGTCGCATGTGAGCTTTGAATGTCATTCGTTGAGCTAAATCGCTGGTTCGCTCCAGTTGCGAAGGATCAGGAGATAGATCCTGATTTCAATCTCACCCGCTTCTGGGGTCCGACGACATACGGCTGGCTCGATTGGCAAAAACTCCTAACTTATCGTCGAGTAGTTGTGCTCGCCGAGGCTTCAACCGGCAAAACCGAAGAATTTCGGAGTCAAGCTTCATTACTGAGCAATGAGGGAAAAGCGGCCTTCAATGTACGCGTCGAGGAATTAGCGGACCAAGGACTTGAAGGCGCTCTCGGTCTCGAGGAAGCTGACCGACTCGAAAGATGGAAAGCAGGAACCGAACTCGGCTGGTTCTTTTTAGACTCCGTCGACGAGGCCCGACTAAATCGAAAGAGTTTCGCAACAGCCCTCAAGCGTTTTGCCAGGGACTGCGGACCTTCCCTTGATCGAGTCCATGTATACGTTTCCTGTCGGGCGTTCATCTGGGAGGATCGCGACGATAGAAGCGCAATTGAAGAATACATTCGACCTGCCCCAAAGCGTGCCGAAACAGTCCTCCCAGAGGACAAGGAAAAGAAGCTTTTAGATCCGGTCTTCAACGACAGGAAATCTGATCGAAGCTCTGGCGACCCATCTCAGCTGTTAAATTCCTTTGAGCCGCTCATAGTTCGTCTGGTCCCGCTCAACAGACAGATGGCAGCCAATCTCGCCGCGCGACATGGTGTAGATGATGTCCAAGCATTCTCCGAGGCGATTGACGTCGCGGGGCTTGAGAACATGGCTCAGCGTCCTGGCGACGTCTTGGACATGGTTGCCTACTGGCTAGAGCACGGGCAGCTCGGAAGCGTAACGCAGATGACTGAATTCAGCATTCAGCGTAAGCTGCTTGAATCCAATCAGACATATGCTCGGCTTGCCGACCTGAGGCCAGACCAGGCGCGTCTTTCCGCAGAGAGCCTCGCGGCAGCATTGACGTTTGGAAAGTCCTTCACTTTGAAGGCGTCATCAGAGAGTGATCCGAGCCTAACCAGCGGCGCCATCGATCCTGTTATGGTTTTGGACGAGTTAACCTCAGCCGGAGGGGAGGCACTGCTTATGCGTGCGCTCTTCGCACCGTCTACTTACGGAAGGATCAGGTTTAATCATCGAACCGTCCAGGAGTATCTCACAGCGTGTTGGTTGGATCGGCTACTAACAAACGGATGCCCCGTACCAGAAATCTGGAACCTAATCTTTGTAGAAAAGTATGGAGTTGAGACTATCGCACCATCCCTCCGCGCTGCCGCAGCTTGGTTGGCGCAGTGGCGCAAAGACTTTTGCGACGAGATAATACGCCGTGAGCCGATAGTCGTACTCCAATATGGTGACCCCAGATCATTAGACATCGACTGTCGAAGACGAATCCTAGCCTCACTCGCAGAGAAGCATCTGGATGGTGAGGTTTCAGACGCCAGTCTCGATCACCGGAACCTGGTCCTCTTTGCAGACGAGCGCCTTGCAGGCGACATCGGTAATGCCTGGAATGTCAATACCCGCGAAGATTTCCGTTTCCTGCTGCTCCGCCTAATTCGCGATGGAGCGATATGCGGGTGTGAAAAGATACTAAGATCGGTAATCGAGAATGAGCAGGAACATGATTACCATCGAGTGCTCGCACTCAACGGTATTGTAGCCTGTCAGGATGCGGAAGGGATCCGTTGGGCAAAGGAGCGCGCGGCTTCGGATCCATCATCTATGAGCGCAAGGCTAGCAGCTGGATTCGCGACAGCCCTGTTTCCGGGCCACATCGGTGTCGAGGAGTTGATCGCACTTATAGAACACTCCAAGCCTCCGAGGTCTGGGTCGACCGAAGGATTTCGTCACGAAATCTCGTCGCTTTTCGAAAGGACCCCTGTTTCCGACCGTCCAAAGCTCGCCGAAGCGCTTAGCGATCTGGTGTTTCGTCAGCCGTTCAAAAGCGAGTACAGAAGAGTATCTGCTCAGTTTGGCTTCTTGGCAAAAGAGATTGGCTCCGCATTACGGGGGGAGTTGTCTAGGGTGCGGAGTGGTGAACCGCCTTCTGGATTGATCAAGTTATTGATGGCGATAGAGCGTAACGGCGAAAATTGGTCCAGCGGCGACAAGATGCCGACCATTCCGGAACTCGTAAGGGCAAACCCAAGAATTAATCGAGCTTTGCTCTGGGCGGACGTTGCCGAAGTGAGGGGGTCTGAAAACTCAAGAGATCGGGAGATCATTCGGCCTTGGCAGCTCTATTTCGGAGGCCCGACCTTTTTCGCCGCAGCCGACAAGGATCTCAGTTGGCTTCTCAATGATGCGGCCACAAAACCGAACGTCAATGATCGTCGGATCGCGTTCTGCGCAGCATTCGGGGTCATTGATGCTGCTGGCCGGCCAGATTCTGGGCTGGAGCGACTAAAGGAGATCGCCAGCTCCAATTCTTTGTTGCAGCAAGATCTTGACGGGTATCTTGCACCTCGGAAGGAGAGCCCCGAAGACCGACGCTACCGCAAGGAACACGAAGCTCGAGAACGAAAGCACCGGGCTCGGGAGGAGCGCGACAAGGAGTCCTGGCGCGCATTTGGCAGATTGTTGGAACAAGAACCTTCGCTCTTAAGTCGGGCAGAAAACCTCAAGGATTGGAAGTCGGGCATTCATAGACTGGAGGACTTGACCCGCTGGCTGAGACGGCGGACCAACTCTGATCGTGCTGATGCACCCAGACAGTGGCGACTTCTGGAGGAAGGGTTCAGCCGACACGTGGCCGAAGCCTATCGAGACGGCATGATGGCCATGTGGCGGAACGTCCAACCCGCGCGACCCGATCGAAAGCCCGGCGGGATTGTCACGACGTCAAGATTGACGCTGCTTGCGTTCGGCGGAATAGACATGGAGGCCGCCGAGGCACCCGACTGGCCGGAAGACTTGTGCGCTACCGACGCATCCTTGGCAGCCCGACATGGTTGCCTGACCGAGGAGGGTTTTCCTGACTGGATGGATAGGCTTGTATCGGCGCATCCACTGGCAACGATTTCCATTCTCCACAATCAGATTACGCGAGAATGGATAGGACCTAGCGAAGTCGCCAGCTACTTCTTGTACCACTATGCATCTCATGGAGCGCAAATATCGCGGCCTGTCCAAGATGTTATTGCTGATGTAATAATTGGCGCAGAGGCTGGAAATGTCGAAACGCTACAACGTGCGATCCCAATACTTGCACAATGCGAACTCCAGTCCAAACAATTCCAAAAGTTGGCTGCGACGTTTGAACACCGCTTCCAAAGCTGTAGGGACGACAAGGAAGACTTCGCACTTGGAAATCTTGGATTAGTGTTTCTGTTGTCGCCAGCCCGAGGGCTAGAACTCCTGCAACATTGGATAGGGCCCGTCGAGCCAGCCTCGGGCGTCACGCGCGCAACACGCATTATCGGTCGACTGTTCGACGGCCATCACCATGGCCTAGCAGTACCTGCATTAGGGCGCGCAGATGTGCAAACCTTGGAGGACCTGTTGAGGCTCGCTTACCGACACATCCGTCCTGAGGATGACACCCGACACGAGGGAACGTACACGCCTGGCCCACGGGATTATGCCGAAAGCGCCAGGAGTTCTATTCTTTCAAGCCTTTTGAAGCGACCGGGAGAGGAGGCCTTCCGCTCGATCAACCGCCTCCCAAAAGAAGCACTATTTTCGGGCCGAATAGAACGTTTTCGCGAGCTAGCCCGGGCCAAAGCCGAGCAGGATTCAGAGCGCCCTGCTTGGACGCCAGCGGAGACGCGAGAATTGGAGCGATCACACTTGGCGCCTGTGAAGACTGGCGATGACCTTTTCAGTGTTGCCTTGGGCGTGCTCGCCGACATCAATTTCCATCTCCATAAGGCCGACGTATCCTCACGCGCGTTGCTCCAGCGAGCAGGAGACGAGGACGAGGTTCGGAACTGGCTTATGGAGCAGATGGACTTGAGAGCGCGCAAGCGATTCAGAACTTATCGTGAAGCATTTGTAGCTGATAGCGATCGCCCCGATATAGTTGTTGTGTCGAACACGGCCCATTGCGAGGTGGCCATCGAAGTTAAGCACGGCGGCAAGGATTGGAGCTTGCGTCAACTTAATGACGCCCTCCGTACACAGCTGGTGGAAAACTATCTGAAACCGGCCACGCGGCGTCACGGCATCTTGGTGGTTTCCAATCATCGTTCGAGATACTGGATTGATCCGGAAACAGGCAAACGGACTCTCTTTGCCGCTGTGGTTGGCTCGCTCGCGTCGGCGGCATTGTCAATGGACCACAATTCAAGTGGAGCAATTAAGGTCGCAGTGGTTGGATTTGATACTGTCCGACAGGTGCGTTCTTAGCAGCCGAGTTGGAACCTCCGTGGGTGGCCTTCGCGGCAGCAACTCTCAACCCGCCAACACCGCTGCATCCAACCCGCGACTACTCTTCGCCAACTCGACCCGCTCGACCGCCGCGAGGGGAGGGCGGAATCGCCGGCCGGCACGGCAAGGACGAGCCGGCCCGAAAAAAGCGCCTCAGCGATCAGTCTAGGGTACGCCTCCGGCGAAGGCCGCCTTGCGAGAAGATGGCACGGTAGCGAGGCTGCGCTCTTAAGGTCGTCCTTACGAG
>NZ_JBVVQK010000046.1:0-31257 GCF_055811175.1 Mesorhizobium sp. WSM4828 | reverse complement strand
TCATTGTTGCTGGACCTCTGCTACTCGCCGACACTCACCCTTACCACATCTGCTGACACTCGAGCCACGGTGACCACCGCCGTCACAGTCAGCGCATTTCTCATATTCAAGCTTTGATGTTGATCAACCGATCAACCTGCGCGTAGGGCGCGATTTGCAAGCTCTTCCCCATGTCATCGGCGGTCCAGCAGAGGGCCCTGAAAGACTCGTCGTCCATTCCCCCACTCCCTGTTGCGAGCGCAAAGGTATGTGCAATTCACCGACGCTGTATCGGTAGGTCGTCTGCTCGGACCGGAAGTGCGTCATGGAATCCCCGCGACGGCTCATCGCCGCCGACAAAATGACCCAGAAAGAGATGCGAGGACGGAAGCGGAGCTTGCGATTGCCTAGCGATTGTCTTCTTGCTCGTCGGTCCTCTCTAGCGGGTTCCCGGCAGGGCGACGCAAAGCTAAGTCTCTGCGCGGCGACGCCACCACGTGAGCCCGCAAGCGAAGACCCAGTTGAAATAGATGAGGGCGATAACCGGCCCGGCCAGGGGACCTTGCAGGCGCCAATAATCAAGGAAGTAGCGCGCGCCTTCTGATAGCGTTCCATACGCCGTGCCTACGAGCACGACGCATGCGGTAACAAGCAGTCCGTTAGCGATATGGAGCGAAGGTATAGTGCGCAATGCGTTGAGCCAAGCGGCAAACGAGACCGCAGCTAATGGCAGGCAACTCAACGCGCCCGCGATCCACCCGTGGCCAGCGCCAGCCAAGGCGATGAAACCGAACAGCAGCAAGGCGCCGAACAGCGAGGCGATGAGGTATTTCATGCGTCTAAGTTCCGGGACTCCTGGTCCTTCTTAGCTACGGCCATCCCATCCTACTCGCGGAAATCCTGTAGCGAAGCGTGCCGCAAATCCTCTTCACCGCGCAAGTACTTTACGCGGCCAGCCCGTACTTGCCAGGATGCGACCTCTAGGAGAAGCCGCCAGCTAATTTCTTTGTCCAGCTTGCAATCGCGAGCCCGCACCCGATGCCGACACAATCGGCAAACCAGTCGAAGATATCCATGTCGCGACTAATTATTTGCATGCCCTGCAGTATCTCGATCGCGGCGCCAGTAAGGGCGAGAAAAACTAGCAGTCTTGCTCTGTGCTCTGGCCAACCGAGACTGCCGATAGCAGTCAACACGACGAACGCTGCTGCGTGATTGAGCTTGTCATCATGAGAGGTGAAGCCGAAACCAAAATTCTGCAAAAGCCACACCGGTGAGAGCGCGAGCACGAGGACACCGGCCAGTGTGACCAGAAAAGCAATCCTTGCCACGATGGGAAAAGGTCTCGCACGCAACAAATCGGCCACTCCTTTTATCCGAACCTAGGACGCCGCTACTTCGAACATAGCCATCCGCACGTGGCGGCACATTGAGGGATCGTGTCCCAGGGAGTGGTGTAACTGACGGCTTGGTCGCCGTGCTCTCCGGCATGGGGCCGGGCTGATCAGCGTGCCACTGCTGGCAGGCTGATCAGCGGATCATCGCTCATCTGGCTGATCGTTTCCAGAGTCATATATCTGGCCCGCTGCACTGCCCATTCATCGTTCTGTTCGAGCAGGATTGCGCCGACCAGACGCACGATCGCATCGTCGTTCGGGAAGATTCCGACGACCTCGGTGCGCCGCTTGATCTCGCCGTTGAGACGCTCGATCGGATTGGTCGAGTGCAGCTTGGCGCGATGTTCCTTCGGGAAGGTCATGTAGGCCAGCACGTCGGGCTCGGCGTCGTTCATGATTGTCGCCTGCTTCGGCACCTTCGGCCGGATCTGGTCGGCGACGGCGCGCCATTGGGTGCTGGCGGCTTCCGAGGTCTCTTGGGCAAAGGCGGTGGCGATGAAGGCGGAGACGACCCTGCGGCCGCTCTTGCCGGCATGGGCCAGCACGTTCCTCATGAAGTGGACGCGGCAGCGCTGCCATGTCGCGCACAGCACCTTGGTGACGGCCGCCTTGATGCCTTCATGGGCGTCGGAGACGACGAGCTTGACGCCGCGCAGGCCGCGACGTGTCAGCTTGCGCAGGAACTCGGTCCAGATCGGCTCGGCCTCCGAGGTGCCGATCTCCATGCCAAGCACCTCGCGCCGGCCGTCCGCGTTGACGCCGACGGCAATGATGACGGCGACCGAGACGATGCGGCCGCCGCGGCGCACCTTCAGGTAGGTGGCGTCGATCCACAGATAGGGCCAGTCGCCCTCGATGGGTCTTTCAAGGAACGCTTTGACCTTGCCGTCGATCTCCTCGCACAGCCGGCTGACCTGGCTCTTGGAGATGCCGCTCATGCCCATGGCCTTGACCAGGTCGTCAACCGATCGGGTCGAGATGCCTTGCACATAAGCTTCCTGGATGACGGCGGTCAGCGCCTTCTCGGCCATGCGGCGCGGTTCGAGGAAACCGGGGAAGTAGGAGCCCTTCCTGAGCTTGGGGATGCGCAGCTCGACGGTGCCGGCGCGCGTCTCCCAGTCGCGCTCGCGATAGCCGTTGCGCTGGGCCGTGCGCAACGGGTTCTTCTCGCCATAGGCGGCGCCGGTGGCGGCCCCAACCTCCAGCTCCATCAGCCGCTCGGCGGCAAAGCCGATCATCTCGCGCAAGATATCGGCGTCGGGGGTCTTCTCCACCAGCGTGCGCAGGTTCATCATGTCGTCGGTCATCGGTGGTTCCTTCGAATCAGGTTCGTGTCAGCAACCCGACCTTACCGGGGAACATCGATGACCGCCGCTAAGCCGCTCGTTCGCTACGGCGCTGTTGAGGGCGCGCTCGCGAGCGGCTTCGCTACCGCCGAGCTACACCACCTCTCGGGACGCGACCCGTACAGAGGCCGCAAGAAAAGAGATGAAGGGGCCGCAGCGAGTAGGTAGCAATGGTGAAAGCGTTTCGATCGCGCCTGCCGCCGAAAGCCGCCCGGACGACTTGTGAGCGTTTCCGTACTGCATTCGGGACGGCACGACCTCAACAAAGACGCGTAATCACTGGCTGGACTGGATATTTCTTCGAAGTCCGTCCCATCTGATGTTGGGCACAATGGTACAGCTTTGCAGTATCAAACGGAGCGTTTCGCGAAACGATTTCCTACCGAATACGAGCGTTTATACGGATCAGACTGGTCCAGCGAGATCGATCCGTCCCATCTGATACTGCCCGCCATCCACCCCGTCAAAAAGGCGTGATACGCCAAAAGCTGATGTCCGGCCGTCTCCAGAAATGTAAACGTGCATCGGCGGCAGCTAGCGCAGCGTCGCCAACAGGCGCTCGGCGGCCTTCAAATCTGCTGTACTCAGGCCTTCCATGAATTGCTCGAATACCGGCTGTAATAACGCGCAAGCGCTGTCGACTTCTCCTCGACCGGCCATCAGCGTCGCTATGTCGATTGCGGTTCGCAGCTCCCATGCTCGCGCACCCTGACTGCGGCTCAATTCCAGCGCCTGCGACAGGCATGTCTCGGCTTCGGCGCGATTGCTTTCCGACAGCTGGAGAACAAGGCTTCCCTTCATCCGCAGCAACTCCGGAAGGTACAATAGGTCGCCGTTCTTTTGGACTTGACCAAGTGAATCGTCGATCAGCACCATTGCTTCATCGACCTGACCGATTGCGGACAATCCCCTGACCAGCGAGAGGTTGAGCGGAGTCGTGAGCAATTCGTAAGGTGCCGCGTGCAGCTTCAGAAGAGAAGTCTGCAGGCCCTCGACACCACCTTTTGCATCGCCTTGACGGATCGCGACTTCGCTTTTGAAGCCCCGACCGACCAGCAGGTAAGGAGTCATGGAATGGGATTCCGCGCGGGCGATGAGCATGTCGATGTACGCCTCGGCGCTCTTCAGGTCGCCCGCCCACAGGAAGACCGATATCGCCCAGATTAATGCGATCGCCAGCGTTAGAGAATGATCCATGGCGGCAGCCTCTTCGACGGCCTGCCGAGCATGTGCCATGGCCTGATCCGGATGGCCTTGCAGCCAATGGTTCCTCGCCAGAATTGCCCTGGCCAGGATTTTGCCTTCGAAGCCCAGATAGATCGTCGTGGTCCGCTGAGAGCGCGGCCCACGGTCGAGCGCCGCCTCCAACTCCGCGCGCGCTTCCGCAAGGTCACCTCGCAGGTGAAGCGAGATGCCCAGGATCGAGTGTGCAAGCGCGATCGCGACCGAATCCTCCAGACCGGCGGCTGTGGCTGAACAACGTCTTGCAAATTCGAGGGCGGTTACGAAATTGCCCGTCCGCAGATGGAACATGTTGAGCGGACCCAACAGACGCACCTGATCCAGCGCATCGCCGCGCTCCTCGGCGATCGCTAGGCTTCTCTGCAGGGCTACGCGCGCCCTGTCGCGTCCTCCCCGCATGAACATGAAGGATACGCCGAGACCGGCCTGAAGATGCATCTCGTCAAGTCCGCCAAGGGCGGCACCGTCGGAAGCCAATATTGCTCTTTCAGACCAGCGATGACACTCCTGCAACAAGGACATCGCCAGGAAAACCGGCGCGGCAGCGATGGCGAGTCCCATGCCGATGTCGGCGTTTCCGTTGTTGCCGAAGCACCATTCCAGGGCAGCTCGGACATTGTTGATGGCGGCGAAGTGAGGAGCCCGTTCCTCACCGGTCGCCAGTTTTGGCCATGCGATCCCGGTCTGCTCAAGCCATCTCCGATAGTAGGCGGCGTGGCGCACTGCCAGATCGGCAGCCTCCGCGTCATCGATCCGGATATCGAGAACGTAGGCGCGCGTGGTATCGAGGAGCCGGTAGCGTATCATCGCTCCGGCCGGACGCGTCGCTACAATCGATTTGGCGACGAGACTGTCCATGGCGCCCAGGACGGTCGATCGATCGAGGGTCGCGCTCGTCACCACCTCCAGTGCGGCATCGAGCGTGAAATGACCGACGAATACAGCGAGCCTGCGCAACACCACGCGCTCAAGGTCGGTCAGGAGCCCAAAGCTCCAGTCCAGTGTCGCCTGCAGGGTTTGCTGGCGCGGCGGCGCGGTCCGCGAACCGAGCCACAGCAGTGTCAGGCGTTGATCAAGAAGTGCGGCGGTCTGTTGCAGCCCATAGGATTCGACGCGCCTGGCCGCCAGTTCGATGGAGAGCGCCACTCCGTCGAGCTTTCGACAGATGCTTGCGATGAGCAGGGCCTCCGCATCGCTGACGTCCAAACGAGCGCCGCCTGCCACCGCTCGTTCGACGAACAGTTGGGTGGCCGGGAAGGTCTGGACAATGGCCGCCGTTAGTCCAGGTTCGTCGGGCGGATAGGCAAGCGCATCCAATCGATAGATATGCTCGCCCTCGACCCGAAGCACCTCGCGGCTCGTCGCCAGGATGTGGACCTGTGACGCCGCATCGACGATGCTTGCTGCCAAAGGCGCCACCGCATCCAAGAGATGCTCACAGGTATCGAGGATCAAGAGAATCCGTTTGTTGCGCAAGTAGGCGATCAGGTTGGGCGTGGCATCTTCTGTTTGAACGGATAGCCCAAGCATCGAGGCGACGGCTGTCGTCACCAGACCGGGATCACCGATCATCCCCAGATCGACGAACAGAACTGCCCCATAAAATGCGTCGACCAGATGATGCCCGACTGCGATCGCGACGGTGGTTTTGCCGACACCGCCGACGCCAACGATGGTGACGAACCGCGAAGCATTCAGCTGCGCCGACAGCTTGAGAACGTCCTCATCCCGCCCGACCATTCTGCTCAAGCGGCTTGGAAGATTCGCATGCGGAAACCCGGCGGCGATGAATGGGGCTTCGTCGTGTGGGCTGCTTAATCGCGAGACTGGTGCAACGAAGCAATAGCCGCGCCCCGGAAGCGTCGCGATGTAACGCGCGCCATCCTTTCCATCGCCCAGCGCCTTGCGCAGTCCGGTCACGTGGAACCGCAAGCTGCCTTCCTCGACAACCACATCGGGCCAAACCCGCGACATCAGATCCTTCTTGCTGACGACTTCATTCGGCGCGGAAGTCAGAACGATGAGAATTTCAAGGGCGCGCGAGCCCAGCTCTACGGGAGCGCCTTCTCTTGTCAGGAGCCTTTCACCCGCAGCCAAGCAGAAAGGGCCAAACGACAATCTGTCTTTGGCCTGACTTGCCGTCATCGTCATGGCGTCTCTTCTTTTGGGAGCCGCCTGCACCCAGCGCGCCTCAGTTTAAGTCAAGGAACGCTCCCGCACCATAGGGAGTCTCCACTGTCTGGCGCCTCCTATCTGCTCAAAAAAGCGGCTGGCGGGCAGCGACTAACAAGAGCTCACGACGCATAACGGGCTAATCCCATCTCCTGGGGGTACTTCAAGCAGTGCAGATCGCATCCATCAACCCCAGGAGAGTCCCATGGACACGACCAGAACCTCCGAAACAATCGACCAGGATCGCCGGCGACTTTTGGGCACTGCCGCTGTCGGCATCGCCGCCGCAGGCGCCGCGAGCCTGCTCCCGTCACAAAAGGCCGCCGCATCAACCAGCGATGGCATCCGCCCCTTCGCCGTTCGCTTCCCGCAGGAGGAGCTCACCGAGCTTCGCCGGCGCATCGTCGCTACGCGCTGGCCCGAGCGCGAGCTCGTATCCCACGAGGCCTCCCGGCGGATCTGGTCGACCCCTGCGACGATAGGGCCAACGCAGGGCGTGCAACTCGCCACGATGCAGAAGCTCATGCAGTATTGGGGAACGGAATATGATTGGAGCAAATGCGAGGCGCGGTTGAAGGCGCTGCCGAATTTCGTCACCGAGATCGACGGCCTCGACATCCACTTCATCCACGTGAAATCCAAACATCAGGGCGCCCTGCCTGTCATCATCACGCATGGCTGGCCCGGTTCGGTCATCGAACTCCTGAAGATCATCGATCCGTTCACCAATCCCACTGCGCACGGCGGTACCGCGGCCGACGCGTTCGACGTGGTGATCCCGTCGATGCCGGGCTACGGCTTTTCCGGCAAGCCCACCGAAATCGGTTGGGATTCAGCGCGCATCGCGCGGGCGTGGATCGTGCTGATGAAGCGCCTCGGCTACGACCGGTACGTCGCGCAGGGTGGCGATTGGGGGGCACTTATCACCGAACAGATGGCTCTGATCGCGCCTCCGGAGCTGGTCGCCATCCACACGAACATGCCGGGGACCATTCCGCCCGAGATCGTGAAAGCGCTTGCCTCTGGCGGCCCGCCCCCTGCCGATCTCGGCCCCGACGAGAAGCGCGCCTACGAGCAGGTCGCGTTTTTCTACAAGAACGGCCTGGGCTACGCCAACGAAATGGCGCTTCGTCCGCAAACGCTCTACGGGATCGTCGATTCACCGGCCGGCCTGGCGGCGTGGATCCTCGATCACGATGCGGATAGCTATGCGCTGATCGCCCGCTCCTTCGACGGAGAGCCGGAGGGCCTTACCCGCGACGACATCCTCGACAACATCACGTTCTACTGGCTGACGAACACGGCGATGTCGTCGGCACGTCTCTATTGGGAACACGCGCAAACGGCGAAGGCCGGCTTCTTCGACGCCAAGGGCATCACAATTCCTGTCGGCGCCACTGCGAACCCCAGCGAAATCTACACAGCGCCAAAGAGCTGGACTGAACGCGCGTTCCCGAAGCTCCTGCATTACGGCCGCACGGACAAGGGCTGCCATTTCGCGGCCTGGGAACAGCCGAAGATCTTCACCGATGAGGTGCGCGCAACATTCAAGACGTTGCAGACATGACCTGTTGGCGGGGGATGGCGCGCCGGACGCGCGTCATCTTCCGCTCAGCGATAGCTGCGTAGCGAAACCTCCGAAGGGAGCGACTGCAATGAACCCCCTCATTAAGACGCTCGCCGCACTCGCGGCTTGCACCGTGGTCGCCACGGGCTCGTTTGCCCAGAGCACGGTCGTTCCCATCGACAACGAACCCGCACCCAAGCTGATCGTGGAGCCGCCGCTTCCGGGTCCGTTGGCCGGCGGCGTCGTGTTCATCCCGTACCGGGTGGAGAATCTGCGCATCCTGCCTGTGGGTGGATCGGCCCCAAGTAACGTGTCTCCGCGTCTCGGGCATCTGCACGTCACCGTCGACGACCTGCCTTGGGCGTGGGCGGATTACGGTCAGAGCAACACCATCATCTTGGTGGGCATGCCCGGCGGCCAGCACAAGGTCCTAATCGAGGTGGTGGACCCCGAAGGCAATGTCTTCACCAAACAAACAATGACGTTCCACACTCGGGACAAGAAGGTGCAGCCATGAGTTTCCACCAAATGGCGGCTGCGCTGGCGTTGGGGCTTTGCACCCTCTCCGCGCCGGCCTTCGCAAATTCGGTCGAGGATCGCTCGATCCGGCCCTTCAAAATTCAGGTTGCGCAAACGGCGCTCGACGATCTTCGCGGTCGTATTGCAGAAACACGGTGGCCCGACCGGGAGACCGTCGGTGGCCAGTCGCAGGGCATTCAGCTGGCGAGGATCAGGCCGCTCGTCGAGTATTGGGGCACGGCCTACGACTGGCGGACAGCGGAAGCGAAGCTGAATTACCTGCCTCAGTTCATGACCACGATCGACGGCGTGGACATTTACTTCATCCACGTTCGCTCGAAACATCCCCATGCCCTGCCGCTGATCATGACGCATGGCTGGCCTGGTTCGGTGCTGGAATTGCTCAAAACGGTCGGCCCGCTCACCGATCCCACCGCGCATGGCGGCAGCCCTGAGGACGCGTTCGACCTCGTACTGCCGTCGTTGCCGGGTTTCGGCTTCTCCGGCAAGCCGACTGAGACCGGCTGGGATACCGAGCGCATTGCGCGAGCCTGGGCAGAGCTGATGAAGCGCCTGGGCTACACAGAATACGTCGCCCAAGGCGGCGACTGGGGCTCCCCCGTTTCGAATGCGATGGGCCGCCTGGCCCCTGCAGGACTTCTTGGCATCCATGTCAACCTGCCGGCTGTCGTACCACCTGAGATAGCTGCTGTGCTCGCCACCGGCGGACCAGTGCCGGCAGGCCTGACGGGTAAGGAGCGCACGGCATTCGACGCGCTCAGCGCGTCCGCCAAGATGGGGAACAGATCCTACGCCACGATGATGGGCACCCGACCGCAGACGATAGGCTATGCCATCAATGACTCCCCTGCGGGGCTCGCAGCGTGGATGCTCGGGCATCCGGGCTTTTCAGGCTGGGCCTACGACGATAGCGACCCTGAAAAGTCGCCGGACGAGGTGCTGGACGACATAACTCTGTACTGGTTGACGAACACCGCCACCTCGTCCGGGCGAATTTACTGGGAGTACGGCGGCGGGCGCAGTCCCGTTTTTGCCGACCCGGAAAAGACCAACGAAGTCTCGCTGCCGGTCGCCATCACGGTCTTTCCGGGGGAAGGCTATCAGGCCCCCGAGACGTGGGCCCGGCGCGCCTATCCCAACCTGATCTACTTCCATGAGGTCGACAAAGGCGGCCACTTCGCCGCGTGGGAGCAGCCGGAGCTCTTCTCCACCGAGTTGCGCGCTGCCTTCAGGTCGCTGCGGCAAAGAAACTGAGCTGACCGGAGGGCACAAGAAGCATTTCCATCAAACTCAACGGAGGAGGCAGACATGACGATTGCCACTACCCGCAGCAACACCGCAGGCGAGACGCAAAAACCGAGATCCCACGATATGAAGCTGGAGGTCGTAGTCATTCCAGTTTCCGATGTCGACCGCGCCAAGCTGTTCTATGCAGGCTTGGGTTGGCGGCTGGACGCCGACCTCATGGGCGACGAATTTCATATCGTCCAGTTTACGCCTCCTGGCTCCCAGTGTTCGGTTGTCTTCGGCTCAGGCGTTGCACCGGGTCCTTATGCTCGTATCGAGCTCGACATCCTCGAAACTGCTGGTGAACTCGTCGTGTCCGACATCGAGGCAGCACGCGCCGAACTCGCCGATCGTGGGGTCGACGTAAGCGAAGTGTACCATTATGCCGGTGAAAAAGGGCGCGTCAGAGGGCCCGATCCGGAAAGACGCAGCTACTCCTCGTGGGCTTCCTTCAGCGATCCGGCCGGAAACAACTGGCTCTTGCAGGAGGTCACTGCGCGAGCGCCAGGCCGCGTCGACGCTGGCGGCGCGACCTTTGTCTCGTCGGCCGAGCTCGCAGCCGCGCTTCGGCGTGCATCTGTGGCTCATGGCGAGCACGAGCAACGGGCAGGCGGCCAGCGTGATGAGAACTGGCCGGACTGGTACGCCGAGTACATAGCGGCGGAGCACGCCGGCCAACCGCTCCCGCCATGAGTACTTCGAATGAACGGACGGCGTCGCCGGCGCCTACCTGGCTAGAGCACGCGGCATTCGACACACTCTGCGTGGTGCCAGGGTGTCAATACGTCCTACGCCTTAATGATGGAGTTCTGGCCGCTCCGACAATGTATCTGAAACGAGCGGAGCGAGCTTCTGTCCCGAGCCGCACGCGAGACGAGCTTCTCACGCAACTTAACGCAGGAGGTAGATATGGACATCACTAGGACCCTCAGCAAGACCGCAGTTGAGACACAACGGCCGCGATCCCTCGACATGAAGCTCGAAGTTGTTGTCATTCCCGTCTCGAATGTAGAGCGCTCTAAGCAATTCTACGAAGGCCTGGGCTGGAGACTCGACGCTGACTTTATCGTTGGAGACACGTTCCGCGGGATACAGTTCACACCTCCCGGCTCGCCCGCCTCGATACACTTCGGCATCGGGATCACGACGGTCGCGCCCGGCTCTGCAAGCGGACTTTATCTTGTCGTTTCGGACATTGAATCGGCTCGCGCCGAGCTTATCGGCCGCGGCGTCGAGGTCAGCGAGGCGTTTCATCGCGAAGGCCCCGGCAAGCCAACGGTGAAAGGCCGCGATCCCGAGCGACGGAGCTACTCTTCATTCGCTACGTTCAAAGATCCGGACGGCAACGAATGGTTGCTTCAGGAAATCACCACCCGCTTTCCCGGTCGCCTCGACTCCGGCACCACGACCTACGCTTCCGGGGCGGATCTTGCTTCCGCGCTGCGACGCGCCTCGGAGGCCCACGGCGAGCACGAGAAGCGCAACGGCGGTCGGCGCGATGAGAACTGGCCGGACTGGTACGCGGAATACATGGTGGCTGAGCAGGCTGGCAACGAGCTTCCGCTGTGAAGGGTTGGGCTCGCAGTGCGCATTCGAACCGTTCGCGCGACGACATCGATCGAACCAAAAGGCGTCGTTGATGAAAGTAACCAAGCTGCTGTTCGCCGTCGCGCTCGCAATGGCAAGTGGGGCTCCGATTGCCGGTTTTCTAGAGGGCACGAATATGGCGCAGTCCATAATCTCCAGACCAATGCGGGTTCCGTTTCTTCACGAACTCTCTGCCTACCGGCTTGAGGAAAAATCGGAGCTTGCTTCGCTCGAAGCGGCGCACGAGTGGATAAATTCACCGCCGCTGACGGCGTCGGCTTTGCATGGCAAGGTCGTCCTCATCGATTTCTGGACCTACACCTGCATCAACTGGCTGCGCACGCTTCCCTACGTTAAGGCTTGGGACGAGAAATACCGGAAGCATGGTTTGGTGGTGATCGGAATCCACGCGCCGGAGTTCGCATTCGAAAAAGACCTGAACAACGTGCGCCGGGCGGCGAAAGACCTGCGGATCGATTATCCGATCGCTGTCGACAACGACCATCTCATTTGGCGGGCCTTCAGCAACCAGTATTGGCCGGCACTCTATGTCGTCGATTCGCGGGGACGCGTCCGGTATCACCACTTTGGCGAGGGCTCATACCAACAGTCGGAAATGGTCATCCAGGAATTGCTGACTGAGACTGGCGCCAGCGGATTCGACCGTGAGCTTGTGTCGGTGGATGCCCGCGGTATCGAAGCCGCGGCCGATTGGGAGACCCTCAAGTCTCCAGAAAATTATCTCGGCTACGAACGCACTCAGAATTTTGCCTCCAGCGGTGAAGCGGTCTTCGACGCGCCGCACATCTACAACGTGCCGGCGCGACTACGCCTGAATGAGTGGGGGCTGTCCGGCAGTTGGACGGTAAGGAAAGAAACCGCCGTACTGGACAAGTCCGATGGCCGCATCGCGTACCGTTTTCACGCGCGCGACCTTCATCTGGTCATGGGTCCGGCAGCGCCGGGAACGTCCGTGAGATTTCGCGTGCTGATCGACGGGCAGCCGCCAGGCACGGCTCACGGCATCGACGTTAATGAAATGGGCGAAGGCGCAGTGACAGAGCAGCGCCTGTACCAACTGATCCGACAATCGAAACCCATCGTCGATCGCCAGTTCGAGATCGAGTTTCTCGACTCAGGCGTGGAGGCCTTTGCATTCACGTTCGGCTGATCGCCCGCGCAAGGATAGAGGTTCCCAAATGCATTCGCTCAATATCCCGGATGAGATTGACCAAGATCGCCGTCGGTTCTTTGGCGCCGCCGCGATGGCTGTCGCCGCCACTCAGTTCGGCCTGATCGGCCCGGCACAAGCGCAACAGACGACTGGAGAGCCTGCGGCGTCCTTTGGGCCCTTGAAGCGGATCGAGGCCGGCGCGCTGAGCGTCGGCTATGCGGAACTTGGACGGACCGACGGCCCGCCCGTCATCCTGCTACATGGCTGGCCGTATGACATCCACACCTATGCCGATGTCGCTCCTCTGCTGGCAGCGAAAGGCCGCCGCGTGATCGTGCCTTACCTGCGCGGATACGGCACGACGCGGTTCCTGTCGGAAGATACGATGCGCAATGGTCAGCAGTCTGCTATCGCCGCCGACATTGTCGCCCTGATGGACGCACTGGGCATTGAAAAGGCGACGATTGGCGGCTGCGACTGGGGCGCCCGCACCGCGAACATCATTGCCGCACTATGGCCTGAACGCTGCAAGGCGATGGTCTCGGTGAGCGGCTACCTCATCGGCAACCAGCAAGCCGGCAAGCTGCCGCTGCCACCCAAGACCGAGCTGCAATGGTGGTATCAATATTACTTCGCCACCGATCGCGGCCGCGCTGGCTACGAGAAATACACACGAGATTTCGCCAGGCTGATCTGGCAACTCGCGTCGCCGCAGTGGAATTTCGACGATGCCACATTCGAGCGCAGCGCCGCGGCCTTCGACAATCCCGATCACGTGGCCATTGTGGTCCACAATTATCGCTGGCGGCTCGGACTCGCCGCCGGCGAGCAGCAATACGACGCGTTCGAGGAGCGCCTCGCACAGGCACCGGTCATCAGCGTGCCTACGATCACGCTCGAGGGCGACGCTAATGGCGCTCCACATCCGGACGCCAGCGCCTATGCCAAGATGTTCCCCGGCAAATATGCGCACCGGGTCGTCACGGGCGGCATCGGGCACAATCTGCCCCAGGAAGCGCCGCAGGCCTTTGCCGATGCCGTTGTCGAGGTCGACGCGTGATTGCGTTCGCAGCGCCATCCCTGCGGCAGGTACCGCAACTACCAAAAAATTGCCCATGAGTCGGATCGCAAGAGTTGTTTACACGGCTAGGACCGCAACCACGGGCGGCCGCGAAAATGGCGCCTCGCGCAGTTCCGACGGCCTTCTGGACATCTGGCTTTCGATGCCCGGATCGGCGCGCATCGGCACCAACCCTGAGCAACTCATCGCGGCCGGCTGGTCGGCCAGCTTCGCAAGCGCGATCGCAACTGTAGCCCACGACCGAAAAATCGCGCTGCCGTCGGGAGTGAGCATCGATGCCTCGGTCGATCTGAACTTCGGGGACGACGGCTACTTTCTCAGCACTCGGCTCAACGTCAGGCTGTCCGGTGTGGAGTGCAATGCCGCCAAAGCCCTGGTCGGCGAAGCACATAAGATTTGTGCATACTCGAAAGCGACACGCGGCAACATTGAGGTCAAGATCAAGCTCATCTGAGCTGACGCTTGGCCCGGTGGGACTTATGGGTCCATAGCTTCGCTAACGTCTCTATGTTGTATTGCCCGACGGCCCGCAGCGCAGGGCAGCTTTCAGGCCCGGCCGATCGCAATCTGAACGTCGCGAATTAGGCGCTTTGCTGCCATTCGAAGGGATGGGAGATGAAGGTTTCCAATTGGCGCATTGCCGTCTGGGCAACCTGGGCAGCCTTGGGCCGAACGTAGATCGTCAGCTTCGCGTCTCGATCTAAAATAGCGGACCTTAAGGACGGTGCGAGGGTTGTCGTCACGTGACCCATTCCAGACATTCCCGCAGCCCGCCGTGTAGCACTCGCGGAGAACGTCGTGTCGGCGTATGATCAGACCAATTCGAGCGCGGTTGAAGGCCTTAGCAATGGATCGGATCGAACGAAGGCTTTCGGCGATCCTCGTCGCCGACGTGGCCGGCTACAGCCGCCTCATGGGGATCGACGAAGAGGGGACGCTGGCCCGACTGACCGCGCACCGCCGTGACGTCGTCGATCCGAGCATCATCCGCAACCGCGGCCGCATTGTCAAAAACATCGGTGACGGGCTGCTGGTGGAGTTTGCGAGCGTCATCGACGCAGTACGATGTGCGGTCGAAGTGCAGACCGACATGGCCAAACGGAACTCCGGCGTGGCCGAGGATCGGCGCATAGGTTTCCGAATTGGCATCAACGTGGGCGACATCGTAGAGCAGGACGGCGACATTTTCGGTGAGGGCGTGAACATCGCCGCGCGGCTGGAAGGCATTGCCGAGCCGGGTGGGATTTGCGTGTCAGCACGCGTACAGGAGGATGCCGCCGGAAAAATCGACCTCACCTTCGTGGATATGGGTGAACAGGCGCTCAAGAACATCGCACGTCCAGTCCGCGCCTTTCGGCTGCTGGTCGAGCAACCCGCCCCATTTGGCGCGGCTGCGCATCCGACGTCGCCCGATAAGCCGTCGATCGCGGTCCTGCCATTTCAGAATATGAGCGGTGATCCGGAGCAGGAATATTTCGGCGACGGAATAGCCGAAGACATAATAACCGGCTTGTCAAAGCTCCGGGGCTTCTTTGTCATCGCCCGAAATTCGACCTTCGCCTACAAAGGCAAAGTGCCGAACATCCGGCAGGTCGCGCGCGAGCTAGGCGTCCGGTATGTACTCGAAGGCAGCGTCCGCAAAGCAGGCGAGCGGCTGCGGGTGACTGGGCAGCTCATCGACGCGACCAGCAGCAATCACATCTGGGCAGAGCGCTACGATCGTCCCATCGCTGACATCTTTTCAGTGCAGGATGAGATTACGGCAAGCGTCGTTGCAGCTATCGAGCCGCAGCTTTATGCTGCCGAAGGCCTTCGTCTCCAAAGCAAGCCGCCCGAAAGCCTCGATGCCTGGGGCTGCGTCGTTCGGGCAATGCCCCATATCTGGACCTGGGTTGCCCAGAACGAAGACGATGGGGTCAATCTTCTGAATCGGGCGATTAAGCTCGATCCGAGTTATGCGCGCGCACGGAGCCTTCTAGCGTGGGCTTTCGCCACCCGCGTCGTCCTCGGCAACATGGATTTTGAGAGAGGCATCTCCGATGGTCTCGTTCTCGCCCAACGTGCGATCGACCTCGATCCCGACGACCCCTGGGCCCATATCGCGGCTGGGTACGTCTATGTGTTTTCGCGACGATTTGGGCCTGCCGTCGAGGAGTTGAACGAAGCGCTGCAGCGCAATCCGAATTTCGCCTTTGCGCGGATGATCCTTGGCTGCGCCTACGGCTATGCCGGGTTAGCGGAGGAAGGTCACCGTCAGCTTGAGATCGCAACACGACTGAGCCCGCGCGATCACACCCAGGCCGCCAATCTTTCGATCGAAGGGCTTTGTCATTTTGTGGCCGGCCGGTACATCGAAGCCGCAACCGCGGAACGCCGAGCCGTCCAATTGCGGTCGAATTTCGGCACCGCTTGGCGCACGCTCACCGCCGCCGCGGGCCTCGCGGGCGATCTGGAGTTAGCCCAGCAAGGCCTCGCCGAATGCAGACGCTTGCAGCCGGACGTCAGCCTCGCCTGGGTTGAGAAATATTATCCAATGATCCGGGTTGAAGACCGCGCTAGGTATATCGAGGGCTTGCGACGGGCGGGGCTCGAATAGCGTAGGCAGCCGTTCGGAAGTGCGACAGTTGGGGACCGCGACATCCGTTGCTGGCGCAACCGCGACTCCCAGTGTGGTTGCCCGCTATGTTCGCTTCCAAATCTGGCAAATCTGACCTCAACGGCTGCGTTGAGGCGCAGAGCAGATGGTCGGCTTTCAAACCCGGAGCGACACGAGCAGACCTTTGTCCGGCACAAGTGTCGTCCTGACGTGGCCCAATACGGTCTTCCGTTGCGACCGTCGCTTGCTGGAGCTGCGTTAAGTCGTTCGGAAGCCAATGGTATTTTCAATGGAACGCTAATATACATGGAACCCCAACGAGCAGCGCCTGCCAGATACTTGAGGGATGCCATGCGAAGGCTCATCTTCACGGCAATGTGTATCGCCGCCGCAACAGCCGCTAACGCCCATGATTGGTACGAGGATAAGATTGACCCACAGACCAAATTCAAGTGCTGCGGCGGTTCAGATTGCCGCGCCGTACCTCGGTCTTCGGTGCGGTCCAGGGGAGACGGTGGGTACACCTATTTGCCGCATAATTTCATCATCCCACGGGACCGTGTACAGGAATCCCCGGACGGCCAATACCATATCTGCGAAAATAAATATGTTGTAACCAACCAGCTGTATTGGCGTTGCTTCTTCGCACCTCGTGTCGATGTGTCTATACTTCTAAAACATTAACCGCGCGTCGCTTCCGCAACTCACATCCGCAAGATGCTGGCCCATTAATTCTGTTGGACTTTCTTCAAATTGTCAAAGCTCAGGCGGTGCGCGACTGCCCCAGGGATTTCATTGAATACGTCGCGGCCACCGAGAGCCTGCGACACCCTGGGCGTTACCCCATAGGGCGATGCCGCGGGTGACTTCTGGGCGCGCTCTGCAAATTCGGTCACAGTCCAGATTTTATCGTGTCGGCACGGCCGTGGTTGTGTAGATTGGCTGCGTGGCCCGCCTTGCCCGCATTGTCGTTCCCGGTCCACTCGCCAGATGACGCAACGCGGTGACGGTTTCGGCCCCAATGGGCAGCCAAACGACAGGGATGACTGGCGCGGGATCATCAGCACGGTCCATACGGGAGCAGCATTCGCCGGATCCGGTAGCTGCGGCTGCAGTCTCGAATTTGACGCATCAGCACTTGCAAATCGTCGGCCGAGGTCTTTTGCTCGCGCGATAGTTGCCCTTGACCCTTGGATGGTTGGCGAACAGATGAACAAAATCGATCGACGGCGGCCAGAGTCAGAAATGGACGCCACCGTAAATGCCGCGAGACTTGGAACTCGGCTGCGCCTCGCCCGCCAGACACGCGGCATGACGCTGAGGACGCTGGCCGCGGCTGCGAATTGCTCGGAAAGCCTGCTGTCCAAGATCGAGAACGGCAAGGCTTCGCCGTCCCTGCCCATGCTTCACCGTCTGGTCGAGGTTCTCGATACCAACATCGGCTGGATGTTCGAACAAGTCGATGACGACGAGGCGATCGTATTCCGGTCGGGCGCAAGGCCTTTGATTGCGCTCGACGCGCTACGGCGTGGCGAAGGAATTTCGCTCGAACGCATCATTCCGTATTCGCCTGGCCACCTCTTACAGTGCAACATCCATCACATTGAGGCAGAGGGCTCGAGCGAAGGCCCGATCCAGCACGCCGGCGAGGAAGTCGGCTATGTGCTCGCCGGCCGGATCGAGTTGATCGTCGACGGCAAGAGCCATGCTCTCGCCACGGGTGATGCCTTCGTGTTCAGGTCGGAGCTGCCGCATCATTACCGCAACATCGGCGAGGAACGCGCCAGCATTTTCTGGGTCAACACGCCGGCGACTTTCTGAGCAACGCTCTGCGTTCATTTGGATTGACAAATATTCAAGTCTCTTGAATGTTTGCCTCGTGCCTGTAGCACCAACGGGACCAGCCGAGCTCTGGTCCGCAAGCAAGGGGAACCGAAATGCGTCTGTTCAAACTTCTCGCCGGCTGTGCCGCCGCCATTGCCATGGGCTCGGCAGCCATGGGATCGGCGCTTGCCGATACGTTCGCTCTCGTCAACATCAACCAGCAAGCCCTGTTCTTCAACCAGATCAACGAGGGCGCGCAAAAGGCAGCCGACGCCGCCGGCGCCAAGCTGGTCATTTTCAACGCCAACAATGTGCCGAGCGCGCAGAACGACGCGATCGAGAACTACATCACGCAGAAAGTCGACGGCATCATTCTGGTCGCCATCGACGTTAACGGCGTCAAGCCTGCGATCACCGCGGCCAAGGCAGCGGGCATTCCCGTCATAGCCATCGACGCGCAGATCCCCGACGGCGACAATATTTCATTCATCGGCGTCGACAACACCAAGGCCGGCGAGGACATCGGCAAATTCTACGCCGACTATGTGAAGACGGAGATGGGCGGCAAGGCCAAGATCGGTATCGTCGGCGCACTCAACTCATTCATCCAGAACCAGCGGCTCGACGGCTTCAAGAAGGCGGTGACCGAAAGCGGCCAGGCCGTCACCTTCCTCGACACGGTCGACGGCCAGAACGTTCAGGAGACCGCGTTGAGCGCTTCGGAAAACCTGATGACCGCCAATCCGGACATGAACTCGCTCTATGCGACCGGCGAGCCGGCCTTGCTCGGCGCAGTTTCGGCCGTGACCAGCCAGGGCCGCACCGGCGACGTCAAGGTGTTCGGCTGGGATCTGACCAAGCAGGCCGTTCAGGGCATCGACGACGGCTGGGTGGTGGCGGTCGTGCAGCAGGATCCGGCCGGCGAAGGCAAGGCCGCGGTCGAAGCGCTGGGCAAACTCAAGAAGGGCGAGAAAATCGATCCGATCATCAATATCCCGGTGACGATCGTGACCAAGAAGAATGTCGACCAATACCGCGCGATGTTCAAGTAAACTGCGTCGGCGGCCGACCCGCGGCGCCGCCTGAGGCTGCGCCGCGGATCCCTTGCAATCGCGTGGAATCCCAGATGAGCAGTTGCCAGACCTATCGGGTGCGGATGAGCGGCATCTCAAAGCGCTACAACGCTATCCAGACGCTCGATGACGTGTCGCTGACGCTGAAGCCGGGCGAGGTGCTGGGGCTCGTCGGCGACAATGGCGCCGGCAAGTCGACATTGAGCAAGGTGCTGTCGGGGGCTGTGGTTCCCGACGCGGGCACCATCGAGATCGACGGCAAGCCGGTGATCTTCAGCTCGCCGGCGGACGCACGTGCGGCGCGCGTCGAGATGGTCTACCAAGACCTGTCGCTTTGCGACACGGTCGATGTCGCCGGCAATCTGTTTCTCGGCCGCGAGCCGCGCCGCCGCATCGCCGGTATTTCCTTTCTCGACAAGAAGCGCATGCATGACGAGACGCGCCGGATGCTCGATCGGCTCGGCATCGTCATTGCCGACACGCGGCTCAAGGTCGAAAACCTCTCTGGCGGGCAGCGCCAGTCGATCGCGATCGGCCGCGCCGCCTCGTTCGAGCCGGCCGTGCTGATCATGGACGAGCCGACGGCAGCGCTTGCCGTGGCCGAAGTCGAGGCGGTGCTCGAACTGATCCGGGCGGTCAGTGCGCGCGGTGTCAGCGTTATTTTGATCACCCATCGGCTGCAGGATCTGTTCCTCGTCTGCGATCGCATCCAGGTCATGTATGAAGGGCGCAATGTCGCCGAGCGGCTGATCGGCGAGACCAATATCGAAGACGTGGTCAATCTGATCGTCGGCCGCAAGTTCAGTGCGCGTTCCGCCACCAATGGCTATCGCGGTGGGGCGCCGGCATGAGCGACGCGATCCATGCCGCCCAGCCCCCACGGGTGCACAAGGGCACCTGGCGCGATGTGCTGATCGCCAATGGCAGTGTCGTCTCGATCGCGCTGTTCTTTCTGGTCGTCTGCATCATCTTCTCGGTTGCGACCGACGCGTTTTTGACATCGCCCAATCTGTTGAACATCCTGCGGCAGTCGGCGCCGCTGCTGATCGTCGCCGCGGCAATGACTTTCGTCATCACCACTGGCGGCATCGATCTTTCCGTCGGCTCGGTGCTGGCGCTGGTGGCGACGCTGTCGGCGACGCTCTTGCAGTTCGGCCTGCCCTGGCCAGTTGTCATCCTCGCCATGCTGGCGCTCGGTGCCCTGCTCGGCGCGGTGCAGGGCTATTTCGTCGCCTATGAGGGCATCCCGTCCTTCATCGTCACGCTTGCCGGGCTTTCGGTGATCCGTGGCGTGGCGCTGCTGATCACCGGCGGCTATTCCATCCCGATCGAGCCCGGAAGTGCTTTCACCGTGCTGGGACGCGCGTGGTTCCTTGGCGTGCCGGTGCCGGCGCTGATCGCGCTGGCGATTCTGGCCATCGCCTATCTCGCCTTCAACGAGACGCCATTCGGCCGCTATGTCACGGGTATCGGCGCCAACGCCGAGGCGGTGCGGCGTGCCGGCGTCAACACGCGGCAGACGACGCTCTTCGTCTATGTGATTTCCGCCACCGCGGCAGCCCTCGCCGGGATCATCATTGCTGCCCGGCTTGGATCGGGATCTTCGAATGCCGGACAGGGTTTCGAGCTGGAAGTCATCGCCGCCGTCGTGCTCGGCGGTACCAGCCTATTCGGCGGCCGCGGAACGATCATCGGCACGGTGCTCGGCGCGCTGACCGTGGCCGTCATCGGCAACGGCCTGATCCTGGCGCATCTGTCGCCTTTCCTGACGCCGATTGTCACCGGAACGATCATCCTGATTGCCATCTGGCTGAACTTCCGCCTGTTTCGCGGCGCCGTGCGGAGCCGTTGACCCGATGAGCGATCTGTTCGATGACGCGGTACCCAGGCAGCGGCTGCCAATCGGGCTCGAAACCGGCCATGTGATGACCGTGCTCGGCCCGGTTCCGGTCGAGGAGATGGGCATCACGCTGATGCACGAGCACATCTTGCTCGATGGAGCGCGCAGCTGGAAGTGTCCCTGCCATCCCGATGACATGGCGATCGCCGAGCAGCCGGTGAACATCGAGATCATCGGCGAGTTGCGCATGAACCCTTACGTCAACCGCGACAACGTCTCGCTCGACGACGCCGACCTGGCGCTGTCGGAGCTGCAGCGCTATCGCGCGCTGGGCGGCCACACCGTCGTCGATGCCACCAATATCGGCATCGGCCGCGACCCCGAAAAGCTCGCCCGCATCAGCCGCATGTCCGGCCTGAAGATCGTCATGGGCACCGGCTTCTATCTCGAGCACACCCATCCCGAATGGCTGAAGGCGATGGATGTGGACGCGGTGACCGAGTTCATCGTCAACGACGTCGGCGGCGGCGAGACGCAGCCGCCGATCATGGCCGGGCTGATCGGCGAGATCGGCGTCAGCAAGGATTTCACCGCCGAGGAACGCAAGTCGCTGCGCGCTTCGGCGCGTGCCTCGCGCATCACCGGCGTGCCGCTGTCGATCCATCTGCCTGGCTGGGAGCGGCTGGCGCACGAGGTGCTCGATATCGTCGAGGCCGAAGGCGCCGATCTTCGCCATACGGTGCTCTGCCACATGAACCCGAGCCACGACGATCCCGATTACCAGAAAAGCCTCGCCCGGCGCGGCGCGTTCCTCGAATACGACATGATCGGCATGGACTATTATTATGCCGACCAGGACGCGCAATCGCCCTCCGACGAGGAGAATGCACGCGCCATCGCCGCCCTTGTCGAGGCAGGCTTCGGCGACCGCCTGCTGTTGTCGCAGGATGTCTTCCTCAAGATCATGCTGACGCGCTTCGGCGGCTTCGGCTATGGCTATATCCTGAAGCATTTCATACCGCGCCTGAAACGCCACAGCGTCGAGCAGGCAGCTATCGACCGCATGCTGATCGCCAATCCGAAAAGCGTATTCGCGCGGCTCTGAATGGCCTCGAGTTACGACGGGAGTTCAAATGTCCACGAAGAAAATCCTGCTTGCCGGCGAATCCTGGGTTTCGACGGCGACCCATATCAAGGGTTTCGATCAGTTTCCGACCGTTACCTACCACACCGGCGCGGACGAGTTGCTGGGCGCGCTGAAGGCGACCGACTTCGACATCACCTTCATGCCGGCGCATGAGGCGCAGCGCGGCTTTCCACAGACGATGGAGGCGCTGTCGGCCTATGACGCGGTCGTGCTCTCCGACATCGGCGCCAACACATTGCTGCTGCATCCCGACACCTGGGTCCACTCCAAACCGACGCCGAACCGCCTGCGCCTGCTGCGCGATTACGTCAGCGGCGGCGGCGGTCTCTTGATGTTCGGCGGTTACTACAGCTTCCAGGGCATCAATGGCGGCGCGCGCTACCGCAAGACCCCGGTCGAGGACGTGCTGCCGGTGAATTGCCTGGCCTACGACGACCGCGTCGAGGTTCCCGAAGGTTTTGCGCCCGTGCCGAAACCAGGGTCGAGCCATCCCATCCTCAGGGGTCTCGGCTCGGACTGGCCGATCCTGCTCGGCTTCAACGAGGTGACGCTGAAGGATGGGGCCGAGGTCCTGGCCAGCGTGTCGTCGGACTATGGTTCGCTGCCGCTGCTTGTCACCGGCCATTACGGCAAGGGCCGCACCGTTGCCTGGACATCCGATGTCGGGCCGCATTGGCTTCCGCCGCAATTCATCGCCTGGCGCGGCTACAAGACCCTGTTCGAACAGATGCTGGGCTGGGCGACCGGTGAGAGCTGAGCCATGCATGTCCACGTCGTCGGCAATGCCTGCGTCGATACCGTGTTTCGCGTCGGCCGCTTCCCTGCCGCCGGCGAGACCTTGAATGCCGTGAGTTATGCCGACGGGCTCGGCGGCAAGGGCGCCAACCAGGCAGTCGCAGCAGCACGGACTGGTGCAGAGGTGACGTTCTGGACGGCGCTCGGCAAGGACCCCGCTGGCGCGTGGATCAGGAGCCGCCTCGACAGCGAGCTGTCAGACCTTGAGGTGAGCGAATTCGAGCTGCCGAGCGACCGCTCGACCATCGTCGTCGATAAAAGCGGAGAGAATTTCATCGTCAGCGGTGTCGCCTGCAGCGAAGCCTTCGATCCGGTGACGCAGACAGCACTTGTCCGCTGGATCGCCCCCGGCGACACCCTCGTCTGCCAGGGAAATTTGCAGACTGCCGTGACCAATGCCTGCCTCAGAGCGGCAAAGGGAAACGGTGCGCGCACCGTTCTCAACGCCAGCCCGATCAATGCGGCGTCTGTTCCCGATCTCGGCCTGGCGGAGGTTTTGGTGGTCAACCAATCCGAGGCGAAAACCCTGACCGGCCGGAATGACATGACAGCAGCGGCCGGCGCGCTAGTGGCCAAAGGCGCAGGCGTCGTCGTCATCACGCTCGGTGCCGCAGGCTGTCTCGTGCTTGGCACGGACCGGACGGAACCGCTTCGCTTGCCGGCGCCACAGGTCGAAGCGCTCGACACCAGCGGCGCGGGCGATGTGTTCTGCGGCTGTCTGGCCGGTGGGCTTGCCAGGGGCATGCCGGTCATCTCGGCGCTGGAGCTGGCGCTAGCCGCCGCCGCAATCGCCGTGACACGGCCGGGCACGCTGGCGTCCTGTCCTTCCGCTTCCGAGATGGCGGCGCTCATCGATCAAATGGAGCTCTCATGACCCAGATCAGCCAATCCAGCGGCGACGCGCTTCTAGACCTTTTCGGCCGCACCAAGGTGGTGATCGGCGTCGTTCACCTGGCGCCGCTGCCCGGCGCGCCGCGCTATGACGGCGAGGCCGTGGAAGTGATCTACCAGCGCGGGCTCGATGACGCCAAAGCCTATCTCGACGGCGGCTGCGACGGCGTCATCGTCGAGAACCATGGCGATATCCCCTTCGCCAAGCCTGACGATATCGGGCCGGAGACGGCGGCCTATATGGCGGTCGTCTCCGACCGCATCCGCCGCGAGCTCGGCAGGCCGATCGGCATCAATGTGCTGGCCAATGCCGCGATCCCGGCCTTGGCGATCGCCAGCGCTGCCGGCGCCGGTTTCGTCCGCGTCAACCAATGGGCGAACGCCTATGTCGCCAATGAGGGTTTTGTCGAAGGCGAGTCTGGCCGCGCGGCGCGCTACCGCGCCAGGCTGCGCGCCAACGGCATCCGCATTTTTGCCGATGCCCATGTCAAGCACGGCGCACACGCCATCGTTGCCGACCGCCCGGTGGAGGAACTGGTCAAGGATCTGGTCTTCTTCGATGCCGATGCCATCATCGCCACCGGCCAGCGCACCGGCCACGCCGCGGATTTGGGCTATATAAGTATGATCAAGCAGGCTGCCGGCCTGCCGACGCTGGTCGGCAGCGGGGTCACGGCGGACAACGCCAATGATATCCTCGCCATTGTCGACGGGGTCATCATCGCCAGCGCGCTGAAGTACGACGGCGTCTGGTGGAACCAAGTCGACTCTGCTCGAGTGAAGGCGTTCATGAGTGGTCTGAAGCGATAGCTGACTACCCTACCGAGGGGCTTGGGGTCCAGCTTGATCAGAGACAATGGACGGGCGCAGGATACTGCGCGACCAGATCGTCGACGGTCAGCAAAGTAATGCCTTCCACAATCGATTGAGCAATCAGGATCCGATCGAAGGGATCCTTGTGGATGGGTGGAAGCCCCTCCACTGCAATGGCATGCTCGCCGGTGATTGGCAGCTCATAATAGCCATTGTCGATCAGGCCCCGGCGTAAAAGACGCGCATCGACCTTAAAGTCGAGGCGGCCCAGACCGCGTTTAATTGCAATCTCCCAGAGACTTGCGGCGCTGAACGTCAAGTGGTTATCGGCATTCTCGATCTCAGCAAGGGCTGCGGGCGGGAGCTTTTCGGGCTCGCCCGCCGCCCAGAGCAGAAGATGGGTATCGAGAAGAAGTTTCATCAATCACCGCCAAACAGCTTCTCGATTTCGTCATCGGCCATGCGATCAAAATCGTCCGGAACTGAAAACTGCCCGGCCATAAACCCCACCCGACGCATTTCGCCGGCCGCAGGTGCGTCTATGGCAACGACCTTGACCATCGGCTTGCCGGATTTGGCGATAATGAAGGATTCGCCTTTGGCCGCCCTGTCGACAAGACGAGACAGATGCGTCTTGGCCTCGTGAATATTGACGGTGTGCATTGCAGACCTCATGACTTAGTCCATGTAACTTAGTCTACACAGGCCCGATTTTCAAGCGTGTTTCAGTCAGTGAAGGGTGAAGGATGCCGGATTCGGCTGATCCTTCCTCGGTAGCGCTCGCGCTACGTTCGAGAACGAGAGGCGGTGTGACAAATATCTCCTGCTCGTCACTCGGAAGACCTACTCCTACGAAGTTTCGCACCTCTTTTACGGACTTAGCATCAGTCGTGATGTGGCGCTTTGCTTCCACTGCCCGCTGGATGACCCAGTTGTCACGCAAAGCCAGGAACGGCGTAACGAAGCGAACGCGATAGCGGTGCGATGCGGCCTTCCGTCCGTGAGCGGCTGCGCTGACACCGTCAAACGGCAGAAACTTCAGATCCATCATGTTGGCTCATTGCCAAAGCGTCGCTTCAAGACAACAATGACCTCGACGCCCGCGCGCCAGACGCGCACAAAAAAAGCGTCGGAGGAAATGGAGGAGGAAGCCGCTGGCCAAGTCACGGACGCGCTATGCATGCGGACTTTCGGTGCTCACCACCGACGAATCCGACGCGGATGCGTTCGCCCGGGCGGTGGCAGCGGAAGCAGCGGCCATCGACGCCGGGTTTGCCCTCCTGTTTTTCTCGCAGAGTCTCATAGAGGCCGTCGCCCTGTCGGAAGCGCTGAAGACCCACGCGCCGGCGCTCCACTATGCCGGCTGCTCGACGGCCGGTGAGATAACGCCCAGGGGGCTGGAGGAAGGCCAGATCCTGGCTATGCTGCTTCCCTCCGTATCGTTTTCGGCAGCCAGCACCATGGTCGAAAATCTGTCCTCATCGGGCATGGACGGGATTACCGGCGAAGTCGAGGCGCTGAGGCGTTCGCTACGCGACCGCCTCGGGCACGAGCGAGCCGACACCACTTTCGCGCTCTGCTTGATCGACGGGCTGTCCTATGCCGAGGAAGCGGTGACCTCCGCCATCCATTGGGGGCTGGACGATATTCCTCTGATCGGCGGATCGGCCGGTGATGATTTGAAATTCGAGACAACGCGGCTGATCTCGAACGGCAAAGTGACCTCCGACAGCGCCATCATCGTGCTGATCACCACGGAAATTCCTTTCCACGTGTTCAAGACCGACAATTTCGTTCCGACCGACGAGAAGCTGGTGGTGACGGCATCCGATCCCGACCACCGCATCGTGCGCGAATTCAACGCCACCATTGCCGCCGAGGAATATGCCGCCTCCGTCGGCGTCGTCGCGCAGATGCTGACGCCACTGAGTTTTGCCTCGCACCCGGTGGTGGTGAAAGTCGGCGGCGAATTTTACTGCCGTTCAATCCAGAAGATGCACGCGGACGGCTCGCTGTCGTTCTTCTGCGCCATCGACGATGGTGTCGTGCTTGCCGTCGCCCAGCCCAAGGACATGGTCGAGGCGACCCGCGCCGCTCTCAGCGACGTCAGCGAAAGGCTTGGCGGCATCGACCTGATCCTCGGTTTCGACTGCGTGCTGCGCCGGCTCGACGCGCGCAATCGGCAGGTCTATCGCGAGATTTCGGAACTCTACAAGGTCAACAACGTCCTCGGCTTCGGCACCTATGGCGAACAATACCGTTCGATGCATCTGAACCAGACCTTCACCGGCATCGCCTTCGGTGAACGCAATGCGGCCGAAGCGGCGGAGTAGGAAATCCGGGATGCCGCTCAGGAACATCAACGACCTGGAAAGGCTGAAGAAAATAAACGCCGCGCTGATCAGCCGCGTCGAGCGTTCCATGGACCAGCAAGGCAATGCCTTTTCGCTGTTCCAGACCGCCATTTCGCTCGAGAGCCGGGTGCGCAGCCGCACCGAAGAGCTACATTCGACCTTGCGCCGGC
Organism: Mesorhizobium sp. WSM4828; assembly: GCF_055811175.1. Classification (NCBI taxonomy): domain Bacteria; kingdom Pseudomonadati; phylum Pseudomonadota; class Alphaproteobacteria; order Hyphomicrobiales; family Phyllobacteriaceae; genus Mesorhizobium; species Mesorhizobium sp. WSM4828. The sequence continues at coordinate 4,382 of NZ_JBVVQK010000046.1, read as the reverse complement.
TGGAGCAGTCGAACATCGACCTGAACGCGGCCAAGGAAAACGCCGAGCTGGCGAACCTGTCCAAGACCAGGTTCCTGGCGGCCGCCAGCCATGACGTGCTGCAGCCGCTGAACGCCGCGCATCTGTCGGTCTCGGCGCTTGCCGAAGTACAGACCAGCGACGAAGGCAGAAACCTGGTCCGCCAGGTCGAGCGATCGCTAGAGACGATGGAGGACCTGCTCCGCACCTTGCTCGACATTTCCAAGCTCGATGCCGGCGTCGTGCAGCCCGACATCACCGATGTCAGCCTGGAGACGCTGTTTTCGTCTCTGCGCTCGGATTTTCAGCCGGTCGCGGAGATGAAGGGGCTGACGCTGAAGTTCCGGCCGGTCAATGCGCTCGTTCGTTCGGACCGAACCTTGCTGCGCCGCATCCTGCAGAACATCCTGTCCAATGCATTGCGCTATACCCGCTCGGGCGGCGTGTTGGTCGGCACCAGGCATCGCGGCGACACCATCCGCATCGACGTCGCCGATACCGGCTGCGGCATCCCCGACGACCAGCGCGAGGCGGTGTTCGAGGAATTCCATCGCGGCGTGATCCCGACGGATGCCGGGCTTGCCGCCGGCGGGCTGGGGTTGGGGCTAGCCATCGTGCGCCGCATCGCCGCGGCACTCGGCCATCCCGTCACGTTTTCGTCGAAGGTCGGACATGGCACGATTTTCCATATCGACGTTCCGGTCGGGATCGGCGACACGGCCGATCCAATCGCCAGCACGATCGACATGGAGCGGCCGCGCGGCTACGGCCTGTTCGGCACAAGGGTGCTACTGGTCGAGAACGACATCGACGTGCTGCAGGCGATGACCTCCCTGCTCGAGCGCTGGCAATGCCTGGTGCGCCCCGCCACCTCGACCGGTGATGCGCTCGACTTGCTTGGCGATACCGACTGGTTGCCAGATATTGTCATAGCCGACCAGCATCTCGACGCCGGCGACCTCGGCACCACCACAATCGCCGAGGTCCGTGATTATCTCGGTCGCGCCGTGCCGGCGCTGATCGTCACTGCCGACGGTTCGGAGACAGTCGCCAACGCCGCCCGCGCCGCCGGCATCGAGCTGATGCGCAAACCGTTGAAGCCAGCGCAATTGCGCGCGCTGCTCGCGCATCTGCTGGCTTGATCCCTTCTGAGGGCTTGGGCGAACTGCATCAGGCAGAACCAAACTTTGAAAAGGCCAAGGATGTATTGGAGAATTGAAGAAAACGCCCGAGACTACTGTATTCTCGTCGACGACGGAAATACAAATGGATCCCAGGCTTTCCTCGAGATGGAGGAGGCCGGGCCTATCGACAAAAGTAAGTTGCTTTTTCGCTTTGATGACGAGCGGCTGCTACCTATCCCGGATTTCGTACCAGGCTCTCATCCAGGCGTCTTGTTTGCAAAGCGCGAGATATTCGAGGCGTTTGGTCCGATTGTTTCGAGAAGCAAGCACCTCCTTTATACGGCTAAGACGGACAGAGGCGACTTGAAAATATATGTACCCATGGAGGAGATAAGCGGGTTCGACTTTTCCGAGTCTATTTTCGAAACATTTGAAGACGGAGACATATACCGCATTGATCAGCTAAGGCTCGTTGATGGTTTCTCGACCGAGTTTGATATTTTTCGTCTGAATGATAACTTTGGGACGAGATTCCACATAATTGTTTCTGACAAATTCAAGTACATATATGATTCGCATGGAATGACGGGGCTGCGGTTTTCTGCGACATGATGAGCCGTTGAAGCCGGCGCGGCGTGCTGGCGCATGTGCTGGCTTGACGTCTCAGAGGCGTTAGCCTTGCGCAAGGGGTCAGGTGTTCCATGTATACAATGAACACGACGAACGCTCGTTATTGCATTTCGCACATTGGTCCTTGTTCACTTTGAGGATATGTAGCCAGTGCAAGAATTCCAGTTGCGATGCGATCATGGTCTGTGGCTCTTGGAGACGAGCAAGGGCTCCTACCCTCTCGGCGAGGTGAGAGATTTTTTCCGCCTTTTCATCCTCTTAGACGAACCGTTTGAGCGAGCGTCCAGTATCATCGCGAGATCGCTAATTGGAGGCAGCGGCCAGCAGTTTCCTCTTTGGAAAATTGTGGCGGCGGTGTTTTTGTCGACGTCCGAAATCAATGCTCAGAAGGCTCTGGTTTGGCTGCCGTCACTTTCGAGCGTGGATCGACAAGAATTACAGCCGTATTTGTCATCAGTGTCATCGTCCCGATCGGCCAACCAGAAGACGCGCCACCTCGTAAGGAAATACGTCAATCGTGTTCCTTGAAGCGACAAGCTGGAGAATTTGGGACAAGCAATGACGCCAGGAGTGAAAGTTCGGATCTAATAGAAGAAATTACGGTGACAGTGCATTTTTACTGTTCGCCCGGCCGTCGTTGTCCTTAGATTGACTGCATGGTTCGCCTCGCCCGCATTATCGTTCCTGGTCTGCGGCACCAGGTAACGCAGCTGACCGGATTGCCGAGCAAATAGGCAAAGCCGTGAACCCACGAAAATGAGGCAGGCGACGAAGAAAAATGGTGCGCTGTCACCGGATTTGGATTGCAGACATTGAAGCCGTCGCGGGCAAGGCCAAGAATGACGCTGCGGGGGAACAAGGGGGCAATGAAGGTGGTGGCGAAGATGGCGGCGAACAAAACAATGACCAACCGCAATAAGAAAAAAGTTGAACACTATACATCTCCCTTTTGGCGCATTCTTCGAGGAGAGGCTGTGTACCAACTTGATGAAACGTCAGTGCCGGAAGCCATCAATCGGGCGCTTGGTCCCGCCCCTTTTTGGGAGAAAGGGGAGAATATAATGTGCTTCGACGACCTCGAGGTCGGACTAGACGAAACAAACGAATTGAAAACTGTTGGGTACTACGGCTTATATCCTGGGAAATCAGTAAGGGCGAGATCAGGCTTCCAAAGCTTGATAGCGAAAGAATTTCCAAAAAACTATTACAAATGCGTAACGTCATAGAATATCTGATGCTTAACTCTGTCGGATTCAACTACGATAAAACGTTTGACAGCGATTCCGACCGTGGTCTTCGCCTGCACGATGGAGGAAGTATTCATTTCTATAACAAAGCTGGAATATTCTATCTTGGTTCAGTTTTTTGATGAAAATTTAGAACAACAGAAGGGGGTGAAGAGTCCATCTTTGTTCGCAGGCGACCGTGCGATCAAAACCCCGCCGGATCGCGAAACAGCTCGGCATTGTCGAGCTTCGAGACCTCGATCACCGCCTGTGTGCGGCTGTAGACGTTGAGCTTGCGCAGGATTTCGGAGACATGCGCCTTGACCGTGGTCTCGCCGACCTGCAGCTCATAGGCGATCTGCTTGTTGAGCAGGCCCTGGCGCAGCATCTGCAGCACCTTGAGCTGCTGCGGCGTCAGCGTAGCCAGGCGCTGCACCATCTCGGCGCGGTCGGTGCTGTCGGCGTCGGGCGGCCGGCCTTCATAGGTCCCAGGAACATAGATCGCGCCTTCCATCACCGAGCGGATGGCCGCGGCAAGGTCGCTCTTGCGCGCCGATTTCGGGATGAAGCCTGCCGCACCATAGGACAGCGCCTCGGAAATGATCTTCGGTTCCTCATAGCCGGATACAATGACCACCGGCAGGCGCGGATAACGCGTCCTGAGCTGCAGCAGCCCGTCAAACCCATGCACGTCGGGCATACTGAGATCGAGCAGCGCCAGGTCGAACGGCTTGGCATCCGTCAGAAGCTCGAGCGCCTCGGCAATCGAGCGCGCTTCCACCGTGTCGACCTCCGGATAGGCCATCTGGACGGCGCTGTGCAGCGCCTCGCGAAACAGCGGATGGTCGTCAATGATCAGGAACCTGGCGCGATCGGTCATCAGCTTCATTTCGGTTTGGTCTGGCCTAGAATAGTCCTGCAACCATGGCCAGCTTATTGGCAAATAGTACATTGCCGTCTTGGCCGGCTAAAGCAGAATGTGCCCATGATTTCCGCGGTGCCCACGCGGCAGATGTGGCCGTTCCAAAATGCAATGCCTTGCCCGGTGGCCCAAATCGGTCGATCTGGGCCGCGCCAAGCCAGAACCAGCTGATCGCAGTCGCTGATGTTGAAGCTACACGATCCGGTTGGACCAATTCCAGCGTATTCCCGTTGAGCCCAACGCCCCCCGAGGCTGACAGCACGTCGGCAATGACTTACGAAGCGTGTCCGTCTACGCGCTCGCCTGCGTTCGTTCCAACGCATGGGACCGGGCGATTTCGTCCGGCCCCCAAGGATAATGTCTGATCGGCCGCTAGGCCGGCAACGCGCCGGATCTCTTGGCCGTCCAGGTGGCGATATAGTCCATCAGGCCGGGATTGAGGCAATCATAAGGTTCGAGCCC
>NZ_JBVVQK010000045.1:0-31330 GCF_055811175.1 Mesorhizobium sp. WSM4828 | reverse complement strand
GAGCTGGAATATCCCTTCCATGACAAGGACATTCTCGTCACCGCCTGCGGCCGCATCTGCATGCACAGGAAGAAGATCAACATCTCCACCGTGCTCGCCGGCCAGAGGCTCGGAATCACCGAAGTCGACGACGGCATTTGGCTCGTCTCCTTCATGCACTATGATCTGGGATATATCGACTTGGAACAGAGGACCTTGCAGACCATCGACAACCCGTTCGGCACGAAGCTGTCACCCATGTCTTAGGTACAAACTGTTACCCATGTCTCCGGGCCGTACATATGTGCCCTTGGCTGGGGCGCCAGGATTCGAACCTGGGAATGTCGGTACCAAAAACCGATGCCTTACCACTTGGCGACGCCCCATCAGTCGGGACGTGCCCGCTGCGCGCGGCCTTATAAGCCGAGCCGAGGGAAAGCTCAACGGCGAAGATACCAAGAGACCGATCCAATGTCTCAGGCCGCCAGTTCGCGATATGTCGGTTTTTTAAGCAACGCCATGGCCATTCACCTTTGGACCGCCACTTCATTGCCACCTGAATGGACGACTGATCCGGCTACAGCCGGGAACCAGAAGGTCGCCTTAGCCATAATGCCGCCAACAGCTTGAGGGGCTCGCGGACACCTCCTCGGGATTAGCCCTGAAAACCGCCGTCAAGCCCTTCGGCAAACGCTGAATACGTCGGCCCGTAATCCGTGAACGACCACGAGAAAGCCGCGCTGTAGAAAGCCTTCACGCTGTCCAGCGTGCCGCCCGTCGCCGGCATTTCCAGATAATCGAGCTTTCCGGTCATTATCATCGTCCTGCCAGTTGTTCATGTTATGTTCCACAACAAAGCTTTCCAAAAAGCAAGTCTTTTCGGCGCAGCTTTTCCTTAATCGATTGTAGAGGCCGGCCGGCTTGGTCGATGCCTTGCCTTTCGCACTGCAGCACCATATCGCTCGATTTGCCAACATTCCAATCTCCTGCAACCGGGGAGCAAGCATGACCAAATGGGTCTACACCTTTGGCGACGGCGCCGCGGAAGGCCGTGCCGGCGACCGCAATCTGCTCGGCGGCAAGGGCGCCAACCTTGCCGAAATGTGCAGCCTGGGCCTGCCGGTGCCGCCGGGCTTCACCATCACCACCGAAGTCTGCAACGCCTATTACGCCAACGGCCACGCCTATCCGGCCTCGCTGGAAGCGGATGTTTCGATTGCCCTCGACCATATCGGCCGGCTGACTGGGCGCCGTTTCGGCGATCCGTCGAAACTGCTTTTGGTCTCCGTGCGCTCCGGTGCCCGCGCTTCCATGCCCGGCATGATGGACACCGTGCTCAATCTCGGCCTCAACGACGAGACGGTCGAAGCCTTGGCTGCCGATTCAGGCGATCCGCGCTTTGCCTATGACAGCTATCGCCGTTTCATCCAGATGTATTCCGACGTCGTCATGGGCCTCGACCATGAGGTGTTCGAGGAGATCCTCGAAGACCAGAAGGGTGGCCTCGGCCATGAGCTCGACACCGAGCTGACAGCCATCGAATGGCAAGGCGTGATCGCGCTCTACAAGGCCAAGGTCGAGGAGGAGCTCGGAAAGCCGTTTCCGCAGGATCCGAACGAGCAGCTGTGGGGCGCGATCGGCGCGGTGTTTTCCAGCTGGATGAATAACCGCGCCATCACCTACCGGCGCCTGCACGACATTCCCGCAAGCTGGGGCACGGCGGTCAACGTCCAGGCCATGGTCTTCGGCAATATGGGCGACACCTCGGCCACCGGCGTTGCCTTCACCCGCAACCCCTCGACCGGCGAAAAACAGCTCTATGGCGAGTTCTTGGTCAACGCGCAGGGCGAGGATGTCGTTGCCGGCATCCGCACGCCGCAGAACATCACCGAGGCGGCGCGCATTGCCGCCGGCTCCGACAAGCCGTCGCTGCAGAAGCTGATGCCGGACGCCTTCCAGGCTTTCGTCAGCATCTCCGACCGCCTGGAAAAGCATTACCGCGACATGCAGGATCTCGAATTCACCATCGAACGCGGCAAATTGTGGATGCTGCAGACCAGGTCCGGCAAGCGCACCGCCAAGGCGGCGCTGAAGATTGCCGTCGACATGGCCAGGGATGGACTGATTTCGAAGGAAGAGGCTGTCGCCCGCATTGATCCGGCCTCGCTCGACCAGTTGCTACATCCGACGATCGATCCGAAGGCGGCGCGCGACATCATCGGCGTTGGCTTGCCGGCGTCTCCAGGTGCTGCCACCGGCGAGATCGTGTTTTCATCGAACGAGGCCGAGGAGGCCAAGACTCAAGGTCGCAAGGCGATCCTGGTGCGCATCGAGACCAGCCCCGAAGACATCCACGGCATGCATGCGGCCGAAGGCATCCTGACGACGCGCGGCGGCATGACCAGCCACGCTGCCGTTGTGGCGCGCGGCATGGGCAAGCCTTGCGTTTCGGGCGCCGGCTCGCTACGCGTCGACTACAAGGCCGGCACGCTGATGGCGATGGGGGCGACCTTCCGCAAGGGCGACATCATCACCATCGACGGCGGCAACGGCCAGGTGCTGAAGGGCGCCGTGCCGATGCTGCAGCCGGAACTCTCGGGCGATTTCGCCGCCATCATGGAATGGGCCGATGGCGCGCGCCGGATGAGGGTGCGCACCAATGCCGAGACGCCGCTCGATGCGCGCATGGCGCGGTCCTTCGGCGCCGAAGGCATTGGTCTTTGCCGCACCGAGCACATGTTCTTCGACGGCGACCGCATTGTTGCCATGCGCGAGATGATCCTGGCCGATACGGAAAAGGATCGGCGAACGGCGCTGGCCAAGCTGTTGCCGATGCAGCGCTCAGATTTCCTCGAACTGTTCGAGATCATGGCCGGGCTGCCGGTGACGATCCGCCTGCTCGATCCGCCGCTGCACGAATTCCTGCCCAAGACCGAGGAGGAGGTGGCCGAGGTCGCCGCCGCCATGAATGTGTCGCCGGACAGGCTCCGGCGGCGCACCGAAGCGTTGCACGAGTTTAATCCGATGCTCGGCCATCGCGGCTGCCGGCTTGCCATCTCCTATCCCGAAATCGCCGAGATGCAGGCGCGCGCCATTTTCGAGGCGGCCGTGGAGGCCGGCAGGAAGGCCGGTGCGCTGGTGGTTCCGGAGATCATGGTGCCGCTGGTCGGGCTGGTGAAGGAGCTCGAGTTCGTCAAGGCACGCATTGATGCCGTCGCCAAAAGCGTCATGGAAGAGACGGGCGTCAAGATCGATTACCTCACGGGTACGATGATCGAACTGCCGCGTGCCGCGATCCGCGCCCACCTCATCGCCGGGGCGGCCGAATTCTTCTCCTTCGGCACCAACGATTTGACCCAGACCACGTTCGGTATCTCGCGCGACGACGCGGCCTCATTCCTCGAGACCTACCGGCAAAAAGGTATCATCGAGCAGGATCCATTCGTGTCGCTCGACATAGAGGGCGTCGGCGAGCTGGTGCGGATGGCGGCCGAGAAGGGCAGGGCGACGCGACCCGACATCAAGCTCGGCATTTGCGGCGAACATGGCGGCGACCCGGCTTCGATCCATTTCTGCGAAAAGGTCGGCCTTGACTACGTCTCGTGCTCGCCATACCGGGTGCCGATCGCCAGGCTGGCCGCCGCGCAAGCGGCGGTGCAGGCTGCAAAAGTCGGAACGTGAATAGATCCCGCCCGGAGATGTCGGACGGAGGCCGAACTTGGCGAACGTTGCAATCTCTGGGGTCGGTAGCCTGTTTGCAGCACTGGCTAATGGATTCCTGGCGCGGCAAGGAAGGTTGATGTTTTCGACCCGCCGTGTGAATTGGCGACGGGATGGTGCACATGTCTGATGATGAACAAACCGCTGCGGCGCGCTGGACGGTGAAGTCCGAACTCCGCGCCGTCGGTCGCGACAAGCCGCTGCTCGCGGTGCTGGCGGCGATCCTCTGCCTCTATTGTGCGTTCATCGCCGGACCGATCGTCTATGCGGTGCTGGCCATCAACGGCATTGCGGATTTCTTCAAATGAAGCCGGTTCCGGCGATTTCGCGCCGGCCCGGCACGTTGCGTTTACCGGCCCCGAAATTGCTCGACCTGGATGAAATTGCTTAGCCGGGATGAAACCGTTCCCGTCTATCGTTCGTACCTGTAGCGGGTACCGGAGGACACGTGACAATAAGAATCAGGCTTCCAGGCGGGACTTTGAAGATCAAGAAAAGGGTCGAGCTGCGGCGTCGCGAGCAGAAGCGCGAGGTGCCGGTTTGGCAGGTCGGCAATTACTTCGTCATCTGGTGGCCAAGCGGGATGTCCGATCGTCCATCCTCGCCCAACAAATCCTCGCCCAGGAAATAGCCCCCGCACCCAACGATCCCGGCTGGGCATGACGTTTCCGTGCAGGATCAGGAACCGCCGTGCGCGCCAAAACTTCCGAGACCGCTCGACAAATCCCAGAAAAAGTCGGCGGGCGGGCGTTGACTCTTCCGCCACGGAAGGTCTTTGATGCTGCATTGCACAATTTGGGGCGGCGGAAGCGATGGCAGTGCGTATCAGAATGCCAGGCGGCACGCTGAAGGTGAAAGTGTACCGCGAATTGCGCGACCGTGAGCGCGCCCGCCGCATACCCGTCGTCAAGATCGGCCGGGTTTATTTCACCTGGTGGTCGAACCGCCAGCGCCTGGTTGACGATCAGTCGCCAGGGTGACGCATCAGTTTTTTCGGCCTGGCATGCGCCTGGGAAAGCCGCCCCAACCTCCGCAGGCCAGCTTGCAAAATAAGTTGATGATGCAGCTGTTGACTCTTCCGTAACGGAAGGTCTCTACTTACCGCATTGCACGAAAATTGCTGCGTTGCACAACGGGAGTTGGACCGATGGCAGTGCGTATCAGGTTGCCGGGCGGCACTCTGAAGATGAAGACCTATCGTGAGTTGCGAGCCAGGGAACGCGACCGCCGCGTGCCTGTGATGAAGATGGGCTCGCTGTATTTTGTCTGGTGGTCGAAGTCTCAAGGCCAGGCACAGGGCAACTCTCGGTAAACCAGTGGGTCATGCAGCATGATCCCTGGGCGCGCACACGACGGCGGAAGCTTCGGGTTGCATAGTCTCTCGTGAAGACCCGTTTGACCAGTCTCGTATAACCAGTCTCATATAAATGTGTGTTCCAACAAAGTGTGCCGCGGGCGGGTGCGACGATTGATCATTGCTGGCACGGTGGACGTGATCCTTCACGTGCCCGTTCAAGACGCGAAGCACGCACTGTGACCTTGCGCTTTGAGGGCGCTTTTGGGATTGCCGCGTCGACTTTGATCCGCTCGATCTGGAACAGATCTGCCGCGTAGTCGGGGGCGAAGGTTGCAAAGAACGGCCGCGGATAGGAGTTGGAGTCCGCCGGCATCTGACCTTACCGATTTGTAACCGAATTCACGCGAACGTGCGTGTGTCGGCTCCAAATCCCGACATCGTTTCTGCCCAGCTTCCGGCCCCCGAACCCGCCCCGGTGCCAGAAACAGATGTTGCAGAACCCGCCCACGCACGTCCGCTCGATTCTCATCCTCCAGACGAAATTCATCGGCGATCTTGTCCTCGCTTCCGCGCTCGCCAGAAACCTGCGCCTCCAATATCCAAAGGCCAGGATCGTGTTCCTTTGCGAGGCGAACTTTGCCAGTTTCCTGTTGGCTCATGGCATCGCGTCGGACGTGGTGGCGTTCCGACGCGTACGGATGCGTGGCACCCCTGTGCAGCGTGGTCGCGAGCTTTACTCGATGGTGCGCGCTCTGCGCCGGTTCCGGTTTGACCTGACCATCGACCTGGCCGATTCCAAAACCTCACGCACATCGTCAGGCTCGTCAACGCCAAGACCCGCGTCGGGTATGATCCTCCCGAAAAACCTTTGCGCTGGCTGGAACGCCAGCCCGCCAACGTCCTGGCCAAACCGTTTGGCTTTGGTGGCCAGCATTATCTCTACCCCTATCTTTCGCCGCTTGAGGCGCTCGGCGTGGAGTTGCGTGCGCCGGTCCCAAAGATTGAGCCGCTGCCGCTGGAGACCGCCAAGGCATCGGCGCTTCTCGACCGGCATCATCTTCGGCGTAACGCCTTCATAGCCATTCATGCAGGAGCGAGCTTCCGGGGGCGGCAATGGCAGCCGGAACGTTTTGCGCTGGCGATCGACGAGATCTCGCGGCAGACCGGGTTGGACTTCCTGCTTGTCGGCGGCTCCGATGAACGGGCATCTGCCGAGCGCATCGTCGCCAAGGCCGCTTCGCCGGTCGTCAACGTGGTCGGGGCGCTGTCGCTGACAACGCTGCTGGCGGTCCTTGGCCAGGCGCGCCTGTTTCTGGGAAACGAGAGTGGCCCGATGCACATGGCCGCCGCCGTCGGAACGCCGGTTGTCGGCCTGTTCGGCCTGACCGACCCAGCCATCTGGGGCCCTGTCGGCGTGGCCAGTGTTACGCCGCGGCCCTCCATGCCTTGCGAGTGCATAGCCAGGGACCTGTGCCGCCGTCCCGATCCGAGCAAGGCTTGCTGCGTCTGGCGACTTGAGGTCAAAGCGGTGGTCGACGCGGTGCGCGCGATCCTTTCACGTAAGGTTAAGGACGTGGAGCACGCATTGTGACCTCGCGCTTGCCAAAGGTCAGGCCGGCGGTCAAATTGCCGCTGCCGACGCTTTTGCAGGAGCATCGTCCCGATTTCCGCCTTGATGGCGGTCTTGGGGTCGCCGCTTCAATTTTGATCCGGCCGACCTGGAAATAATCGATGCGCCCGTTCCAAAAGTTTTTTTGCGCCATTGCGATATCGCTGTGGGCTGTTTCTCCTGGCAACGCCCAGTTGCTCGTCGCACCGACGCTGCATATCAAGGCCGAGGCGGGCAGCGGCCGCGTCGCGCTGACGCTCGATGCGTGCGGCGGAAGGACCGACACACGGATTCTCTCGGCGCTGGTGGAAAACAAGATTCCTGCCACCATTTTCGTCACCGGCATCTGGCTGAAGCACAACGCCGCCGCCGTCGAGATCATGCGGGCGCATCCCGAACTGTTTGAATTGGAAAACCATGGCGGCCGCCATGTCCCGGCCGTCGACACGCCGCAAAAGATCTACGGCATTCGCAGTGCTGGCAGCCCGGAGGCCGTGCTGGCCGAGGTCGAATCGGGTGCTGCCGCTCTTGCGGTGACCGGCGAACCGGCACCGAAATGGTTTCGCGGCGCAACCGCCGAATACAGTCCGTCGGCAATCGCGATGATACGCAAGCTTGGCTTCAAGATCGCCGGATTCTCAATCAACGGCGATGGCGGCTCATTGCTCGGCGCAAAAGAGACCGCCCGGCGCATTGCCGCAGCAAAGGACGGCGACGTCATCATCGCTCACATCAACCAGCCGACCCATGCGGCCGGCGAAGGCGTGGTGCAGGGACTTCTGGCGCTGAAGGCCAAGGGCCTCACCTTCGTGCGTCTCGACGATGCCGACGGCGTCGGCGATGAAGGCACCACCGACTGATCAGTCGGGCGTGGCCTCGATGGTCACCTTGTTCGGATAGAACGCGCCGTGGTCGCGGATATCGGCCATCTCGTCGAACGGCCGCTCATATGCCCACATCGCATCCTTGCCTCCATCGCCGGCAGGCAGCACGCTCCAATAGCTGGCATCGCCCTTATAGGGGCAATGGGTCGAGTGTTCGGTCTTGCCAAGCTGTTTGAAGTCGATGTCGCCGAACGGAATGTAGAAAACCGGGGGGTAGGGCGATTCGGTCAGCACTTTGACCTTGCTGGACGAAGCGATGACGACATCGCCGGCGCGCACCGTCACGGTGCCCTTGTAAGGTTCGATGGTGATGACCTTGCCGGGATTGCGTTGAAAGCCGGGTGCCGAGTTTGCAGTCTGGTCCATGTCGGGTCTCCTTGCCTCAACCCCAAGATGTGTCCGGCAAGAGCCTTGAGCAAGAGCTGCCTGCCGCCTGGCGGGCGTCGCCCGCAAGGGAAATCTTGCGCTTTCCTCCGATACCTCGCCTAGAACTAGGCGGCGGCCTGGAATGCGTCCATCAACCCGGCATAGGCGGCGGCAATGCCGGCCACCGGATTGGTGCTTTTCGAGGTGGTCTCGACCTTCAGCGCACCACCGCTGGTCGGCAAGGTGAGCAGCAGGAACTGGCGACTGCCGCCGTCGCCGACGCAGGCGGCAGCGACGTGCTGGCTTTCGCCCTCGTTCTCGACGCACATCTTGAACAAGAGCGTGCCTCCGACCGCCTCAAGGGCGCCACCGACGACCTCGACGAATTCATCTTCGGAAACGGCTTTGGCGTCAGGCACCAGATCGGCCTGCGCGACATCGGCCGCCACCAGATCGGCCAGACTTTCGGCAAGCGTATTTTCGAGGGCTTTGTCGTTGAGCTGCGCGTCCATGCGAACCTCTTTCATTCGCCAATCCGCCCCGCCCGTTAATCAACGTTAACGCCGAGCATGGCCGGATTGTGGCGAATTCGGCCTCATTTGGCTCGATGCACCGCTCCAGCCCGGTCCTGACTGGACAATCCGCCGGTTCGCTCCACAATGGCGAAAAAAATAACGGGAGGAACAAGATGCTCGGGCTGATGCAGGAATGGCCACTGCTTTGCCATAAACTGATCGACAATGCCGAGCGGCAGCACGGCAGCCGCGAGATCGTGTCGCGTTCGATCGAAGGGCCGATCGTGCGCAGCACATATGCGGAAATCCATGATCGTGCCCTCAAGGTCGCCGAGCGGCTCGAGCGTGACGGTTTCGGGCTTGGCGACCGCATCGCGACCCTGGCCTGGAACACCGCGCGCCACATCGAGGCCTGGTACGGCATCATGGGTGTCGGCGCCATCTATCACACGCTCAACCCGCGGCTCTTTCCAGAGCAGATCACCTGGATCATGAACAATGCCGGGGACAAGGCGATCTTCGTCGACCTGACCTTCCTGCCGCTGCTTGAAAAGATCGCCGGCGCGGTCAAGTCGCTGAAGCAGGTTGTCGTGCTGACCGACAACGCGCATTTGCCGGAGACTGCGCTGCCCAATGTGGTTGCCTACGAAGAATGGCTTGCTGAAGCCGCCGGCAACTTCGCCTGGAAGACATTCGACGAAAACACCGCCGCCGGTATGTGCTACACCTCGGGCACGACAGGCGATCCGAAAGGCGTCCTCTACAGCCATCGTTCGAACGTGCTGCACGCCATGATCGCCGCGATGCCCGACGCCATGGGCATGTCGTCGCGCGATACCATACTACCGGTCGTGCCGATGTTTCACGCCAATGCCTGGGGCCTTGCCCAGAGCGCGCCGATGGTCGGCGCCAAACTGGTCATGCCCGGCAGCAAGATGGATGGCGCTTCGATCTACGAGCTGCTCGACACCGAGCAGGTGACCTTCAGCGCGGCCGTGCCGACGGTGTGGATGATGCTCCTCCAGCATCTGGAAGAGACCGGCAAGAAACTGCCCTATCTGCAGAAAGTCGTCATCGGCGGCTCGTCCTGTCCACGCGCGCTCACGACGAAGTTCCAGGACAGTTACGATGTCCAGGTCGTCCACGCCTGGGGCATGACCGAGATGTCGCCGCTCGGCACGCTTTGCACCCTGAAGCCGGATTACGCCGGGCTGAAGGGCGAGGCCCGCCTCGGCGTCCAGCAGAAACAAGGCTTTACACCGTTCGGGATCGAAATGAAGGTGACGGACGACGCCGGCAGCGAACTGCCATGGGACGGCAAGACCTTCGGCCGGCTCAAGGTCCGCGGGCCGGCCGTCGCGCGCGCCTATTATGGCGGCATCGGATCCGAACAGTTCGATCAAGACGGCTGGTTCGATACCGGTGACGTCGCGCATATCGACCCCGGAGGCTATATGCAGATCACCGACCGCGCTAAGGATGTGATCAAGTCGGGCGGCGAATGGATCTCGACCATCGAGCTCGAGAACCTGGCGGTCGGCCACCCCGATGTGGCGGAGGCCGCCGCCATCGGCATTCCGCATTCGAAATGGGGCGAGCGGCCTTTGCTCGTGGTCGTGCGCAAGCCGGGTAGGGAGCCGACCAAGACGGATATTCTCGCTTTCATGGACGGCAAGGTGGCGAAGTGGTGGATGCCGGACGACGTCGCCTTTGTCGGCGAAATCCCACACACCGCTGCCGGCAAGATCCAGAAGATTACCTTGCGCCACCAGTTCCGGGACTATCACCTGCCGACGGATTGACCGCAGATGCGGCGTCTTTGCGCCTTCAAGCCGCCGCTGAAAGGCACTATGCCTTTGTTCGGGTTGGGGCAGCGCGGAAAACAATGACGGGAATTCCCGAGCGACAAACGTCGAGGGCTGCCGGTTGGTCGCGGCGCGCCGGCGCGTTTTCGGCAGTCCTGCTGCTAACCGCTCTCGTCGGCCATCGCTATGACCTCGTCGAGACCCAAGCTTTCCTATGGGTGCTTGGCATTGTCGCCTTGCTGGCCGCGTTTGCGCTTTTGTTTGCCGGGTTTGCCTTTGCGCGATTGTGGAACTTCGGTGATCGTGGCGGCCAAGACCTGACCGCCGGAGCCTTGCTGGCGCTTCTGGTGCTCGTCCCTTACGCTGTCGCGGCCTATTGGGCGGCGACCTATCCGCCGCTGCGCGACATCTCGACGGATTTCGACGACCCGCCGGCACTCGATATTTCTACCCGGACAAAGGACATGAACGAGCTTTTGCCGCCGACACCCGGCGAGCAGCGCCTGCAAATCGAAGCTTATCCGCTTGTTACCGGGCGCAGCTACACCTTGCCTTTCGATCGCGTTCTGGAGGCGGTCAAAACCGTGCTGGATCGGCGCGGCTGGCAGCTCATGGCGCCGTTTCCAGCGGCAGCAGGGCAAAGCGACGTGACGGTCGATGCGCTGGCCAAGAGCTTGCTGCTTGGCCTTCCCGCCGATGTCGCCATCCGTGTGACCGACGACGGCGATGCGGTCATCGTCGATATGCGCTCGGCCTCGCGTTACGGCCGCCACGACCTTGGCGACAATGCAGCGCGCATCACCGATTTTCTTGCAGAACTCGACCAGGAAGTCGCCGGCCAGGTGGGCGTGGCGCCGGCGGAATGATATCGGAAGGGTACTACTTTGCCGGCGAATAGATTCCGTCGATAGCCGGCGCGCCATCGGTGTGGACCAAGCCGCGCGCCACCAAGTCTTCCAGGTGGGCAAGCACCGACAGGCCGGCCGCGCCATGCAGGCGCGGGTCGGTGTCTCGATAGATCGCCTCCACCATGTCCTTGATTGTCCGGTCGCCGCTGTTGATCCGCTCCAGAATTGCCCGTTCGCGCATTTTGCGATGCGTTTTCAATCCGCCCATGAAGCTGCGCGGCTCGGTCACCGGCCCACCATGACCTGGCAGCAGCAGCCGGTCGTCACGTTCGATCAGCCGGTCGAGCGATGTCATGTAGTCGGCCATCGCGCCATCCGGCGGCGCGACGATCGTGGTTGCCCACGCCATGACGTGATCGGCTGAGAAAAGGATGCCGGTTCCCTCCAGCGCGAAGGCCGCGTGATTGGCGGTATGGCCGGGCGTCAGCACCGTCCGGATCGCCCAGCCGTCGCCGTCGATCACCATATCGTCCGGCAGCGCGATATCAGGAACAAAGTCTGTGTCGGCGCTGGCATCGAGCGGATTGACCTCGCCGGTACGCAACGGCCGCGCCGGGCGATGCCGGCCCTCTGCCAGAACCACCGCACCCGTATGCTGCTTCAACCGCGCCGCCAGCGGCGAATGGTCGCGATGGGTGTGGCTGATGAAGATATGGCTGACCGGCCTGGTCCCGATCGTTTCGAGCAGTGTTCGAAGATGTGCCTCGTCATCCGGTCCGGGATCGATCACCGCCAGCGTCTCGCGCCCGACGATATAGCTATTGGTTCCGTGAAAGGTGAATGGGCTTGGGTTCCTGGCGGTGACGCGTTGAATACCAGGCGCAACGGCTACGCCCTGGCCGAAGGCCAGATCGAAGCGTGTATCGAATTTCAGCGCCATGCGAACGTCGCTACCTTTTTTGGGGCGAGGGCAAAACCGATTGCCGCATAGCACGGAAGCCAATATAGGAAAACGCAAGGCCGCGTTCGGCGGCAATCCGGAACGGGGAAGACCATGGCAACTGCAACGACGATGCGTCCGCTCATTTCTCTCGCTTTGCCTGAAAAGGGCACGGCCCGGCTGGCAGGACAGCTTTTGCTGGCGATCGCCGGAACGCTGCTGCTGATCTTGTCTGCCAGGACCAAGGTCATGCTCGGACCGGTGGACATCTCGATGCAGACGCTCGCCGTCTTCCTGATCGCTGCCTCCTTCGGCATGCGCCTTGGCGTCGCCACGCTGCTTCTCTACATGGCAGAGGGCGCGTTGGGCCTTCCGGTCTTCCAGAGCACGCCCGAAAAGGGCATCGGTATCGCTTACATGCTCGGTTCGACCGGCGGTTATCTAGCCGGCTTCGTCGTCATGGCGGCGATCGTCGGCTGGGCTGCCGACCGTGGCTGGGATCGCCATCCGATCAAGCTCTTCAATGCCATGCTGGTGGCCGAGATCGTCATGATGGCAATGGGCTTTGCGTGGCTGGCGCTGTTGATCGGCCCGGAAAAATCCTGGCAGTTCGGGGTGGTGCCCTTCATAGTCGGCGATCTGATCAAGATAGCGCTGGCCGCGAGCCTGGTGCCGGCTGTCTGGTCGCTGCTGAAGCAGTCGTGAAGCCGGTCGAGCGGAACCGAAGTCAGAACATCACTGCACGTTGCATCGCTGTCACTATGTTGTTGGCTGAACCCCATGACTCGGCGAGCCCGTCACACTAGCTTCAAGTCGACGGACTAAGTACCAGAACCGACGGGCGATTCGTCACGACCAGCGTAACCAAGCACCTACGTATGGAAATAAATTGCTCGACATAGCATCTCAGTCAGCTGAAAAAGAAAGCGGCTCGATGATTATTTAGGCACAGCTAAATTTCTGGACAATGTGTAGGAAATTCTTAACCCAACCGCCTTGACTCTAGTGGCTTGGTTGCTTGTTGGTATCCACACACTGTCGTAACCGTTGACCTAAGATCATGCCGCCGACCGCCGAAGGAAGACACGTGAGTAGCGCGGAAAAAATAACGAGTAAGGCTACAGCCCTGTCGCCTGAGCCGACCGCCGCGCCGGCAACGCGCTGGTATGCGGCCAGCGTCTTTCCTGGAAAGGAGCATGTCGCCGAGCGGCATCTCCGGATCCAGGGATTCCAGCCCTTTGTGCCGCGCTGCGAGAAAACCGTGCGTCATGCCCGGCGGCTCGAAACACGAGTTGCGGCTTATTTTCCCGGTTATATGTTCATCGCCCTTGACGTCGCGTCGCAACGTTGGCGCTCGATCAACGGAACCTTCGGTGTGCGTTCCCTCGTCATGCAAGGGGACCGGCCTTTGCCTGTCCCCTCCGGTCTGGTAGAGCGCTTCATTGCGTTGACCGGCAGGCAAGGCCTGCTCGACTTCAGTGGCGGCCTCGCAGCCGGTGCTTCGGTTCGGATCCTTTCCGGCCCGTTCGCGGACATGATCGGTCGCCTTGACCAGCTCGATCCAGCCGGAAGGGCTCGGGTTCTGGTTGCCATCATGAATGGCGAGATACCTGTCGACCTCGATACCAGGGATCTCGTCGCCATCGCATAGTCCTAAGCATCGAGGTGCGGCGAGGCGATGCAAATTGCTGTAGGATCGGCTCTCGGGTTTTCACCCGGGAGTGCGGTAGCCGTTCTTCGGTGGGACCAGGCGCTGTCTGACGAGATCGTCTCGTCGGCGCTGATGAGAGTACGCGATATGCGGATAACAATGATTGGTGCCGGCTATGTAGGGCTCGTCTCGGGCGCCTGCTTCGCCGACTTTGGCCATCAGGTCTGCTGCGTCGATCGTGATGCGGAAAAGCTTGCCATGCTCAAACTCGGCAAGATACCGATCTACGAGCCAGGGCTCGACGACCTCGTAACCACGAACACCGCGCAAGGTCGCTTGCGTTTCGACGACAATCTGGCCGATGCGGTTTCGCAATCGGATGTCGTCTTCATCGCCGTGGGCACGCCGTCGCGGCGTGGCGATGGGCACGCCGATCTGTCCTTCGTCTACGATGCGGCCGCCGAAGTCGGTCGGGCGCTCAAAGGATTTACGGTCGTGGTGACGAAATCGACCGTCCCTGTCGGTACCGGCGACGAGGTCGAACGGATCATCCGCGAGCAAAATCCGGCCGCCGATTTTGCGGTGGTCTCCAATCCGGAATTTCTTCGCGAAGGATCGGCCATCGAGGATTTCAAGCGGCCCGACCGCATCATCGTCGGGACCGATGCAGAACGGGCCAAGGCGGTCATGGCCGAGATCTACCGCCCGCTCTCGTTGAATGTCGCGCCGATATTCTATACGAGCCGGCGTACGGCTGAACTCACCAAATATGCCGGCAACGCGTTTCTGGCCATGAAGATCACCTTCATCAACGAAATTGCCGATCTCTGCGAGCGGTTGGGAGCCGATGTGCAGGACGTCGCGCGCGGCATCGGCATGGACAACCGTATCGGCGCAAAGTTTCTTCATGCCGGGCCGGGCTATGGCGGCTCCTGTTTCCCGAAAGATACGCTGGCACTGGTCAAGACCGCGCAGGACGCGGCAAGCCCGGTACGGCTGATTGAAACGACGGTCTCGATAAACGACCAGCGCAAGCGGGCGATGGCGCGCAAGGTGGTTGAGGCCTGCGGCGGCTCTGTGCGCGGCAAGACTGTCGGTATCCTTGGCCTTACGTTCAAGCCGAACACCGACGACATGCGCGATGCCCCCTCATTGGCCATCATTCAGGCACTCCAGGATGCAGGCGCTTTGATCAAGGCCTATGATCCGGTCGGCATGGAGCAGGCGCGCAAAATGATCGAGGGCATTGAATTCGGGGAAAGCGCCTACGCGGTGGCCGACGGCGCGCACGCGATCGTCATCGTCACCGAGTGGAACGCGTTTCGGTCACTGGATCTGAAGCGGCTCCGTGCACTCATGGCGACGCCGGTGATGGTCGACCTGCGAAACATCTATCGCGGCGAGGACGTGCGAAAGGAAGGCATTGCCTACACCAGCGTCGGAAGAGCGGACGACATGTCGTCAAAGGAGCGGAGATAAAGCTCTGATCGATCGAGTTCACGGGATTCACTTGAGCACTTCCACGATAAATCTGCCTAAGGCGAGACATCTCCTGCTTCGCATGCGTTTCCAGCTCCTTGGTGGGTTGACGTTCGCTATTTTGATTCCCGCGCTAATTCGGATGTCGTTTGGCTTCGGCGCGATCTTCTCCTCCAACATGCAGGTCACAATTGTGGCTGCGTTTATTGCTCACACTGCCGGTTACCTGTTTTATAAGCGCATCGGCAACTTTCCCGGCGTCGCGGCGACTGGCTACATTCTTCCGACCTTCGCGCTGACATACGGAATTGTATTTGCAACCATCTTCTTTTTTCGGATGGACTACAGCCGGTTCCAGGCGGCAGCGAGTTTCGTCCAGTCGACGTTGTGGTATTTCGGTTTGAGCTTGGCCACCCGGCGGCTCGACGCACACCGGCTGGCGATAATTCCTGGCGGAGACGTCAACAGACTGGAGAGCATACCGGGCGTTAACTGGCACAGAATTCATTCGCCTGACACGGTCGTCGAGTACGCGACGGGTGTGGTCGCCGATCTCCGGGCCGACCTTTCAGGTGAGTGGGAGCGCTATATTGCCGACCGCGCGCTTTCGGGAACACCGGTCTATCACGTCAAGCAAATCAGTGAGTCGCTCACTGGCAGGGTAGAGATCGAGCATCTGTCTGAAAATACATTGGGATCCTTGAATCCAAATCAGGCTTACCTCAAGGTGAAGCAGGCAACAGACTGGGCTTCCGCATCGTTTGTGCTTCTCGTTCTCTCGCCATTGCTGCTGTTCGTGGCGATTGCCGTAAAGATCGATTCACCTGGACCTGCGCTATTTAAACAAAAGCGAATGGGCTATAGAGGCCGTCCGTACGAGGTCTACAAATTTCGAACGATGAAACTCAGCGACACAGTTGTCGACGAGAAGGAAGCGGCCATCACCAAGGCCGGCGATTCACGGATCACCCGCTTGGGGCAACTCTTGAGAAAATCCAGGATCGACGAGTTGCCGCAGGCCTTCAACATCCTTCGCGGCGAGATGAGCTGGATCGGACCGCGGCCCGAAGCACTCGTACTGTCGCAATGGTACGAAGCGGAGCTGCCGTTTTATCGGTATCGGCACATCGTTCGTCCCGGAATTACCGGATGGGCGCAGGTCAACCAGGGCCATGTTGCGGCCGTCGACGATGTTCTGGAAAAACTTCACTATGACTTCTACTACATCAAGAATTTCTCCCCTTGGCTCGACGTGCTGATTGTGTTTCGTACCATCCGAACCATGCTCACGGGATTTGGCGCGCGTTGACAATGCGGTAAAGATCGCTAGTCGACATAGCCAAGCCGCCGCTCACGAGCTTCGCGGGATGAGGATAGCCATCAGCTGTTTTGAAAATGGGTATTTGCAACGTCTAAAGTTGCGCTGATCAGCGTTGAAAATACCGTCGTATCGACCTCGGAGAAAGCACAATGACTAGGAAGACCGCGCTCATCACCGGCATCACCGGCCAGGACGGCGCCTATCTGGCGGAACTTCTTTTGGCAAAGGGCTATGATGTCCACGGCATCAAGCGGCGGTCGTCGTCGTTCAATACCGGCCGTATCGACAATCTTTACCAGGATCCGCATGAAAAGAACGTAAGGCTGTCGCTTCACTATGGCGATATGACCGACGCCACCAACCTCATCCGCATCGTCCAGGAAGTTCAACCTGACGAAATTTATAATCTTGCCGCACAATCGCATGTCCAGGTGAGCTTCGAGACCGCGGAATATACGGCAAATGCCGATGCGATCGGTACATTGCGGCTGCTCGAAGCCATCCGGCTGCTTGGCCTGTCAAAAAAGACCCGTTTCTATCAGGCATCGACGTCCGAGCTCTACGGCAAGGTGCAGGAGATCCCACAGCGAGAGACGACGCCCTTTTATCCCCGCTCGCCCTATGCGGCTGCAAAGATCTATGCCTACTGGATCACCGTGAATTACCGCGAAGCCTACGATATCCATGCTTCCAATGGCATCCTGTTCAATCATGAAAGTCCTATGCGCGGCGAGACGTTTGTCACCCGCAAGATCACGCGCGCGGCCGCCGCGATAAGCCTGGGCCTTCAGGACAAGCTCTATCTTGGCAATTTATCGGCGGAACGCGATTGGGGCCATGCCCGCGACTACGTCAAGGGCATGTGGCGAATTCTTCAGCATGAAGTGCCCGACGACTATGTCCTTGCAACCGGCGTAAAGAATTCGGTCCGCCGTTTTGTCGAGCTTGCATTTAACGAGGTCGGAATCGAGGTTCGATGGGTTGGATCCGGCATCAATGAAAAAGGCATTGATGCAAAATCAGGCACCGTTCTGGTCGAAGTAGATCCGCGTTATTTCAGACCGACCGAAGTTGAGCTTCTGCTCGGCGACCCTGCGAAAGCGGAGCGTGTTCTCGGATGGAAGGCAACCACCTCGTTGGCCACAATGGTCCAAGAAATGGTCCAGTCCGATCTCGAAACGGTAAAGCGCGAGTCGGAGCACCGGCGCTTGGACGAAGATCGGATGCGCGTTGCGGCCCAGTAAGTAATGGACTGTGAAATGAAGGTCTCCGTTCTGACGGTCTGCCGAAACTCGGCCGCAACAATCAAGTATACGATCGACAGTTTTTTTGCCCAAGAGCACGAGGACAAGGAACTGGTCATAATCGATGGCGCGTCGACCGACGAAACTCTGTCGATCGTCCGTTCCTATCCACAGGATCGGATGGTCATCCTGAGCGAGCCCGACAGAGGCATGTATGACGGCCTTAACAAGGCGCTCAGCCTTTACAGCGGAGATGCGTTCGGCGTGCTGAACTCCGATGACACCTATCATGATGCCTCAGTGTTGGGCCTGATCTCTAACGCACTTTCAACTGCGGATATAGCTTACGGCAATCTGGATTTCGTCGAAAACCATGCCAGTAAGCATGTGGTGCGCAAGTGGACGGCAAGCCCGCGACCGGCGACTGGGTTTCGTTCCGGCTGGATGCCGGCCCACCCCACCTTCTATGCACGGCGTGCGGTGGCCGACCAGGTCGGTCCCTTTGATCTACATTTCCGGATAGCCTCTGACTATGACTGGATGTTGCGAGCCGTCGAGCTCTACGGCTACAAGACATCTCGAATCGATCATACCATGATAGACATGATGTATGGAGGCACCAGTACGGTTGGAATTACTGCCTATTTCCGGCACAATCTCGAGGCTCTGAAATCGAGAAGACAAAGACTTGGTACCCCGCTCTGCGATTTTGCTCTCCTCGCGAAGCCGTTGCGCAAGCTTGGACAGTTCTTCTCGTGAGAACAATCGTAGATACAGAACGGGATGATTGTTCCGAGTCATCTTTGAAAAACGGGATCGAACCGATTGCTGTTGAGGATACCGTCCCAGCCGTGCTGGGCTCAAAGCGTTCGACGGGCGAGCGCCTCGTCTATGCGGTTTCTACCGCGGGCCATCGACTATCCTATCTCGACACGCTCGGCCCCATGTTGGGGCTGCAGCCCGTCTGCGGACGAATGACAGTCCACTTGTGTCGCCGCCTGGTGGCAGCGCAAAATGTGCTCTTTGCTACGCTGGACGATGACATGTTCTCCTTTGCAATGATCGCGACACTGCGCGGCTTACTTGGGCGTCCAACAGCAGCGTTGTTCCTGCGCGCACAAAAGTGCTTCGAGGCGGACTGGTGGTACTATGGCATGAAGCGCCGCGCCTTTCGCTGTCTCCGCCGCATCCCCCGCTTGACGATAGCAACAATAACGCCGTTTGACGCCGCGCCCCATTACACTGAGGTGGCGCATTCCGGTGTGTGCGATCCCCAATACTGGGATTTGCTGGAAGGTCAGATCGTGCGCCAGCCGCACCGCACTGCACTCTCAGAGGAGGTTCTGGCCCGCGCCGCTGGGCGGCAAATCCTCTTCGCACTAAGCTCATTCAGCGCGGTCAGAGGTACGACCTTCCTTGCAGAAACGTTGAAACGGTTCCCACAGATTGCACAAAGCGTGCTTGTTGTCGCGGCCGGCCGCGTTCCTGCCGGATCGGCTTCGCTCTCAACAGAGCTGCTGTCCTCGGGCGCCATGATTGTCGATCGCTTTGTCACTGACGGCGAAGTTGAGAGCCTCTATGGCGTTGCCGATAGCGTCTGGGCCTGCTATGGCCCCGCTTACGATCAGGCTTCCGGGATATTTGGCCGTGCCATTCAGCTTGGAGTGCCGCCTGTTGTACGAGCGGGCTCGGTGATTGCCACCTTTGCAGTCGCGCGCGAGGTCAGCCATTTCCCAGTACGCTACGGGGACTGCGAAGGATTGGCCGAACTGCTGTTACGGCTGCCGCGGCGGTCTGAATCGGGGCGGACTTGGCAAGCAGAGCACGCTATTCGTGTGGGTAACTGGCGGCGACATTTTAAGGAGACAATTGAAAGTGGACTATAATGCTACAACCGCGAAATTCGATGCGACAAAATAATGAAAACACATTTCAAGCAGTTTGTCGAAAAGTTAGCTGCCCACAGGGTCTGGATCGAAAGATCAGCTTACCGGAGTGAGGTGGAAGAGCTTATCCGTTCGCTTCGAGCGCGAGCCACCGTGGCGCCACTCATACGTATCGGATCTCCTCGAGATGGCGGCTATCTGGTCCCCGATGATTTAGACGGGGTGACGGCGTGCGTCTCGCCCGGCGTTTCGTTTGAGGTTGGATTCGATAAGGCGATGGCCGATCTGGCCATTGATGTATATATGGCCGATGCGTCGGTGGAAGGGCCGCCACAGCCAAACGCTAGGTTCCATTTTACGAAGAAGTTCCTCGATGTTTACGAGGATGAGCGGCATATGCGATTTGATACGATGTGCGCCTCGATCCCGACCCAGCCCCAGAGCGACCTCATTCTCCAGATGGACATTGAAGGCGCGGAATGGCGCGTGCTGCTCGATGCAAGCCATGAGACGCTTAAGAGGTTCCGTATTATAGTTATTGAATTCCACGATCTGAACCGGATGTTTGGGCGATTCTCCTTTGGTTTGATTAAGGCAACGTTCGTCAAGCTGCTCCAAACCCATTCCGTCGTTCACCTCCATCCTAACAATGTGTCCAGCCCGACCTATTTCGACGGACTTGCCATACCTTCCATCATGGAGATGACTTTCTATCGGAATGACAGGCCGTTTTCTGATTCGAAGATCGGACCTTACCCTCACCCGCTTGACGCAGATAACGTTTCAACCCGTCCAAGTGTAGTCTTGCCCAAGTGTTGGCAGGCGTGACACAGACATGCCGATCGGCGCTCCGCCCGACGGACTACTCGAATTCATCAACGAGGTCCAACTTGCCTGAGTTACTGAACCATCTGTCCCCTCGTCTAAAGACTAGTTTCCAAAAGCTTGGTCGACGATTTGGCCTGGACATAAACATTTATGGTCCGCGGCATAGCACGGATCTTCGACTTGTTCACTTTCTGAGAATGCATAATGTGGACCTTATTATCGATGTTGGCGCGAACAGGGGGCAATTCGCCAAAGGCATTTTGGCTGTAGGTTTTTCCGGGAGGCTTGTTTCCTTCGAGCCTTTGCCGGTTGCGCACGCCCTTCTAGCTGCGGAGGCGAAAACATTCGGGGATCGGTGGGAGGTCGCGCCACCGATGGCACTGAGCGATGAAGCCGGTTTCGCCGAATTTCAGATCACCCATTCAGACACCAGCAGTTCGCTATTGCAACCCACGGATACGTTTGTCTCTGTATTGCCACAGGTAGCAGTTGCACAGAAATTAGAAATCCGAACTGAGTGTCTCGATGTGGCGGCGGTCCCTTACGTCTCGCGAGCGAAAATCCCCTTTCTCAAGCTGGATGTGCAGGGTGCCGAAAGGAAAGTTCTGGTGGGAGGCACCAATATATTGGGGAAATGCCGCGGAGCGATCGTGGAGATTTGCACTGAGCAATTGTATGATGAACAATCAACCATCCAAGATGTGCTGGAAATTTTGCTCAATGCAGGATTCGAAATATGGGATATCTCTTCTGCATACAGAAATCCGAAAACCCACAGGCTTGGTGCAATCGATATTACCCTTTTTAGGCCATGATAGCCGAGGACGGCGATGCTATCCGTGCACCCCTTGTAAAGGGGAGTGATCACGTACTTCAGCGGTGGCTTAGGGCCGCCGTCTTAGGTGTGCGTGGGACCGGCAATCGACTTGTGTCTGGGCAGCTGTCGCGCAATGGCCTGTTCGCTGCGGGTCAAAGCCTCATTGTAACGCTCTGCGTCTTCCTGGCATACCGCATTGCGATCTCCCACGTCGGCCTCGAACGGCTTGGAGTTTGGTCGTTGCTTCTCGCGGGTGCCGCGGTGGCACGGATTGGCGATATAAGCGGTGGCGGCGCCCTTGCCCGATTTGTCGCAACGAGTTCGCACACGACCAAGCCGCAGGAAGCCCGCAATACAGTGCATACCGTAATACTGACTACTCTCGGCCTAAATGTGTTCCTTGGTGCGATATTGTGGATCGGTGCACCGCATGCGCTGCCATACTTTATCCAGCATGAGTATCAGGACGAGGCACGAGTGTTGATGCCTTTCGTCGTCATGTCATTGATAATGAGCGCGCTCGCCTCGGCCGTTTTGTCGGGCATCGACGGTGTACAACGGGCCGATCAGCGAGCCCTGGTCGTCGCCATCGCAGCGGTCATATTTCTATGCGCGAATCTGATTCTGATACCCTACTTCGGCGTGTTAGGCTTCGGCATGGCCAACATTCTGCAGCAGTCGACGATGCTTGTACTCGGCTGGCTAACGCTGCGCTCCCACATCCGCGACTTAGGATGGTTTCCCCGCCGCTGGAAGGGAGGGGTGTTCGCCGAGACCACGGGTTACGCTATAAAGCTCAGCGCGGTTGGTGTCATGGGGCTCCTGTTCGAACCGCTGACAAAGGTGGCCTTCAATCATGCCGGTGGGCCCGGACTCGTTGCCTTATACGAATTGGCATCGCGACTGGTCCTGCAGGTTCGGGGACTAGTGATCTCGGCCGCGACACCGCTTGTTCCTGCATTTGCTGCTAAATCCGACACAGCGGATCCAACCTTCCAGAGCATGCTGGAGAAAGCGACGCTCGTCGCAGCCTGTGCGGCAATCGGCGTGGCCGTGGTCACCCTGGCCGCGGCGCCCGTGATGAGCTTTCTGGTGCTGGGGCGACTTTCTTCAGAGTTGCTTCAGATGAATGCGGCTCTGACCGCTGGATGGACGCTCAATATTCTCGTAGTGCCGAGCTATTTAGCGGCGCAGGCGCGTGGCCTCCTGCGGTGGAATTTCGCTAGCCATGCCCTTATTGCTATCTCGGTACTGGCGGGAATATTCCTTCTTGTTCCTTTAGTTGGGCAAAACGGGATCGTCGTTTCGATCATCATAGGCCTGACAATGAGCATGCTCGCGGTTCTCTTCGGCAATGCACATGCTCTCGGAACTACTGGGATTGTTAGGCGGCTGCGGTGGCAGCTTTTGGCAGCAAGCACAGCCGTCAGCTTGCTATCGTTGGCAGCATGGATGCTCGCTGGACTACTGAGGATCTGATGCCTGGCCCTTCGACAGAGCGAGCGCCGGGGACAAGAACAGTATTTCACCGGCCTGGAGGCATGGCGGCACGTAAGCGCCCGCAAGGCATGATCGCCTCCGTATTCCGTCTTTGGACAAGTCCGGCAGCCGCTTTCCTGTTTCTGTTTCCAACCATTGGCTACTACACATTTGCTGCGTTTGCGAACGTTGTCTCACCCGAGGGAAGCTCAGGAGGCGTCGCAATCCGAGCAGCGTCTCTCGTAGTTCTCGTCGTCGCATTCGTGACGGTTCCGCGAAGGCTGAGACGGTCATTTAATATTACACTTCTGCCCGCAACGATTTTTATCGTCCTATATGGATCCAGGTTAATAGAGAACATGTTTTTTCTTCGCTTGGAAATTTCACCGGGCAATTTCTTAGTGTTGTCGATTTTCTTTCTATCGAGTGTTATTCCTGCTTATATGCTCGCGTCATCAGAACGTACATTATCCGATGTCGACATGGTCTCCCTGCTTTCGGTATTGGCAGTTTTGTTCATTATCGGAATGGCTTTGAACCGTGCGGCGTTGGTTGAAACGGGTGATCGGAGGATGATGCTTGACAAAGTCAATCCGATAGCTCTCGCATACGTTGCGAGCAGTTTTATATTGTTTTACATGGTTGCTTTTCGATATTCAAAAAAGATACTGATTCAAGCTATAGTTTTTACGCCAGTGCTGTTGGTAATTGTTTCGCTCGCAAAATCGCGGGGAATGCTTATCTCAACAGGGCTGACGGTCCTGCTCTATGTTTTGGTTCTTAGGGGAACACGTAGAGTGTGGGCATTGGTTGGCCTTGGAGCTATCGCGATCGTGATCGCTGCCTTTGCGAATCCAAAATATATAGAAGATGTCGTGGAAGCACTTAACCGAATCAATGCTGATACGGACATGTCTACCGCTGGTCGAGTGTTGGCATTTAGAGGAGCTTGGGAGCAGTTTCTTGCGGATCCCTTATTCGGCCGATATGCCATCGAACTCGTAACGGCGTACTATCCTCACAATATTTATCTTGAGTCGTTGATGGCAGTTGGCCTTCTTGGAACTGTGCCCTTCACATTGCATTGCTTGATGTCAGTGCGTGCCGCTATTGGCCTCCTCCGCGAACAAAGAGCCGGTTTTGCGGGAGTATTTATTGCTTTGTTGTTCATTAGGGATGCAGTGGGCGCTGCGGGAAGCAGTTCGATTTGGGGCGCTTCGGGCTTTTGGATAACTTCATTTCTAGTGCTCAGCATGTGGTATGGTCGCCGAGAGGATCAACAGCGCGTTGAGCATCGTTGGCGACGGTCACCGCAATTGGATGCCACTGCCCGAAGCTACCGCCAGAGAGAAACTACTTGAAGACGATTATTGTGCAACCGACGATTCCGGCGTATCGCGTTGGCTTCTTCAGCCGTCTCGCTACAAGGTTTGGTCCCGAGTTTGCCGTCTATGGCTCGACTGGGGATATGGGAGTATTGAGCCAAAATCCGTCCTGTCGCACATGGGAAAGGCAGCTCGGAAAATCACGGCAGCTTCTTCCCGGACTGCTATGGCAACAGGGTGTACTGTCAATTCCCATTTCGCGGGGTGATGTCGTCGTGGTCTCGGGCGCGCCTCGCTATCTGTCTAATATTGCATTGCTGTTGAAGGCCAGATCGAGGGGGGCGAAAACGATCTGGTGGGGACACTTTTGGTCTTCAACCAGCCGCGCTTGGCGCGCATCGATACGAATGATGTTGATGAAATTGGCGGACGGAATCCTCTTCTACACTGACAAAGAGGTCGAGGGATACTTAGGCACAAAGCGATCTGGTCGCAAGCTTGTCTCTGCCATCAACAATGGCCTTGAGACAGAAGAAATTGTTCGACATCGAAGGCCGTACTCAGCTTCCTCGCGTCAACGCGACCTTCTGTTCATCGGCCGTATAACCCCTAAAGCTGACCTTGGCCTACTGCTAGAAGCGCTTGCACTTTCGGTATGCGCGAACGTCCAACTCGACGTGATCGGTTCCGGCGATGGTGAAGATCAACTACGCCAGCGCTGTATCACACTGGGCATCGCGAACCGTGTAGTTTGGCATGGTGGCATGACAGATGAAAAACGCATTGCTGACGTTGCGAATTCCTGCAAGGCTTTCGTCTACCCCGGTGGCGTTGGCCTCAGTCTAGTCCATGGCCTCGCCTTTGGTTTACCTGCCATTGTCCACGACAATTGGCGGGAGCATATGCCGGAGATTGCAGCACTAAAGAGTGGTCAAAATGGCACCACCTTTCGCCAGGGGAACGTCAACTCCCTTGCAACAACTGTCGCCTCATTGCTCGCAGACGCTGCACGGCTTGACGTAATGTCGATTTCGTCCATCCACACGACGACACTGTCGTTCAACGCGGCCGATATGTCAGAACGATTCTATGCAATGGTGGAAGCTGTCCGCAACGACAGGAGGCTTTTCGCCGGAACGCGAGTCGGTGGGGCCACACCGTGAAGGTGGCCATGGTGGCTGCTAGCCTTTCTCGGAACGGCGCTGGCGTCTCGGCAGCAGTAGAGGCCCTATCGTTCAACGTTAGAAGGGCCGGCATGGACGTGCATGTTTTTGGTCTTGACGACTCCGCCTGGCTCGCAGGGGACAATGATAATTGGAAGGGAGCGCCATTTTCCACTTATCGCGTTTTCGGCCCTAGACCGTTTGGCTTTGCGCCGGATATGGCCCGCGGCCTTATAGATTGGGCTCCCGACATTGTTCATTCTCATGGCATTTGGATGCACCCTTCGCGCAGTGTGGTGCAATGGGCCCGCTTTACGGGAAGGCCTTACCTGATTTCGCCTCACGGAATGCTTGATCCTTGGGCGGTTAAGAATTCTACTTTAAAGAAGCGGGTTGCAAGTGTTCTTTACGAACGCGCGCATCTTAGTGGCGCCGCCGCATTCCATGCTCTATGTGAGCCCGAGTCGGAAGCGATCCGCAGTTTCGGTCTGAACAATCCGATCCACACGATTCCGAACGGCATAGAGATGCCGAATGATAGACCAACTTTGCCTGCACCCTGGAACGGTCAATTTCCCCCAGGCGCAAAGGTCATGCTGTTTCTGGGGCGCTTACATCCCAAAAAAAATCTGCCTGCGCTACTGAAAGCATGGAAGTTTGGAGCCCGAAAAGCACGGAACCCGTGGAGGCTGGCGGTTGCAGGTTGGGATCAGCAAGGCCACGAGCAAGAGCTTCGAACCCTACGCTCCGGCCTCGGACTCGAAGAGGAGGTTGTGTTTCTTGGGCCGCTATTCGCTGAAGCGAAGAAGGCTGCTTTTCGAAATGCCAGCGCGTTTGTCCTTCCTTCTCTTAGTGAAGGGCTGCCGGTTGCGATACTTGAGGCGTTTTCCTTCGGCGTGCCAGTTTTGATGACTGACGCATGCAATTTGACGGAGGCGTTTGCAGCTGGCGCGGCTCAACGATTAAATTTGACGCCAGAGGCCATGTCCGAAGACCTGGCATGTTTTTTCACGTTGGATGACAGTGCTTTGCTATCGATGAGCGAAAAAGCTAAGTACCTGGCTGCTGACAAATATCAATGGATGCATGTCGCGAAGAAGTTTATTGATGTGTACACTACCATTGGTTCGACTAGAGTAAAGAAGGTTCCAACGCTCTCGATCGGAGTGCAATGCTAATGTTCAGAGCAATAAAGCGTATTGCGCGCGGGATACTATGGCCACCGATGCATCAGGCAGAGTTTCGAGGCGACACAATATTTCTGGGCAATGAATACGGCGGATGGCCGTTACTGACGGACTTCACAGGAAGAAGCAGCATTGTATACTCATTTGGCATTGGCGAGGACATTAGTTTTGATCGTGCCGTGATCGAGAGATTTGGATGTCGAGTGTTTGGCTTCGACCCGACACCAAGAAGTAAGGCGTGGGTTGAAACGCAAAATCTGCCAAATCAGTTTGTTTTCCACCCAATAGGTATTTCGGCGAAAGACGGCGAGGCCGAATTCTTCCCTCCTAACGCGGAAGGGCACGTTTCTTTTTCAGCGACCCCGCAACGCAAGGCAAGATCCGGTTCCTCCGTAAAGGCTCCAGTTTTGCGCCTGGAATCTGTTATGTCGCAAATTGGTCTTCCTCGACCCACCATACTCAAGATGGACATCGAGGGCTTTGAATATGATGTCATCACGGACATCTTGGCTGGGCCGGTGCGACCCTGCCAACTCCTCGTAGAATTTCACCATGGAATGTATGAGGGATTTGGGGCTGACAGAACTGTTGGCGCGGTAAATGCTCTCCGTGCCGCCGGCTACCGCCTATTCTACACTTCTCGTACCGGTCGGGAGTATGGCTTCGTTCTGCAGGTCGAATAGAGCACACAGTGCCGGAAGCAGACGCAAACGTTTCGGCCGCTCTGATTGGTGAGGTCCGATCTCGGCCTAGCCGGATCTTAACTGGGGTATGGTAGTGGACGCAGAGAAACACGTTGATGTTACAGCTAACCGCCGAACCCGGAACTGGTCTCGCAAGGCTCTCGCCGGCCGTATGCTGTGGGCGCTTATGCACCCTCTCTTTGCTTGGAGTCCTAGGCCATTGTGGGGGTGGAGACGCCTCCTATTGCGTCTATCCGGCGCGCGGATCGGGCGCGAAGTGCATATCTATCCAAGCGCGCGCGTTATGATTCCTTGGAATCTGACCGTCGGCGATCAGTCAGCGATCGGAGCTCGTGCAATCCTCTATTGCCTCGGCCCGGTTACCATCGCCGAGCGCGTCAGCATCTCACAAGGTGCGCATCTATGCGCCGGGACTCACGATTATCGCGACCCGGCCATGCCGCTGCTGAAACAGCCGATTGTGGTCGAGCATGATGCGTGGATCTGCGCGGACGCCTTCGTCGGTCCCGGTGTGCGCGTCGGGTCGTTCGCGATCGTGGGGGCACGGTGCGTCGCAATGAAGGATGTTGCCTCCAACGCCGTTGTCATTGGCAACCCAGCTAGGCAGATTGGTGCCCGCCTTGCGGAAGTCAAAACCCCGACTGAAGCGTTTCGCCCACAAAGCTGAATGAATTGGCATTCAGAAAAGCGGCCAAAAACGTGGGCTGATGGGTATCAGGGCTGCCTTGAGCACCATCCCACTCATCAATTCTTTGGTAAGGCGAAAGGCAGTTGTGCCTCTTGCATTTGCTGAATCCTTAAACAGGAGTTCTAGTGGCAATCTTTCGTGACTTACAAAACGCGACTTATCGAAATATGAGAGTATTTCCGTATCGTTTGCGTGTAATGTCTGGAGGTTGTGGCTTCTTCGGGGATCTTTTTATGGCTATAAACGGCCTTCGGTTTGCTGAGACGAACAGGATATCTGCACACGTTGATTGGAATTCAAGGTCGCTTTACTATGATAAATCGGTCGGATCAAATGTTTGGAAATACTATTTCCAAGACAGCGACTTCGACTTTTCTCTTGGCAGAAGAAAGCCTGTCTTTACGTCGCCATATCGGCCCGGAGCAGAGGTCTTTATCCCTTACGACGGACTGTCCGTTAAGGCATCTGTGCACTATGCATTGAGTCGCTTCTGTAAGCCTCGGGCGGAAATCGCGGATGAGGTCGATAGGTTTGTCGCTGCTCAGTTTTCACCGGGGCAGACTGTCGGGGTGCATATTCGACTCACCGACGCGGCAAGTGGTTTTGAGGGTAGGACAGCGGTAGAAGTCACCCATTTCCGCAGTGCCGTCGAGGCTTGGCTTCAAGCCCAATCTGGCGATGCGCGTATCTTCCTTGCCACTGACGAGGAGCAGATCGTCGAGCGCTTCTGTGAATGGTTCGGCGCCCGAGTCGTATATCAAACTTGCATTAGGTCACAGAATGGGAATTCGCTTCATGGTCACTACGATAGCGGCGTTGAAGGCAGTCCATATCGAAAGGGCCTGGAGGCAATGATTGATGCACTTCTGCTTGCGAGATGCAATCATCTCATCCGCTCACATTCTCGTCTGACTTGCTACAGCTTATGCGTCAGTCCGGGCCTTAGCTTCACAGATCTTAGCACGCTTATCGCTG
Source organism: Mesorhizobium sp. WSM4828 (assembly GCF_055811175.1). NCBI lineage: Bacteria > Pseudomonadati > Pseudomonadota > Alphaproteobacteria > Hyphomicrobiales > Phyllobacteriaceae > Mesorhizobium > Mesorhizobium sp. WSM4828. The sequence continues at coordinate 2,620 of NZ_JBVVQK010000045.1, read as the reverse complement.
GGATTGATCGCACACCCTGGATTCGGGGTTAGAGCACGAGGCCGTTTCCCATGGAGATCCACGCCATCATTCTCACCTATAACGAGGAACTACATATCGCGCGCTGCATTGCGAGCTTAAATGGGCAATGCGCAAGCGTCACCGTCGTCGACAGCGGCTCCAATGACGCCACCGTCGCCATAGCCAAAGGGCTCGGATCACACGTGTTGACAAATGGCTGGGTCAATCATGCCACACAAATGAATTTCGCCATAGGTGCGCTCGCGTCAAAGGGAGGTTGGCTGTTGCGTATCGACGCCGACGAGGTACTTGATGCCGACAGCACGCAGACACTAACCGATACAATCCTCACGTTACCTCCCCATGTGGACGGTGTCCTAGTGCGGCGCCGCATCTACTTCATGGGCAGCCGAATCCGCCACGGTGGGATCGAGCCGAGTTGGCAATTGCGCCTGTGGCGCAACGGTAAGGGTCGGTCCGAGCAGCGTTGGATGGACGAGCACATCAAGGTCGCGGGCAGCGTCGCCAAGTCTGGAGTCGTATTCAGTGATATCAACTTGAATTCGCTAAGTTGGTGGACCGCTAAACACAATTCGTATGCCTCGCGCGAAGCTGTCGACATCCTTAGTCGCAAATACAGCTTGATGTCGTTGGATGGCATTTCGGGCGGTGGGGCGAGCCCGCAGGCGCGAGTCCGTCGGTTCCTCAAAGAGCAGTTTTATGGCCGCGTGCCAAAGGGATCTCGCGCTCTGCTCTATTTTCTTTACCGCTATCTTCTTCGTTTCGGGTTCTTGGACGGAAAGGCTGGTTGGTATTTCCATGTGCTGCAGGCGTTCTGGTACCGCACGCTCGTCGACGCCAAGGTGACGGAAATCGAAGCGCACGCGGAGGTTGAAAGCGTACATATTGGCGACGCAATCCGGGTCTGTACCGGCATAGAACTAACCAGCCAGGGCTAAGCAGGGAGCTGTCCGGCTGAAATATGACCCGATGCGGTGAGCAAATGTTTGCCACTGCTCGGTTCGATCGCGAATCGGCGGTCGGCCAATGTGAAGAAGCCGGTAAACGTCTCCGGCAACAGGCAACTTGGCGCCTACGGTGAACCAGCGAGTCCACCCGCGCGGCAGCCAATGTGAACAGCGCAAGATCGGAGTTGGCCTTGGGCGAGGTCCGCATGGAGGAACTGTGAGAAAATCGGAGGTCAAACGTCGCTGCATCGTGTTGCTCTGTGCGGCTTTTGTCTTAGGCCTTACACTTTTTGCCTTCTACGATAGAAGCAGTCTTGCTCAGGCGCCGAAAGACTTCGGTTGGGGCAAAATTCCTGCGTTCTCTATGGCGGGCGGTCTCAAAGCGTACTGGAATGTCAGTGACCTTTCGAAGGGCGAAGCGGCACAGAATGCCTACGTTCGGGGCTTCGAGCCGGTAACTCTCTTGAACACTTACTCAGATTACCCTGGCGGACAACGCGAAAGTATCTCTCGCACATTAGGAGACCACAATGTCAATCCTTGGGAGAGGCCGAGTTTCTTCGAACGTATCATCCGACGCAACATCGAACAGACTGCCGTAAATGGGATCTATGTCCACGACATAGAGTTGCCTTTTGAGGAAGATCCGAAGTTTGCTTGGGAAAACCAGGCAATTAAGCGAGCTGTGGGCACAGAGTCGAGGAATGCTTTCGATGAAACCTATTTCAAACAGTGGGCGGAATGGTTCTGGCTGCCACTGAAATGGACGAAGGAACGCTATCCTAATGCCCAGGTCGGTCTATATGGTGTTCAGCCTTTCCACCGAGACTACTGGGGAATTGCTGGCAAGAATGCCGCTCAAATTGACGGCAGTCACAAATCGGATTGGCGACTCTGGAAATATATCGATACCCACGTCGACTTCTACTTAGCCAGCACCTATTTTTTTTATGACAGACCTGACTCCGTCTTATATCTGGCGGCCAATGTCGAGGAGAATTATCTGCGCACACGGTCTTTGGGCGACAAGCCGGTCTACGCCTACGAGTGGCTGCGGTTCCACAATTCAAACTTCTGGTTGAAGGGAAAGGAGCTGCCCTCTTATCTGGTCGAGGCCATGGCAATCGTGCCCTACTTCTGTGGAGCCAAGGGAGTTGTTTTGTGGGGGTGGGAGCCTCAGGTGAAATCCGGAACGCAACAGCCTTATGGACAGCTCTCCCTATTCGTCCGATCGTTAAAGAGAGTCGCCACGCTTTCGGACAAAATAGCCCGCGGCCGCCTGCTGAGTGACCAACCTGCACACGAAGTATGGAAGGCACAGGGATCTTTGATCCGCAGAATAATGGTTGATGAAGACGAGTGCATTGTAATGGCAATTAACCCATGGCAGGACGATAACCAGGTAACGACCCACTCCGTTCAATGTGGTCAACTCAACGCCCGAATAATTATCGAAGGACGGCACACGACGCTGGCAGTCCTGAGCCGGGAGGGGCTTCAGGCCTATTGACTTCCGTGCGCAGCAAACCGCATTCGGCACAACTCACAACGTAAGACCGTATGCCCGCCTCTGTCGTGAGCGTGACGAGCACCCCATCTTGCCTTGGGGCTATGCGCCGGGGAGATTTGCCGCCTGATTTTGCGAGGAGCGC
>NZ_JBVVQK010000044.1:0-33636 GCF_055811175.1 Mesorhizobium sp. WSM4828 | reverse complement strand
CCGCCCCTCCCGCCCGACAGACCGATGCCGCCGATCACCGCCACCAGCACGATGTCGTAGAGCAGCGTGGAATTGACAATGCGGGTGTTGATCGAATGCAGGCTGGCGGCGGTGAGCAGGCCGGCCACCAGCGAGACCAGGGCCGACAGCACGTAGCGCAGCACCAGCATCGGGCGCACTGGAATGCCGATGTTGCGCGCCGCGACCGGGTTGTCGCCGGCGAAATAGACGTAGCGGCCCCATTTGGTGTAGCGCAGAAACAGGAAGAAGGCGAAAGCCAGCCCGGCGAAGACAAAAACCTCGACCGGGATGTCGAGGAAGCGCAGTCCGCCAAGAAGCTCGACCCAATGGCCGGGCGGCACCGGCACGGCGTCCTGCGTGATCAGTTGTGAACGCACATAGCCGAAAACGAAGGACGCGGTCGCCAGCGTCACGAAGATCGCCGGAACCTCGGCGTAGGCGACCAGGATTCCGTTCAACAGCCCGATGGCGAGAACGCCGGCGAGCACATAGGCGAAGGCCAGCCCGTCGGATGTTCCCGAATTCAGCAGTTGCAGATACCAGGCGACCGACATCGCCATGATCGCCACCGCCGACAGGTCGATGCCTCTGCCGATAATGACGACCGCCATGCCGAGCGCCAATATGCCCAGCACCGAGACCGAGCGCACGATGGCAACGAGATTGTTCGAGTTGATAAACCCGGGCAGTCCGATCGCGGCGGCAATGAACAGCACAACCGCGATGGCAAAGACAATGCCCTCCTGGTTCAGGCTTCTCCAGTTCAGCCAGCCGGTCGCGTTCATTGCCCGCTTTCACCCGCGATGGCTACGCCCTGCTCCCTCTGCGGCCATCGGAACGAAAGCTAATCGGCTCAAGACCAATTCGTCAAATGAATCCGTGCATTGCAGGCCGGCTTGCGAGGAAATTCTGCGGTTGGACGCACCGATTGGCGAGGCTGGCGCAATGCCTGGAACTCAAGCCCTTTTGCAACTGATCGCGCTGATCGGACCGCTGGCGAAGGTTCGCTCCAGGACGAGCGGAGCAGGCAGAATTCATGTCCGCGCTCGCCGCGCAGGTCCTGCGTCAAATCCGCAAAACATGGCCCGAGACCTCGGCGCCGGCAGCGTTCGGCAACGCCAGAAAGCGGCACGAGGCGACGAGCCCGATTGCGCCGATCACCAGGAAGGCAAGGCGGAAGTCGACGAGATCGAGCGCTGCCGCGCCTCTCGCGATCTGTGACAGGTTGAGCAGTGCCGCCGCCACCGCCACGCCGAACAGCATCGCCACCTGCTGCAGCATGCTGGACAACGTCGCCGCCGAACTGCGCTGCTGTGAGGCCACATCGGCGAAGGCCAGCGTGTTGAGCGCGGTGAACTGCATCGAGCGCGACAGTCCGGCGATCAGCATCAGCACCACCACCAATGCTTGCGGCGTCTGCGGCGAAAGCGCCGCGCAGGCCATGATCGTCAAGGAAGCGATCACCCCGTTGACGATCAGCACCGAACGGAAGCCGAAGCGCCTCAGCGTCGGCGTCGTCACCGCCTTCATGCCGAGATTGCCGAGGAAATAGGCCAGGATCATCATGCCCGCATCGACCGGGCTCAGGCCGAAGCCCACCTGGAACAAAAGCGGCAGCAGGAATGGAGTGGCGTTGATGGCGATGCGGAAAATCGTGCCGGCCGACAGCGTCGAGATAGCAAAGGTCTGCACCTTGAAAGCTGTGAGATCGAGCAGCGGATGATTGGCGCGTCGCAGATGCCGCACCGCCAGCCAGCCGACCAAAATGCCCGTGCCGAGCAATGCCACGGTCGGCAACATACCCTCTTGCGGATGTGCGATGCGCTCGAGGCCGTAGAGCATCGCGGCGAGCCCCACAGAGGTCAGCAGGAAGCCCGGCCAGTCGAGCGGCCTGGCGCCGGCTTCGCGGTCGTCGGGAATGAAGCGGGCGACCAGCGCCAAACCGGCAACCCCAAGCGGAATGTTGATGAAGAAATTCCAGTGCCAGGAGAGATAGGTGGTGATGAAGCCGCCAAGCACCGGCCCGACCACCGGCGCAAACAGCGCCGGCCAGGTGATCAGCGCCGTGGCGTTGAGAAGCTCGGATTTCGGCGCATTGCGCAGCACCAGGATGCGGCCGACCGGCGTCATTAGCGCGCTGCCCAGGCCCTGAACCGCACGCGCGGCAACGAACTGGCTCAGGTTCTGCGAGATGCCGCAAACGAGCGAGGCCAGCGTGAACAGGGCAATCGCCACAAGGAAGATGTTGCGCGCGCCGAAACGGTCGGCGAGCCAGCCGGACAGCGGCACGAACACCGCCATGGTCAGCATATAAACGGTGATGCCGATGCTCATCGCCACCGCCGGCACGCCGAAGGATTCTCCCATCTGCGGCAGCGAGGTCGAGATGATAGTCGAATCCAGAAGCTGCATGAAGAAGGCGACGGCGACGATCAGCGCCACCCGCCGGGCTTGCCGCGCCGCCGTCGCGGTTTCGGGCAAGGCTTGGTTTTCGGGAATGGCGGTCATGCGCAGAACTATCCGAAGGGAATTTTCACCCGCTCCATCAGCAACCGCACAATCTTCTGGCAAACCGATGACGCACCGGTTTCAACAGCATCTGGCCGGTGCCGTCCAGACATGGACCAACAAACTTTCGTGTGGCATCGCAGCCGGCTACGCGATGACCCGGCCCTGCCGCCGATCCGGCCTTCTACGATCCGCCATGGCGCTTCGCGCTGTTGCAGGCGTGTCTCATGCGGCTTCGATCTTCTCCAGGAACAGGCTAAGCTGGTCCGGGTCCATGTGCACGACGTGCCTATCTTCGGGATACGCCAGGCTGTTCACATCGGCGACATATTCGGAAAAGGCGGCGATGCGTTCGGCCTGCAGGCGATCGTATTCGGCGGCGAAATTGCGATAGACCTTGGAGTGGCGAGGCATGTGGCCGCGGTTCTGGCCGAGGATGTCGTCTGCGAACAGGTATTGTGCATCGCAGCCGGTGCCCGCCCCCATCGACAACATGATCAGCGACGTGCGTTCCGAAATCGCCTTGGCCACCTCGACCGGCACCACCTCGATCTCGGCGCCGATCGCGCCGGCGGCCTCCAGTTGCTTCACCGCCTCGAACACCTGCATGGCGGTATCGGCGGTCTTGCCGACGGCCTTGAAGCCGCCGGTCCAGGTGGCGCGTGACGGGATGAGGCCGACATGGCCGATCACCGGAATGGCGTCGTCGGCCATCCGCTTGATGGTGGCATAGCCGGCGCTGCAATAGACCGCATCGGCGCTCGCCTTGTAGAGCCGGAACGCCCAGCGGACGAAATCGTCGGCGGTGCCGATCTCGAAGAAATTCTCACCCGGCATGGTAAACAGGCTGGGTGCCGCATCACGGTATTCCGGATTGAGCACCAGCTCCGGCGGCACCGAGACGATATCGACGCCGGCGCGCTCGGCGGCCTCGGCCTCGTCCATTGTCAGCACGCGCAGCATGGTCAGTTGCCGCTTGCCCTTCATGGCGCGCAGGTCTGCGACGGTCGGTCTTTTCCGGCTCATGGATTATGGTCCCCTTTGCTACGTGACAGAAGGCCCGTCAGCCAATCTGGATCATCACCTTGCCAGCTTCGACCTTGACTGGATAGGTCGCGAGATTGACACAGACGGGAGCGCCCTTGGCCTGGCCGGTCTTGTAATTGAAGCGGCCATTGTGCTTTGGGCATTCGATGATGTCGTCCATCACAAGCCCATCGGCCAGATGCGCCTTCTCATGCGTACAAAACCCGTCGGTGGCGAAGAATTCATCGTCCGGCGAACGGTAGATCGCGAAGGTGCGGCCGCCATGGTCGAAGCGGATGACATCTTCCTCTTCGACATCGTCGACGGCGCACGCTTCGACCCAATCGGCCATTTTTTATCTCTCCCGAAATTCCTGCGGTGCCTACTCAGCCGCCGCCGACATGTCCACTTCGTGGAACTCGCCACGATAGGGCCTCGCCGTCGGCGGCAGTTCGCGCTTGAGGAAATAATCCTCGTATTTGAGCTGCCTGAGCAGGACAGGCCAGACCTCGCGGTAGGCATGCCACATCGACGGGTTCGGCTCCGGCAGATCGTGCTTGATCAATTCATGCAGCCTGGGCAGCGCGTGGTAAGGCACCATCGGGAACATGTGATGCTCGACATGGTAGTTCATGTTCCAGTAGATGAACCGGCTGATCGGATTCATGTACACGGTACGGGTGTTGAGCCGGTGGTCGACGACATTGTCGGCCAGGCCGATATGCTGCAGCAGGCCGGTCAGCACCATGTGCCAGGTGCCGTAGAGGCGCGGCACGCCGATGAGCACCACCGGTATCCACGACCGCATGAAAACGGCGAGCGCGATCGTCGCGATGTAGACGGCGATGTGCCAGCGCGCCGCGATGACGGCCTTGTGCTGTTCCATCTCGGGAACGTAGCTTTTCTCGTCGGGCGTCAGCTTGCCAAACGCCTGGCGTACCAGCGCCGGAAGCGAATAGCGGAAATCGAGGATGCCGGTGAAAGCCAGCGCGGCACGCAATAGGTCCGGCGGGCGCATCACGGCGATCTCGGCGTCGCGGCCGACGATGATGGTGTCTGTATGGTGCCGGGCATGGCTCCAGCGCCAGGTCACCGGATTGCGCATCAGCATGAAGCTGGCGATCTGATAGACGACATCGCTCATCCAGCGCGTGCGGAAGGCCGTGCCGTGGCCGCATTCGTGCCAGCGCGAGTCGCTGGACGAGCCGTAGAGCACGCCGTAGACGAAGAAGAACGGCACGCACCACCAGGTGCCCCAGAAGTAGACGGCGCCGGCGGCGGAGCCGAGGATGGCGACGATCCAGATGATCGTGTCGCGGATCGCCGGACCGTCTGAGCGCTGCATCAACTCCTTGATCGCCTTGCGGGGGACATCCGTGTGGTACCACTCCGCTGAGGCCAGTCCCGTCTCGATCGCCCTGCGCGTGCTCTCGCCGACCAGGCTGTAATCGCGCTTTACCGTGCCAGCCATTGTGACCTCCAATTCCAGCTCGACCGCGAGCCCTCCCCGCTCCGGCCAGAGCCAGCCTCCCAACTGGTGTCCCGTATCCTCTTCGCCATTATCACGACCTGCCTCCAAGAACAGGAAAATGGCCCGACGGCCGCGGGTAGTCCTCTCGCGGCTGTCTGGCAATCGCCGCGATCCGGCTTTCGGCGGCGGCGATCTCGCCGGCGCCGTCGAGGACCCGGAACACCGCATCGTAGGGGCGGCTTTCGCCATGCTCCAGCCAGATCATCTCGCCGCGTTCGCGCGCCGCTAGATTGCCAAGAACATGATGCGTCGACGGCTCGATCCCAAGCGCGTACTGCCCGGCCTGGAAATTCTGCCATTGATAGGCGCAAGGCAATTGGTCCTTGCGCGTGACCACCTCGAAGCCGAGACCGAGACTGTCGTTGACCACCGCCACAGGGACTTCGCCGGTGCTGTCGGCACCGAGTTCGTGCTGCCAGACCTGTTCCTTGAATCCCGGTTGCGGCGCCGGCACCGTGCGGTAGCCGACCTTCTGCGCTTCATAGTGCTCGCCGGCATGCCCGGCCCAGACGACGTCGCGGATCGGCGCCAGGTAGCGCGATCCTTCGTCGAGCACCGGATGGCTGACGTTGATGTGGTAGAAATACATATGCGGCGTCCGGTTGAAGCCGTGATTGACGACGCGGTCCGAAAGCCGGATCTCGTTGCCGCCGACATCGGCCTCGATCCGCCGCAGCAGGTGCAGATCCTCGCCGAACACAGTCGATTGCTGGACGATGCCCTCGGCCCACAACACGCAGCGGTCGCCGTCCCAGGTCTCGCCGTAGCCGGTCAGCCGCGCCGGGATGGTGCTGATGCGGCCATGCAGCGAATGGCGCACCGTCTTCTTCGGCGGGTAGTTGTAGGTGTCGGCGGGTACCTCGTTCATGAACAATATATGGTCGAGGCCGCAGGTCAGCAGAAGGCCGGAAAACGACCGCGCCCAGGCCAATCCCTCCTCGCCTTCATACTCGTGCAGGCCGGGATGGCGAAAGCCGCTCGGCGAATGCCAGCCGATCGCCTGGCCCCTGAAGTCGCAATCGGCGATATCGAGCGCCCGGTCGACCAGCGCGGTGAAGCGCAGGCCCGAGCCGGTGCGGAATTCGAGCATACGGATGCCGCGCTCGACGCCGTCGCCAAGCGTCATCAGCCGCACGCCGGCAAATTGCGACAGCATGCCGGAGCGCTCCGAGACCTGCCGGCGCGACAGCGTCTTGCCGTAAAGCTCTACCATGTGACGGCCAGTTCCTTCACTTTGCTCCCGCCCTTCACTTCGCTCTCGTCTCCTTGAGCAGGGCCGACATGTCGGCGCCGGTGATGATGCTTTCCACGGTCAGCAGGTCGGTGTCGGCGACCGTCTGCTCGGCGACGATCTCGCCGCGGCGCATGACGATGATGCGGTCGGCGACCTGGAAGACGTGATGGATGTTGTGGGTGATCAAAAGCACCGAATGCCCGGCGTCGCGCACTTCCTTGACGAAGCGCAGCACTCCGTGCGTTTCCTCGACGCCGAGATTATTGGTCGGCTCGTCGAGGATGATGACCTTGGCGGCGAACTGCATGGCGCGCGAAATGGCGATCGACTGGCGCTCGCCGCCCGACAGCGTGCTGACCAGCGCATCGGCGTCGAGTTTTTTCGAAATGCCGACGCGCTTCAAAAGTGCCGAGGCAGCATCGCGCAATTGGGCGAGATCGAGCGGCGCGAACACACCCAGCCATTTGAGGTTGACCGGCTCGCGGCCGAGGAAAAGATTGCGCGCGATGCTGAGGTCGGGAGCCAGCGAGGTGTCCTGGTGGATGGTCTCGATGCCGAGATCCATCGCGTCGCGGGTCGAGCGGATGGAGACCTTCTGTCCGCGCACATAGATGTCGCCGCGATCGACCTGAAAGACCCCGGAGATCGCCTTGATCAGCGTCGATTTGCCGGCGCCGTTGTCGCCGAGCAAGGCCACCACTTCACCCTCGTTGAGCGTGAAGGAGGCGCTCTTCAGGGCGCGGACGCTGCCGAAGGACTTTTGCAGGTTCTGCAGCCGAAGCACTTCCATGATCAGCTCCTGGCAGCGTTCTTCTGCAGCAAAGCGTGCAGGATGAGCATGGCAAGTATGATGACGCCGACGAAGATGTTGTAGGCGAGCCCGGGCACTCCGATCAGCACGATGCCGTTGCGGATGCTGCGCAGCATCAGCGCACCGACGATGGTGCCTAAAATGGTGCCGCGCCCACCGGTCAGCGCGGTGCCGCCGACCACCACCATGGCGACCACTTCGAGTTCATAGCCGGTGCCGGCCACCGGCGAGGCCGCAGAGATGCGGAAGGCGCTGATCATGCCGGCGAGACCGGCCAGCACCGAGGTCAGGATGAACAGCCAGATCTTGACCGCGTCGGCCGGCACACCACGCGCCACGGCAGCGTTACGGTTCGAGCCGATAGCGCTGATCCAGTTGCCGAGCTTGGCGTAGCGCAGCACATAGATCGCCAGTAGCGAAAGGCCGATGAACCACCACAGCGAGGTATAGAAACGGAACGTTCCGATATTGAAGCTGCCGGCCAGCAGCGTCACGAAGAAGCCCGGCTGGTCCCAGGATTTCAGCGGAAAGCCTTGGGTGATGTAAAGCGCTGCCCCGCGCACCACCAGCAGCATCGACAGCGTCACCAGGAAGGAGGAGATGCCGATCTTGGTGACGATCAGCCCGTTGATCGCACCGATCGCTATGCAGAGCAGCAGGCCGGCCAGCAGCGCGACGCCGATATCAAACCCGCCGTTCTGGACCAGAAGCATGACGACGACCGGCGCCAGTCCGAATACGGCACCGACCGAAAGGTCGAACTCGCCCGCCGTCAGAAGCAGCGTCATGCCGAGCGCGATGATGCCGAGCTCGGGCAGGAACGCCATCATGTTGGAGATGTTGAGCGGCGACAGGAAATTCGCGTCGGCGATCGCGAACACCGCCAGCAGGGCGATCAGGATGACGAGCGAAGAGAACTGCGGCGAGCGGATCAGGCTCGACCTGCGTTTGGCATGCGGCATTTCCTCTTCCGCGGCAATTGTCATGACTGTTTCGACCATATCTCAGGGTGACGCCCGCCGCCTGCGCGGCGAACGTCAGTTCCAATCACTTGTTGTAGAGTTTCAGGATCGGTTCGACGCTCGAGGCGTCGTAGAGGCTGAACGTGTGAATGTCGTAGCCGATCGGTTCGCCAGCGGCGGCCAACCCGAGCAGCGCCACCGGCATGAAGCCCTGCGCTGACGGGAACTGCCAGGCAGCCGCGTTGACGAAACCGGCCTTGACGGACTCGGCCGTTTCCTTCGAATTGCCCCAGCCGACGACCGGGATTTTGCCGGCCGGCACGCCGGCGCCGTCAAACACCCGCTTGACACTGGCCGCCACGGAATCGCCGAGCGCGATGATCGCCGGCGGGTTGTTGGCCACCATGTAGTCGGTCATCTTGGCGATGATGCCGGCCGGATCGGTGCCGCAATCGACCACGTCATATTTGATGCCGAGCGGATCGAAGACGCTGGCAATGCCTTCGGTCTCGAGCTGCTGGTAGCTGGCGCCCGGCACTTCGACCGGCAGGAACACCTTGTCGCCCTGCTTCACCATCTTGTGGTCGACAAGATACTTCGCCCAGATGACGCCGGCTTCCCTAAGGTCGGCGCCGACATAGGCCTGCCGGCCGGTTGCCGGATCGTCGGTGTTGAAGAACACGATCGGGATGCCGGCCGCCTTCGCTGCCTTGACCTCCTCGGTCCACAGGCCGGGCTGCGCCGAGGTGGTGGCGATACCGTCCGGCTTGGCGGCGAGTGCCGAGTTGAAGGCTTCCTTCTGCGCCGCCATGTCGCCGCCGCTGAACGAGATCTTGCAGGTCACCTTGAGCTGGTCGCAGGCCTTGGTGGCGCCGGCATTCCAGTCGATCCAGAAGGCATCCGAAGGGCCGCCATGCGACAGCAGGTAGAACGTCTTCTGAGCGTCCTGCGCCAGCGCCGGCGTACCCAGCGCCACACCGGCGAGCACGGTCGCCGCGGCCGCGACTTTCAACGCGAATTTCAACATTTCTCTTCCTCCCTTGTTTCGTAGCCGAACCGCGCCATCACAATCCGTGGGCGCGGAATTTCCCATCGAGGAATTTCTTGGCACGCGGCACGTCGTCTTCCGAAAGATGCTCGATGATGACCGGGATGTTCGGGTGCTTTTCGGCCAGCCGCTTGAGATAGAGGTCGTAATTCAGCGAACCGAGGCCGGGCGCAGGCAACTCGATCTCACCGACGCCGCGGAAAGTGTGGCTCTCCAGCGCGTCCTCGTCGCCGATGTCTGCGTGCTTTTCCGACTTGTCGCCGCCGGAGCGCTTGACGTCCTTGGCGTGGGCTATCTTGATCTTTGCGGTCAGCGTGTCGAACACCTGGTTCAGGATCTGGTCCATCCTGTCGATGTTGTGAGTTTCGAAATAGTTGGTCGGGTCCATCAACAGGCCGAGGCCTGGGTGGTCGACTTGCGCGAACATCCTCACCGTCTCTTCGACCGAGCCGACGACATTGTTGACATAGGTTTCGAGCAGGAAGACCGCGCCGTGGTCATAGGCGGTCTGGGCAAGGTCGGCGATGACCTTGCGGCATTCCTCAAAACCTTCCTCGGTCTTGTTCTTCGGATGATGCACCCAGTCGGACTCGGTGTTGTAGGTACCGGTTTCCGAGATCACGTAAGGGGTGCCGAAATGGCGTGCGTTGCGGATGATCTCCTTCAAATAGCCGACGCGCCTCTCGCGCTCGCCCATATCCGGATGGATGATGTTGGTGTAGCCCGACACGCAGCAGATCGGCAGATTGTGGTCGCGGAACGTATCGCGGACGGTCTTGGCCTTGTCCCTGGTGATCTGCCCGGCGGACAGGTCGATGTCCCTGAAATGCAGGTCGAGCTGCACGGTGTTGAAATCGAGCGCACGGATCTTCTGCGCGGTTTCCTTGAGGCCATACGGGAAATAACCCGTGAAGATACCTGCCTGCATCATGGTGTGAATTCCTCCCTGTAAGTGAATCAGTCTGTTGATATTTCGGAAAGCTTGACTGTCCGGCCCTTATCGATCGAGCGGTAGCCCGCTTCGACCAGCGCCATGGTCTTGACGTTATCGGCGACGGACAGCGCCGGCGGCTCGCCCGTCTTGACCGCGTGCTGAAGCTGCTCCATGACGCCGATGAAGGCATGCGGGAACCACATCGTGTCCCAGCTTGGCGTCACCCATTCACCGCCGGTTGTCTCGGTCGAGGCATAGGTCAGTGTCGAGGCAGCGCCTGTCGGCCAGCCGATGGTGCCCTTGGCGACGCCCTTGGTGCCGTCGACGCGCCAGTTGATGTGCTGGTCGTCCTTGTAGCCCTCCTGGCGCGGACCGGACCAGACATCCTCCAGCGATACGGCGAGCACGCCGGACGGGAACCGCAGCGTCGACACGATGATGCCGTCCGAATGATCGAAGCGGGTGCGCGGATCCTTGCGGGTCAGGGTAGTGATCTCCAGGGGATCGCCGAATAGGAAGCGCAGTACGTCGAGATGGTGGACGCTCATATTGGCGAGCGTCAGCCGGTCATAGTCCTCGAGGAAGCTCTGCCAGTGCGGGATCGCATGCATGTCGATCTGGGCGAAGACGATGTCGCCGAGCGCGCCGCTGTCGATGATCTGCTTCAAGACGCGCATCGACTGGTCGTAGCGCATGTTCTGGTTGACCGAGAGGATCTTGCCTGCCTTGGCCGCCTCGTCGCGAAGCTTGACTGCCTCTTCGAGGGACAGCGCCAATGGCTTCTGCGCCAGGATCGCCTTGATATGTGCCTGCTTCAGAGCATGGCGGATCAGCGCCGGCTGCTGGTCGGGTGGAAAGGCAAGATCGATGATCTCGACGTTCTTGTCCTCGATGAGCTGTTCCGGCGTGTCGTGGACGGTCGGGATATCCCAGCGTTTGGCGACCTTCTCGGCGCTGGCCTTGGTCCGCGAGGCAATCGCCACCACGGGGAAACCGGCTTCCTTGTAGGCGGCAAGGTGACATTCGGCCATGATCATGCCGGCGCCGACGCAGCCGATCCTGTATTCCCTGGTGCGGACTTTAACGTCCGGCTCGAAGCCGTTGCCCGCTATTTCTTCGCCTGCCATATGTTCCTCCCGAAGCTCGTTCCTTGCAGCCGCCGTCATCTTGCCAGCGCTCCCCCGCTTTGCCCGAAATAATGCACCCTGCCCGGCTCGCAGGATATCGCCACCATCGCGTCCGGCCTGATGTCCGGCTGGCCGCGCAACAGCGCCCGCAGACGCGCCTGCCCGGCGACGAGCGTCACAACGGTGTAGCCGCCGAGCGGCTCGACCTCGAACACTCGCGCAGGCCGGCCCGCGCCCCCCTCCGACCAGGCCCTAACCTTGATGTCTTCCGGCCTGAGTCCAATTTCCACGGCATCGGCCGGGGCGCCGGTATCCGCGATGCGGATCGTGCCTTCCGCCGCCTCCACGCCTTCAGCGCCGTGCACCGACTTCAATATATTCATCATCGGCGAGCCGAGCAGCCGCGCTACATAGGTGCTGGCCGGCCGGTCATAGATCTCGGCAGGCGCGCCGATCTGCCTGATCTTGCCGCTCTCCAGTATAGCCATTCGGTCGGCGACCGACATCGCTTCTTCCTGGTCGTGCGTGACATAGATCAGCGTCTTGCCGAGCTCGCGCTGGATGCGCTTAAGCTCGACCCGCGTCTCCTCGCGCAGCCGGGCGTCGAGTGCCGAGATCGGGTCGTCCATCAGATAGGCGGCGGGATCCCGTACCAGCGCGCGGGCAATCGCGACACGCTGCCGCTCGCCGCCCGAAAGCTGTGCCGGCGGCTTGTGCAGGATATGGCCGATATGCAGCTTGGCCGCGACGTCGGCGACGCGCTTTTCGATCTCGGCTTCGGCGACCCGGCGTTCGACCAGCGGAAAGCGGATATTGTCGCGCGCGCTCATATGCGGAAACAGCGCCAAATTCTGGAACACCATGGCGACATTGCGCTCCGCCGGCGACACTGTGTTGACCGGCTTGCCGCCAATCAGGATCTCGCCCATGTCGGGCGTTTCCAGGCCGAGTACCAGGCGTAGTATCGTCGACTTGCCAGACAGCGGCGGCCCGAAGAAGCAGAAGAACTCGTTGTCGTTCACCGCAAACGACGCATCGTCGACGGCCAGCGTGTTGCCGTAGCGCTTTGTGACATTGCGAAAGACGATATCGGCCATCTCAAGCTGCTCTCAACGCAACGCCAGTGGCGGCGTCGAAGACGCGCACCGCCTCCGCCGCAGGCGCGACGACGGCTGTCTGCCCGATCGCCAGCCCGACATCATTGTCGAACACCGCCTTCACCGCAGTCTCACCCTCGCCAAGATGGATGATGGTGCGCGCGCCGATCCGCTCGACGAAACTCACCGGCATGGAGAGGCCACGGCCGCCTTCAGTCAGAATCACCTGCTCCGGTCGAAAGCCATAAAACACCTCGCCGCGCATCCGGCGTGCGGCATCGGCGATCTCGACCGGCAGCGGCGGCGTCGCCCCGAGTGGGCCAAGATCGATGACCAGGCCACGGTCGCTTTCCGCCGGCCTGCCCTTGAGCAGGTTCATGCCCGGCGCGCCGATGAAGCGGGCGACGAAGACATTGGCCGGGTTGTTGTAGACTTCCAGTGGCGTGCCGACCTGCTGCAGCACGCCATGGTCCATCACCGCGATGCGATCGGCCATGGTCATCGCTTCGAGCTGATCGTGGGTGACATAGACCATGGTCTGCCGGAACTGCCGCTGCAGCTGCTTCAGTTCGGTCCGCATCACCGCCCGGAAGGCGGCATCGACATTGGAAAGCGGTTCGTCGAGCAGGAAGATCGCCGGCTCCATGATCGCCGAGCGGCCGATCGCGACCCGCTGCAATATGTTGACCGACAGCCGGTCCGCCTTGCGGTCGAGCAGCGGCGTCAGCTGCAGCATCTCGGCAATGGTGCCGACGCGGCGGGCGATTTCGGCCTTTGCTGCGCCGCGCATTTTCGGCCCGTAGGCGAGGTTCTGCCGCACGCTCATATGAGTGAAGATCGCATAGTTCTGGAAGACGAAGCCGACGCCGCGCCACCCCATCGGCACGCCGGCCATGTCGCGCTCGCCGAACATTATCTTGCCGCTGGTCGGCTCTTCCATGCCGGCGATCATGTTCATCGTCGTCGACTTGCCGCAGCCCGAGGGTCCGAGCAGCGCCATGAACTCGCCGTCGGCAATGGCCAGGTCCATCGTCTTCAGCGCGGTGAAATCGCCGAATTTCTTGACCAGATTCTGCAGGTGGATGGTGCTCATGCCGCCACCTCGCCTACCCGAGCCATGCGTTTCATGGCAAACACCGCGGCAATGGACAGCACGATCAGTATGGCCAGCGCGATTGCCGCCACATAGCCCCAGATCAAGTCCTGGGTGGTGAGCTTGTAGATGTAGACGGAGATGGTTTCGGTAGCGACGCCGGGACCGCCGCCGGTCATGATGAAAAGCGTGTCGAAGATCTTGAAGTTCTCGATCACCCTGATCGCCAGCGCGATGATGATGATCGTCTTCATCTTCGGCAGCACGATGGTGACGAAGCGCTGCCACGGGTTGGCGCCGAGCAGAGTCGCCGCCTTGATCTGGTCCTCAGGCACGCCGACCAGGCCGGCAAGCAGGATCAGGAACATCAGCGGCGTCCACTGCCAGATGTCGGCGACCATGACGGCGACGAGCGCCAGCGTCGGGTCCGACAGCCAGGCAATGGTGACGGGAACGCCTGAGATCGCCGACAGGATGTCATTGACCGGGCCGCCCGACTGAAACAGCATGAAGAACATGTAGCCGGCCACCGCCGGCACCACCATCATCGGCATCAAGAGGATCGAGTAGAAGATCCGCTTGCCGGGGAACTCGTCGGCAAACAGCGTCGCGAGCGCCAGGCCGAGCAGGAACTCCGCCGGCACGCAGACGATCATGACGATGGCCGTGCGCTTCAGCGCACTCCAGAAGCGCGCATCGGCGGCAAGGTCGGTGTAGTTGGCGAAACTGTTCCACATCGACCAGGCGTTCCACCAGCCGGTGCCCGACAGCGGCGACCAGTCGGTCAGGCTGATATAGAGCTGCATCAGGAGCGGGAAGACGGCGATGAACAGCACCAGGATCTGCGCCGGCAGCGTCAACCGGAAGCCGAGCCGTGCGCCCTCGTCCAGCAACACCGATGCCGCTTTGGAGGCTTGCATGTCGCCCTCCGAAATCGTGGCTGTCACCGCACTCATTGCTTGAGCGCCCCGAAAGTCAGCCCGCGCACCAGATGGCGCTGGATGGCGATCCCCATGATCACCGGCGGCACCGCGGCGATCAGGCCGAGCGCTGCCTTGGCGCCGTAGAGCTGTCCGGTCATCGAGGAGGACAGCGAGGCCATGTAGACGGGGACCGTCACCCATTCGCGCGTCGTCAGAAGCAGCGCAATCAGATAGTCCGACCAGTTGAGGATGAAGACGAATAGCGCGGCACTGGCCAGCGGCGCGCGCATCATCGGCAGCGTGATGCGGGTAAAGACGCGCCACCGCGAACAGCCCTCGACCAGTGCCGCCTCCTCGATCTCGCGCGGCATGTCGTCGAAGAAGGTCTTCATCAGCCAGAAGGCGAAAGGCAGCGTGACGATGCCGTAGATCAGCGACAGCCCCCACCAACTGTCGGTGAAATTGAGGAAGGCCCACATGATCATCACAGGGGTCATGACCGCCATCGGCGGAAACAGGCGAAGCTGGATCAGCGCCAGCGGCAGGTTCTGGCCCGAGCCGAAGCGCGACAGCCCGTAGGCCGCCGCGGTGCCCGCCGACATGGCGATTGCCGTGCCGAATGTGGCCGACAGCAGCGACGAAAGGATCGGCTTCAAAGCTGTGCGGTCGAGAGCGACGATCAGACTGTTGGTCGATTCACCGAAGACGAAGCGGAAATTGCTGAGTGTCGGGTGCTTCGGCCACCATGTCAGGTCGGCGCCGGTCGCCGACCATTCGGCGATCGGCTTGAACGCCATCGACACCATCCACAGGATCGGCACCAGCGTCACCGCCATCGCCGCAAAGATCGCGGCATAGCGGAATATCTCGAAAAGAACTGAACGCTTCATCTTGCAGCTTTGCTGGGTCCTTCGTTGCCGAGGGGAAGAGCGACCGCTCCTCCCCTCCTTGGTAAGATCCTGCGAGGATCAGGCGATCGGGTCGAGGACGGTCGGCCAAGCCTCCTTGTTGGTCTTGATGGCTTCGAGAAGCTTCTCCTCGCCGGTGCGGCGGGCAATCTTCTTCCACTCGGCCTCGGTGTCGGCCATCGCCTGCTCGGCTGTCTTGGCCTTGGTCAGCGCGGCGACGAGGTTCTCGTCCAGCGCGTTGTGGAAGGCGGTGGCGCCGGGATAGTTGATGGTGGGCACGGTGCGGGCGACCGTCTCTCGCACCACGTCCATGTGGTAAGCATGATAGGTCTGGCGAACCAGCGGATCCGAGAAATCCGATAACCGGAACGGATCGAAGTAGCCGCCCGGATTGGCAGTCATCCAGGCGTAGATGCGGCTTGAGCCCAGCCACTGCAGGAACAGGTAGCAGGCCTCCGGATTCTTGGCTTGCGAGGACACCGACGCCGACAGATTGAGCCACAGCACCGACCGGCTGACCAGCTTGCCGTCGATCTCGCGGCCGGGTGGCAGCATCGAGCCGATCTTGCCGGTGACAGCTGAATCCTTGTTGCCGGCATTGTCGAGGAATTTCGGCAGATTGGAGAAGGCGCAGGTCATGGCCGCACCGCCCTTGGCGAAATTGCCGTATTGCTCCGGCCAGCCCCAGGAGATCGCATCCGGCGAATGATGCGAAAGCGACGCAATGTACTCGTTGGTCGCCGCGATACCTTGCTCCGAATTGATCAGCGGCTTGCCAGTATCGTCGAACAAGAACTGATTGGGCGAAGCCATTGAGACATAACGCTGATACCAGTTGGTGTAGCCCCAGCCCTGGTTGCGCAGATCGGTCGAGCCGAACAGGCCCTTGTCCGGGCGCTGGAAGAAAGCGGCGATCTCGTCATGCTGCTTCCACGTCTTCGGCGCCGCCAGTTCATAACCGTATTTGTCGGAGAAGGCTTTCTTCTCGTTTGCGTCGCCGAACAGATCGGTACGGTAGACCCAGGTCTGGAAGTCGCCATCCAGCGACACGCCATAGGTCGAGCCGCGATACTGATTGAGCAGCGAGACGCCCTTGGCGCCGTCGACATAACCGCGCTCGGGATCGTCCCATTCCGGCTTGTATTGCGCGACGAAGTCGTCGAGCTTGAGGATGCCGCCGGTTTCGGCGAGGTCGCCAAGGCGGTTCCATTCGACCGCATAGATGTCATACGCCCCACCCTTGGTGGAGATGTCCTGCATCGTCTTGGTGAATTCCTGGCCGTTTGGCACACCGACGATTTCCAACGGAATGCCGGTTTCCTTCTCCCAGAGATCCTTGATCGACGGCGCGCCGGCCGGAAACGGCTGGGTCAGCTGGCCGATCGAGCCGTCGGACAGGCCAAGCACGATCTTGGCCGGCGCCTTGCCGGCGCCCTTCATCGCCTTGGCCGCCTCGATGGCGCGGCCCTCCGGCGTATCGGCGCCATATTGATAGCGCTCCGAGCCGTCGAAGCCCGTCGGGCCACCGATCATGCCGGGCGCCAGGGCATCGGCCGCATAGGCGCGGCTTGGGCGAATGAATTTCGGTGCAATACCTGCGGCGGCGACAAGGACTGCCGCCTTTCCACCGGACGCCAGCAAACGGCGCCGCGACACGCGGATCAAATTCGACATTGGAACTCCTCCCTCAGGGCCTTGTTCCTCCACGGCCCTTATGATTGATATTGACGGCACTATACGAAGGCTGTCAACATCATAAATAATCAAGATACATCATAACATCTCATGGGAGGGGAGAAAATGGCGTTTGTGAAGGCTCTCACACTGAAGCCGGTGCTTGAATTTGAGGGAGCCCGGCTGCCCACCTCCCCGCTTTGGTCCGCTTCGGCATTTATTGTAGCGCGGCGGCTTGCACATCGGCCAAGGCCGGTTACATCATTTCCCATCAGAATCGCGGGTGGCGATGAGGCCGCTCTGCGACATCGGACCCATGAAATGCGTAATCTCGATGCGCCGTTGGCGCATTTTGGAATGAGGTGATCGACAGTGCGGTCCACCCTGACAGACATAGCCCGGGAAGCCGGCGTTTCCGCCGCCACGGTCGACCGTGTGCTCAACAACCGCGCCGGGGTCAGGGCGCGCACCCGCGAGGTCGTGCTCGAAACGGCACAGCGGCTTGGCTATATCGCTGAAAATTCGAATAATCCGAGCTCGCTCAACGCGCTGCGCGGTGAGGTAATGCGGCTCGATTTCGCCCTGCCCGCCGGCACCAATTCCTTCATCAAGATGCTGCACCGCCAGATTGAGGCTCAGGCGCAGGCGCGGCCGGACCTCGACGTCCGCGTCGCTACCATCGAAGGTTTCAATCCGGACCGGCTTGCGCGTCTGCTGCAGGAACTGCACGGGCAGACTCAAGGCGTCGGTGTGATCGCGCTCGACCATCCAACGGTGCGTGAGGCGATCCGCTCGCTTTCGGCCAGCGGCGTCAAGGTCGTCACCATCGCTTCCGACATCCTGCATGTGCCGAGGGTTGCCTATATCGGCATCGACAACCGCGCCGCCGGCCGGCTCGCCGGCTACCTGCTCAACCGCTTCATGGGCGCCGGGCGTCCGGGCAAGGTCGCGCTGTTCGCCGGTTCGCTCTCCTATCGCGGCCACGAAGAGCGCGAGATGGGCTTCCGCCACATACTGACGGAAGAATCGCCCAATCTGCAGATCGTGGAGATGCGCGAAATGCTCGATGACCGCGAAAAAGCCTATTCTGAGGCCTCCGCCCTGCTGGATCGGCACCCGGACCTGGCCGCCATCTACAATGTCGGCGCCGGCAACACCGGCATCGCCCGCGCACTCAAGGAGCGCGGGCGCGCGCTGTCGACGGTCTTTCTCGGCCATGAGGTGACGGAAGGCACCAAGGAGCTTCTGCTCGACGGCACGCTGGACGCGGTCATCGACCAGAACCCGCGCGTCGAAGCCCGCGAGGCGCTCAACACCTTGAGCCATGCGGTCAGGGGGTTGCCTTACGAACTGCACCAGCCACGGCTGCAGGTGATCTTCAGGGAGAGCATCCCGGAGATCTGAACCAGGTGAAGCAGATGCGTCACAAATTCATGATCGCCCGGGCGAGATCTTGGCGGCCAGATCAAGGGGCCGACTGAGAATCTTCGATCCGGCTCAGGCCTGCAAAATTAAGTTGACTATTGTCATCATGTTTTAATAAGTACCCCTGCCCGGCCCGTGTGTCGAGGCTTCTCCATCATGCCAGCCAGCGCCAACGGCCGCCGCCAGCAATCTTTGCTTTTCCGGGGGCTGCACGCATGAAACTGACAAGCAACAAGACCTTGATGGCGAGCACCGCGCTCGCCTTCGCGCTCGGCCTGTGCGCCGCGCCGCTAGCCGCCGCGCAGGAGCCGGAGAAGAAGGGTATCGCCGCCGAGGCCGACCGGGCGGTCAAGCCTCCCCAGCAGGCTAGAACTGGGCAGAACGAGCCGACCGTGCTTGACCTGATCACCATCTCGGCGACGATGATCAAGACCGCGATCATCGAATCGATGGCCGCCATCAGCGCCGTCGATCAGGAAGAGCTCGAACGCATCCAGCCTGACAGCGCTGCCGACATTTTCCGCACCACCCCCGGCGTTGCCGCTTCGATGAACGGCGACGATCCGGCAACCGCCATCAACATTCGCGGACTGGAGCAGTATGGCCGCGTGGTGGTGACGCTCGACGGCGCCCGCCAGGATTACTGGCGCGTCGGCCACGGCTCAGGCTCGTTCTATGTCGAGCCGGAACTGATCAAGGAAGCAACCGTCATTCGCGGCCCGGTCTCGAACGCCTATGGCTCGGGCGGCATCGGCGGCGTCGTCTCCTTCGAAAGCAGGGGTGCCGGCGATTTCCTCAAGCAGGAGGAACGCTGGGCGCTGAGCGAGAAGCTCGGCTATGAGACCAATGGCGACGGCTTCACCACCAGCGCCACCGGCGCATACCGTTTCAGCGACGACGCAGATATCATCGGCAACCTCATCTATCGCGACCGCGACAGCTACGCCGATGGCAATGGCGATACCGTGCCATGGACCGGCGAGCGCATCACTAGCGGCTACATGAAGGCGACGCTGCGGCCCTCCGACGGCCACGAGCTCAAGCTCGGCGCGATCCTGCAGCGCTACAACGACCAGATCACCGGATCGAGCGGCTCGACCTCACCGACGCTGAGCCGCTACGACACCGACACCACCAACCAGACCTACACGGCTGCCTATACGTGGAGGCCGGACGACAACGAGCTGATCGACCTCAGTGTCAACGCCTATCACAACCGCACGCGCGCCGAGCAGACGCAGGTCTGGCCGGCAACGGCGATCCGCAACTTCCGCTACTACGACGTCGCCACGACCGGCTTCAACCTGAAGAATTCCTCGCGCTTCGATGCCTGGGAGATCGCTCACACCCTCACCTACGGCCTCGATTACTACTGTCTGGAGGCCTCGTCGGAGGCCGCGCATTTCGGTTCGGGCGAGCAGCAGGGTTATGGCGGCTTCCTGCAATGGCAGGGCGACTACAGCGACTGGCTGCAGCTCATCGCCGCCGTCCGCTATGACGGCTACCAGCTCGACGGCGAAACGAAGACCGTGCCGCCGGCGGAAACCTCGATTTCGGGCGATCGCTGGTCGCCTCGCCTCACCGTCGGCGTAACGCCGTTGGATGGCTTCCAGCTCTACGGCACCTATTCCGAAGGCTACCGGGCACCGGGCCTGCAGGACGTCTATCGCGGCGGCGGCGCGCATGGCGGTGGCGACAGTTACCAGCCTAACCTGCTTCTGCAGCCCGAAACGGCGAAGAGCTGGGAAGCCGGCGTCAATCTGAGATATGACGATGTGCTGGCCGCGGGCGACCTGGTTCGTGCCAAGGTCAACGTCTTCCACACCGCCGTCGAAGGCTATATCGACGTCGACCTCACCGTGTTGCCGCGTATGGCGATCAACATCGGCGACGCGCGGCTGAAGGGCATCGAGGCCGAAGCCGTCTATGACTATGGCTGGGGGTTCGCGAACTTCGCCGGCGCCCTGATCGACGCCAAGGTCGTCACCGGCGTCTATTCCGGCCAGGCGCTAAATAACACGCCGCTCGACCGCTTCTCGGCGACCGTCGGCTTCCGCATGCTGGAAGACCAGCTCACAGTCGGTGCGCAATATCTCAGCGTCGGCAAGATCACCCGGACAAGCCGCACCAATCCCGACGCGCCGACAGTGATCGACGACGGCTTCGACCTCGTCAACGTCTTTGCCAACTGGCGCATCAACGACCACGCCAAACTCGATTTCAGTGTCGATAACGTCTTCAACACCGCCTACACCGACCCGCAAAGCGCCTGGTCGACGACGGCGGCGACGGAACAGGGCAAGGGCCGCACCTTCAAGGTGGCGCTCACAGGCAGGATCGGAGGTTGAGAATGAGGGACCCATCGGCGAGCGGACTGGCCTGCGAAGCGCGCTTGAACCTGCGCAACCTGCCGCATTACATCGACCGCATCAGCGACAGGCTGCAGAGCTTCGATGCCGATGCCTCGCGGGAGGGGCAGCGGCTCGACTTCCGCTTCGCCTTCGGCGACGCGTCTCTTTACATGGAGCGGCTGGTCATGCGGGCCAACGCCGCCGACCGCTATGGGCTGGCCCGCATCAAGGACCTGCTGGCCACCGCCGTAGACGTATATGCCAAGGAAGAAAGTCCCGAGATTGTATGGACCGGCGATCTCGCCGAAGAAACCCGCCTCGCGCAGTTCCGTGAGATGGTCGTCACCCAGGTCGGCGACCTGACGCCGCACATGCGCCGCATCCGCTTCGCCGGCGAGGATCTCTTTCGTTTTGCGAAATTCGGCGGCATGCATATCCGCATGCTGTTTCCGACCAGGGACGTCCCCGATCCGCTCTGGCCGGTGCTCGGCAGCAATGGCTTGCCGGCCTGGCCCTCGGACGACAGGCGCCCGGTAGCGCGCGTCTACACCATCCGGGCCCTCGACGTCGAAAACGGCATCATCGAGGTCGACTTCCTCATCCATCCCAGCGACAGCGTCGGCGCCCGCTGGGCCATGCAGGCGGCGCCCGGCATGAAGATCGGCATCATGGGGCCGGTCGGCCGTCCGGTGCGTCCGGCGTCCTGGTATCTCATGGGCGCCGACGAAACCGGCTTGCCGGCGCTGGCCCGCATGCTGGGATCGCTGCCCGCCGAAACCAAAGGCGTGGCCTTCGTCGAGATCGCCGACGATGGCGAACGGCTAGTCATCGACAACGCGACCGGTATTGAGCTGCACTGGCTGCCGAGAAATGGCGTGCAGGCCGGCACCGACGACAGGCTGGCGCGCGCCATCCGGTCGGTCGCATGGCCGACCGGTTCGGCATTCGGCTGGTTCGCCGCCGAAGCAGCCGCCGCCAGGACGGTGCGCGAACATTGGCGCGGTACACTGGCGCTCGGCCGCAACGAAACACTGGCGGCAGCCTACTGGCGGCGGGGCGCGGCGGGACTGATGGCCGGCTAGAGCTTGCTCACCATCGCTTGCGCATCTTCGCCCAGACCGATGGCGATCCGGTCGCCGGAGACAATGCCTGATGTGTCGCAGACGACCAGCGGCATGCTGATGTCGTAGAGGAATTCGGCAACGATGGCGCCGACGGCAAGGATCGGGTCCGGCCGCTCCAGGATAATGCCGGCCGGCGCCGTGCCCCTGCGGATCGCTTCGGCCAGAACCGAAGACGAGGACGACGACCCCCGCCCGCTCGGCATCACCAGGATCTTGCCGGCGATATTGCCGCCCAGGTCCGGATGCGAATAGTCGATGATGTCGCCCGTTTCGACGTCGATCCCGCCCCAGAAGCTGAGCGCCTGCGAAAGCACCAGCGCCGGGCCTTGTGCCGAGCCGGAAAGGTGGAATGTACCGGTTCTGGCCGGCGCCTTCATGGCGCGGCTCGCACGACGCGGCCGGCCGCAGCCGAGCGGACGCAGTCCTCCATGTCACCGAAGGCCACCGAGACACCGATATTGCCAGGTGCGTAATGCGCCCATTTGCCCGAATTGGTCATCACCACGCCATCGAGACGCTCGAGGATCGACGTGACATAGGTGCAGGTGTCGGTGACCGGAACGAGGCCGAACTCTTCCATGCCGGCCAGTGCGCCTTCGTCCTGCAGTCGCGTCAGCGTGGCACGCCCTGTGTTGACGTAGATCGGGACGCCCCTGCCCGGCGCAACTTCGCGCAGCAGCGGCAACAGGCGCATCCACTCTTCATGGGAGAAATGCGGCGTGCCTAACGACACGGCTGCAAGCTGCACGCCGTCGGGGACGCTCGACAGCCTGACCAGCGCATGGTGGATGTCAGTCCGAGAGATCCGGATTTTTTCCTCCGGCACCAGGCCGTGCAAGGCCTCATCCAGCGTCTCCGCCTCCGGCGTGATGCCGACGGCATGAAATAGCGCCACCGCACCCGTCGTTGCCGCCGCCGCCCCCAGCGCCTTCAGTTGGTCCTCGTCGCGCGGCTGCGGCAGGCCCGATATGACAGGGATGCGGTCGCCAGCCCTTTGCCCGACGATCAGCCCGACGCCGACAAACAGGGCGTCGGTAGGCTCGAAAGCAGCGTCAATCAGCTCAAACAGGATCCGGCCTCGTCGATTTTCACTCAGATGCAGCCCCCAGGCCGGCGCGCGCGCGGTGATTGCGCAGCACAAATCGATGAAATCGCCATAGCGGTTGGTCCGCGCGCCGATCACCGAATTGGCAAAGACGATGGCGTTGGATTCACCCCAGGCGATCTGCTCGCCGAACCTTGGCCGGAACCGAGTCTGATAGGGTGCGCAGGTGAAGGTCGCCTGACAGCCGAGTTCCAGATGCGCCTTCATCAGGCGTCGCGCCGGCGCTTCTTCCGCGGCCGGCATCTTCACCAATCCGGGATGGATGAGGTCGAACGAACCGACATTCAGCGTCGTCGGCACCCGAACGCGGCCGCCGCCCTCAATCAGCCTTTCGACGAAATCGAGGCTGGCCTGGCCGTGATAGAGGCAGCCGTCGATATGCGCACCGGCAATATCCAGCAATTTGTGCGCGCCGACCGCCTTCGAACAGGCAACCAGGATCTTCATCGCAGCGGCCACGGCCGGACCCTGCTCGCCCTGCAGCATCGACTGGTCGCCCGCATTCAATTCAAGCGACATCGAGTATTCCGCTCACACTTTGCCCGACCATGCTTTCCCCGATTGCGGACCGCCTGGCAAGACTGAAGGATTGGATCTGCTAGCTCGCGTCGATCAGCACCGTACTCTCCGACGACCAGCGCAGCACCACCTGTTGTCCTTCCGCCAGCTTTTCGATGCCGGTGTTCTGCACGATGACCTTGATTGTCTGGCCATCGCGATCGACAAAATACGTGCTGTTGTTGCCGGCGAAGATGCGCTTGGAAACCCGCCCCGTGAGCATGTTGGCATGGGCTCGGTCCGGAACGCCGGCATTGGTGGCGATGCGGATTCGTTCAGGCCGCACGGCGCAGCTCGCCTTCGTGCCGGCAACAAGCGTAACCCCTGCGCCTGCGGCAATCCCCGTTCCGTCAGGCAGCCGGATGCCCGTACCAGTGGCGTTGCCGCGAAGGATGTTGGCGTCGCCTAGGAAGGTGGCGGCAAACTCACTCTTCGGCCGATCGTAGATCTCCTCGGGAGGGCCTTCCTGCACCAGCTTGCCATCGCGCAGAATGCCGATGCGGTCGCTCATCGTCAGCGCTTCTTCCTGGTCGTGGGTGACGAAGATCGTGGTGATGCCGATCTCGCGCTGAATACGCTTCAATTCGATTTGCATGTCCACGCGCAGCGCCTTGTCGAGCGCGCCGAGCGGCTCGTCGAGGAGAAGCACGCGCGGCGTGGTGACGATCGCGCGAGCGAGCGCCACCCGTTGGCGCTGGCCGCCGGAGAGCTGGTGCGGCCGGCGACCGCCGAGCGTGCCGAGTTGCACGAGGTCGAGTGCGCGCTGCACCTCGCTGGCAATCACCGCCTTGGGCTCGCCGCGCACCGACAGTCCGAAGGCGACATTGTCGGAGACGCTCATATTGGGAAAGAGCGCGTAGTTCTGGAACACCATGCCGATGCGCCGCTTCTCCACCGGTACCCGCTCAACACTTTCGCCGCCTATGGAGATGCGACCAGAGTCGGGAAAGTCGAAGCCTGCGATCTGGCGCAGCAGCGTGGTCTTGCCGCTGCCGGAGGGACCGAGCAGGGCGTAGAAGCCGCCGTCGGCGAAATCGATCGAGACATCGTCCAGCGCCTTGTGCGCGCCAAAACTGCGCGACACATTCGATACCTGCACGCCCGCCATTATTTCTCTCCGCCGAATTTGAAGAAGCGCGCCGTCAGCAGCATCAGCGCCATCGACACAACAATGATGATCGTCGAGACAGCATTGATCTCGGGCGTGAAACCCTTGCGGATCGCCGCGTAGATTTCGACCGGCAGCGTCGTTTGGCCGGGCGTCGACAGAAAGTAGGAGACGACGAACTGGTCGAAGGACACGGCGAAGGCGAACAGCCCGCCGGCAATGACGCCCGGCATGATCCAGGGCAGCGTGACGCGGTTCGTCACCTGCCATTGATTGGCGCCGAGCGAGCGCGCCGCCTCTTCCAGCTCCGGCGCAAATGTCTGCAGCCGGGCCGAGACGACGACGATGACATAGGGCAGTGCCAACGCCACGTGGCCGAGCAGGATGGCATGCAGCCCGCGGCCGATGCCAACGCCGAAAAAGAAAATCAGCATCGCCGTGCCAGTGATCAGCCACGGTATGGCGATCGGCGGAAACAGCAGCGCCTGCAGGAATTTCTTACCGCGGAAGTCGTAGCGATAGAGCCCTAGCGACGCCGCGGTGCCGAGCGCGGTGCAGATGATGGTAGTGATGACGGCGATCTCGACGCTGTTTCGCGTGGCCGCGATCAGCTGATTGTTCTGCCAGAGCGAGGCATACCATTCCGTCGTCCACTCGAACGGCAGCTGGTAAAAGGGCGAGACGTTGAATGACATCAGCGCCATAATAATGATGGGCAGGTACAGGAAGGCGAGCAGCATCAGAATGTAGACCCGGCCGAGCCATTCCAGGATTCGGGTCGTCGCCACTAAGCGGCCCTCCGAAGCACCGGCGAAGTAACCGCCAGGATGACCAGCACCACAGCCAGCAGGATGAAGGACAGTGCGGCACCCAGCGGCCAGTTGAACACGGCAACGAACTGGTCCTCGATGACAGTGCCGTAAAAGGTGCCGGTACGGCCGCCGAGGATGCGCGGCTCCATGAACGAGCCAACGACCGGGACGAAGATGAGGGCTGCGCCAGCCACCAGCCCCGGCATCGACAGCGGAATGATGACCCGCTTCAGCATCTGCAGCCGCGAGGCACCGAGCGAGCGCCCGGCCTCGATCAGCGAGTCATCGATGGCCTGCAGGGTCAGATAGCAGGTCAGCACCATGTAAGGCACGTAGGAGTGCACTAGCCCGATGATGACGGCCGGATAGGAATACATGAGATCAATGTTGATCTTGAACGGCAGCACGGCGTTGAGCGCTGTGTCGAGAATGCCCCCTTCGCGCAGCACCATCGCCCACGAGAAGATGCGCACCAGCCCGTTCGACCAGAACGGCAGAATGACGAGCAGGAAAATCGCCTCGCGGCTGCGGCCTTTCAGCACCTTGGCCAGCACGTAAGCGGCGGGATAACCGATGACGATGCACCACAGCGTCACCTCGAGGCCGAGGCGCAGCGAGGCCACCAGCAATGTCAGGTAAAGGCTTTGTGAAAAGAAGGCGGCATAGTTTTCGAGCGTGAATGCCCACGGCTTTCCCGATAGCGGCAGGTCGGTGATGAAGGAGAAGAAGACCATGGCCGAGAGCGGCAGGAAAATTGCAACCGTCAGCCAGAGATAGGCAGGCGCCAGCAGCGGCAAGGCCGATCTCAGCCCGCTGCGCGACGCGGTTGCGATCTGTACTGCCATGACATCTCCTCCCAAGATAGGAAGGATCAGCCGACATTGATGGTCGGCTGATCGCGGCTTCTGCTGTTACTTCACGTCGACCTTGAGCTGCTGCCAGAGCGCCAGATAGGTCTCGCGCTGCGCGTCAGTAATCGGCGCCTGGAACTGGATGCGCTTGGCGACTGCCGGGTCGCCCATCACCTTGCGGTTGAAGGAACCCTCTGGCAGCGCTTCGACCGCCTTGGTGTTGGCCGACACCGGCGCGCCGACCTTGGTGACCCATTCGACATAGAACTTCGGGTCGATCATGTAGTTGATGAAGGCTTGCGCCCCGGCGACGTTCTTGGAACCGACCGGAATGGAAAAGGCGTCAAGCCAGGCGACGGCACCCTCCTGGGGAATGACCAGCGAGACCGGCAGCTTGAAATGCGTCTTGGCGCGGTCGGCCGAGCCGCTCCAATAGGTGCCGATGTCGATCTGGTTGGAGGCAACCATCTGGTTCCAGTCGTTCTCCGAGCTCCAGAACGTCTTGATCTGCGGCATCAGCGAGGTCAGCTTCGCCTTGACCGCCTCCATGTCCTTGACGTCGTTGATGTTCTGGCCGGTAGCGATGGCGCCGAACTGCACGGCCTCGACGGCATCGTCACGGATGGTAACGCGGCCCTTGTGGGCGGGATCCCACATTTCGGCGATGCTGGTCGGCGGCTTGTCGAATGACTTGTCGTTGATGGCGAGCGCCGTCAGCCCCCAAACCCACGGCACCCCATAGACCTTGCCGTCATGGACGAGCATCGATGAGCCGGCCTTGTCCTTGCTGATGTCGGCATAGTTCGGCAGCTTGGACGTGTCGATCGGCTGAATGAGCTTTTCCGCCATCGCCTGGTCGTTGAAGGCGGCATTGATCATGACGACATCGTAAAGGTCGGGATTGGTCCTGAGCTTGGTCAGCATTTCCTGTTCGGAATTGAAGAAGTCGTTGACGACCTTGTTGCCGGTTGCCTTTTCGAAGGCGGCTATGGCCCAGGGCTCGTCGGCGCCATAGCCCTTCCAGTTGAGTACGTGCACCTCGTCGGCCCTGGCGGCAAATGCGAGTGCGGAGGCGAAGACGGCGGCCGCCGTCATTAGGGCAGTCAAGTGGGGCATGCGCATGTTCGTTCCTCTCTGTGTTTGCCCGCTTCCCGGGCTTTGTCAGGCTGTCGGGCGTTTGGCCTCTTGCTTCCGGCCATGGAGGCCGATCGGCGGACCGCCGGCATGGCTTAGGAATGTCTGGATCTCGTAGTCGGTCGGCGCTGATGAACCACCGTGGCGGGTGACGGAAATGGCCGCCGCCGCATTGGCGTAGCGCGCTGCCTCAAAAGGCGTCATTCTGCGCGCCAGCGCGCTGACGAAAGCGCCGATATGGGTGTCGCCGGCGCCATTGGTATCGATGGCGTCGACCTTGAAGCCGGCGATCGTTTGCGCCGAGCCGTCGGCCAGCCGCACATGGCAGCCTTTCGCGCCGGCACGAATGACGACGCCAATGGCCTTAGGGGAGTGGTCGCTTAGCAGCCGTGACGCGACTGTCTCGACACCGCCCGGACCGGCAATCGCGGCCGCTTCCGTCGTGTTGCAGCTCAACCAGGTAGTGCGGGCGAGTATCCGCGACAGGATATGGCGAGGAATGTCGGTGATGACAGGTGTCGGGTCGAGGACAAGGGGTGTGTCGGCCGGAAGCGCCTCGAACCAGTCGGTGAGCGCGTCGCGGCTCTTGGGATAGCTCAGCGTATAGCCTGACGTGAACACCCAGTCGTCTGCAGCGACCACCACGGGCGCCAGCATGTCGAGGCTGAGCACGCTTTCAGCACCCGGCCAAGACACGAAAGTGCGTTCGGCATCGCTCGAGATCAAGGCGACGCAATGGCCGCTGTCCATCATGGGCGATGGCGGGGTCAGAGTACTGATACCCTCGGCGTTAAAGGCGCTGCGCAGGAAGTCGCCATTGGGTCCGCTGCCGAGCTGGCCGCCGAACACCACCTTCATGCCGGTGCGGCTGGCCGCGACCATCATGTTGAAGCCGCCGCCGGCGACTTGTGCAAAGCTCGATGCGGTCTTCTCCGTGCCCGGTGCCGGCAAGGCATCGATGCGGTAGACATAGTCGACCACCGCGCTGCCGACATGGACGAGACGCCCCTTCATGCCGCCGTATCCTTGCCGGACCTGCTCTTCGCCGTCCGCAGGGCGACCAGGTCGGCGGCGAGCGCGCGCACCCGCCCAATGTCTAGGCCTTTGATCCGGGTGATGTGTTTCTGTGGCAATCGGGAAAAGCCGGTGCAGGCACCGGCCATGCCGGCCGCGATGGCGCCGATCGTGTCGGTGTCGCCACCGAGATTGGCACTGATGACTGCCGCCTGCCAGGGATCGCCACCGGCGACTTCCAGCACCGCGAATGCAGCCGGAACGGACTCCTGACTGGCGACGCCGGTGCCGACCAGATCGGTGATCAGCCGGATCGCGTCCTTCGTCGCCTTGCCGCGTACGAGCTTCTGCGCCCACCCAATGCGCGCGGCGATGTCACCGCCGGTCACCCAATAGCCGAGCGTTGCCCCGTGCCTCGCCCCGGCGATGGCGCTGTCGGAAGCGGCGCGCCAGTCACCGCCAGCGATGCCGCGACTGATGGCGGCAGCGACCGCTGCGGCCGAAGCGATTGCGATTGACGTGTTGTGCGTCGCCCTGCAAGTTTCGGCCACTTTGCCGACCAGTGCGTCAAGCGGCTCTGGCGGCATCATGATGCCGACTGGCGCGATGCGCATGGCCGCACCATTTGTGTCGCCGCTGCGTCCCGCTTCCTCGGCTGGCATACCGTTATTGATGGCGTCGATGGCGCGTTTGGTTGATGGTCCCAGCAGATCGTAGCTGCCGCGCGCCTTGACATCGCGTTCCCAGTCGAGCAGCGCGTTGACCCACCGCGCATGGTCGAACCGGTTACCGGATTCGACCAGGATACGGCCAAGCAGAAGCGCCTGTTCTGTGTCGTCGGTGATCGTCCCGGCCGGAAGTCCCTTCGACACCGGATGGTCGGCGAAAGGAGCAATGAAGTCCTCGACATGACCGTAGAGTTTGGCAATCCGCGCCGGCGACAAAAGCTGCGTCGGCATGCCCAGCGCATCTCCCAGTGCCCCGCCGACAAGCGCTCCCATGGCCCGATTGGTCATGTTCCCGGCGTCGTCCAGCATCACTCAGAACCTCATATGCAGCGCAAAATGCGCCGGGTTGAGCAGGCTGGTCACATATTCGATCGGCCGGTCATCGGCCGCACGCGTCAACCGACGACCGCGCAGGAACGGCGTGCCTTGCGGGCAGCCGAGGATGGCGGCGTCCTCTGGGTTGAGCATTTCGATGCCGACCCATTCCTCGCCATGGTCTGGAATGAGGCCGGCGCCGCGCAGCGTCTGGTGGAGCGAGCCTTCGCGCAGACCGCGTAACGGCACGTCCTCCAGTTCGGGTGACAATGGCAGGCGGCTGCGCTCAATGGAGATAGCGTGGCCGTCGCTGGCATTGGTGCGCACCCGATCGACAGCGATGAAAAACGGGTTTTCTATACCAAGCAGTGTGGCAAGATCAGGGTCCTCGATCACCTCGAGCCGCAGCGTCCGCGTCTCGGCATTTGCGCCGGCGTTGGCGAGCGCCCGCGACCAACCGATTGAGTCGTCAACGGGCTTGCCATCGAAGGTGACGAAAGAGCCGATGCCGACCTTGGTGGTAATCAGCCCGCGGCTGGACAGTTCCTCGAGGCCCTTGCGAACGGTGTTGCGGCTGACGGAGAAACGCTGGACGAGCTCGTTCTCGCTTTGCAACCGGTCGCCGAAGCCCAGAACACCGGAGCGGATTTCATGTTCGAGAACCGTGGCGATCTGTTCGGGCTTGCCCGTACCGGGAGACGATGGGACCACGCGGCGGACCATAGGCATACCTGTTCATTGCACCTGTATAGTCCTGTGCAATGTATCTGCAACGCCAGCTCTGTCAACCGACGGCGGAGGGCCACACAGATAGACCAAGCTGCTTGATGATACCCAGTGGCCGTGAAGGCCATACGAGGTGCGGCGGGCGAACGGGGTCGCTGGAGATATCACTGTTCGCTGCTGGAAGACCCCTCGACTGCCCCGTCACCATCTGCAGAATGCGGCAGAATGCCGAAGTCGCGCGACTTGGTCCCATGCGCCGCCGTCAGGAAACCATCGGCTGTGAGACCTCGCCTCAAAAGCTCACGTACAGCGGCCGACCGGCTCGGCATGTGCTTGTCGAAGCGCCAGTTCTCCAATGCCGCCAGTTCATCGACGGTCAGCATGATCTGCAATCGTTCCGGGCGTTCCAGTTCGGACATCTCGGCCTCCAATCATACCAGCCTAAATGCAGCTGAGTTAGTATGTTCCTAATTTTCTGTAGAATTAGGTACGTGAGCAGAATGCGTCAAGGCCTTCAGATGAGCGAGTCATGCAGAAGTCCGATGAAGCGGATCAAGCATCAAATAGGTAATCAACAAAATACGCTAACTATTTGACATAAAACGAGTTTTTAAGGAATTTCGGTTGCCAATCACGGAACCTGGGCGCATGGTAGAACACGAGGGACAAACCGCTCCTGAAGGGAAGGTTTCTATGCGCTACGGATTTTCGGTTCGTCTGCACGAAGACGTCAGTTCCCGAGTTCGGGCTACATTGCGGTCCGGGATTGCCATCAATCTGACTGCTGTCGCCGAAGCCGCGCGACTGCAGAACCTCGCCGAGAATGTTGCGCGCGAAGACATCGAATGGCTCGTCATGCAAGCAGCCCAGCTCTACGGGGCGGCTATCGAGTTCGACGGCTTCGCGGAAACCGATCTGGCGGAGTTTGCGTGCCCTCAGCTGATGCAAAGCAGCCCCGCAGTGGGCTGGGATGCCCTGGAAGACGGAACGGTCGCTTCGCCGGACCTTGGCCGTCAAACGCATTGAGGCGCGTGCTCTTTCGAGCCCCGCCATGCTCCGCCACGTGCTCGGCAAAAAGCCCGCCGCAAGGGCGGGCTTTGGACTGCTGGAGGCTTGGTGGACGAAGGCCTCTCGGCCCCGTCCGACATTTCATCCAATGTATTCGCCTTAGCGGCGGGCGATCAGCAGGCACAATTGGCGCAGATCGCTGTCGTAAGTGCCTTCGCTGCTGAGCACGTCAACGCAGCGCGTTTTCATCCTGGCCAACTTGTCCCCCGACATATCGGCAACGACCTGGGGCAAGCTGGGATTGAGGGGATTGTTGGGATTGGACGGGCTGCCCGGGTTGGACGGATTGCTCGGATTGCTCCCACCACCGATCCCGACACCGGCGCCGACATTGATGCCACTGCCGACCCTGACGCCGGCGCCTGCGTTAACGCGGCTGCCGATACCTACCCCGGCGCCCGCCGCGATGCCACTGGAACCGCCGATCGTTGCACCGGCACCGGCGTTGATGCCGCTTCTGCCCCCGACCGATGCGCCGGCGCCCGCGGCGATGCCACTGGAACCGCCAATCGTTGCGCCGGCACCGGTGTTAATGCCGCCGCTGCCGCCCACCGAGGCACCGAGGCCTGCCTTGATGCCGCCGTTGCCGCCAACTGTTGCGCCGGAACCGGCGTTGATGCCGCCGCGACTGCCAACCGTCGCGCCGAGGCCGGCTTTGATGCCGCCATTGCCGCCGATGGATGTTCCAACACCAACGGCAATTCCGTCCGCGGCATTCACGGGCATCGAGAGCATGAAAATAACTGCGCTGCCTGCCACCGCATCGGTGATTGTTTTGATCATGGTGGTCATAACACTCTCCTTGCTGTAGTTGCGCTGAACAGCCAGCGACATCGCCGGTTGCATGCCTACTAATTTGCAAGAAGATGATCGGTTTCTTTGCCAGTCAACTTTCTGGCCTCATGGTATCTGTTCACAGAACGGCCCAGTGAATTTTGTAGCCAATTTTTCCGAAAGTTTTACTTGGAAGGCGGAACACCACCGAGATCGGCCGAACTGTCCTCTACCTGCTGAAGCAGATGCGAGTGTCAGCTGATGGGCACTGCGATGGACGAACACAGCCGCAACGGAACCAGTTCTGGTGCTGTTCCGACCACGGAACAGGCCAGGAACACCTGACGATGAGTCCACCGCGAGATCCGGCGTTGGAATCAAATCCGCTCGAGTTCACGTTTTGCGTGGTCGCGCCTTGGGTTTGGTTCCGTTCTTGGCGGCGGGCGCCGTCTTAGGCTGACGTGATGTCGGCTTCGGCCGGCTGGCGGTCTTCTCTTTCGTGGCGATTTCTGCGTCGATTTCGGCGGTAGCCTGATCCCAATGCTGCTGATGCGCCCCGTCGGGCCTGCCTGCCTGTTCCCAGATCGCGTGTGCCCGCTGGCGAATCCGTTCCTGCCTGTCCGTCACTGTTGCCTCCGTCGGCTCGGTTCATGCGTAAGCAACTTTGTTCTAGCTGAAATTTCGACCGGCGTCTTGAGCGCTAGGCAACACCGTCATTGAACCTCTCTGTCACACAGGACGGCGACGCCGAGGAGCGCCGCCTTCTTGATGATCAGCCCCTCAAGGTCGGCGTCCGAGCGCTCGGTTCCGGTGCGTTCGCGCAACAGTGCAATCGCCGCCTTCATCGACAGCAGGCCATCGCCTCGTTCAGCAAGCAGTTTGTCGACGGCGGCGGCCACGTTGACCGGCTCGACATGCGGCAGCATGGGAATGGCTCCTTTCCTTGTTTCGAGACGACAGCGGCTCCATCCCGATCGCTCGGGATGGAGCTCTGATTTGGTAATTAGATCGTGACCTTTCCAAATCCGGTTCGCGGTTGTGAACGCCGATCAGTCGAGGACGTGCACGATCTTGCGGGTGCCTGGATCGACGAGCACCGTGCGATTGCCGACGACGACGTATCTGTACTTCACGTCGGGAACATCGATCGGTTGCAGCTCGACCGTATCGGGCAACGTGGAACCGATATTGAGCTCCACCCCCAGAAGATTGATCGACGCCAACGGGTGCTTGTGGACGTATTCGCGGATGACCGTCTGCTGTTCGGGCGTGACAATCACCTGGTCTGCGGTGGCCACGCCGACGCCGGCGAGCAACACCAATCCCGCCGCAGCAGGAACAAGGTGGATTTTCATCGTCTACTCCTGTTGTTACGGGCCTCGCCTTTACGGTTGCGACACGGCAATTCCGGTCGAAGCGGCGAACCCTCTAGGCAAACGCCCACGCCACCTTGTTGTTCCGTAAGTGGCGTCTAATCGAATGGCGGTGAAGCGCCGTGCGGTGCGGCGAATCGACTGCGGATGAGCTGCGGTGGCCCCCCGCGCAAGACCCCGGCCCCACGGGTTGCCCCAAAGCAGCGATAACCGGGGGGGGGGTATAGACAGCGGGGAAAAAAAAAATTTTGGACAGCGAAATTTTCTAGGGGG